>CALWZE010000020.1 GCA_944385925.1 uncultured Clostridia bacterium
CGTATAAATGACGGCTGTTGTTTGTGCGGAAAAAATACAGGGAACGCAAAGAAGCGGCGTTGGCTGCCGGGCCGGGGCAGATAAGAATTGTGGACATGCGCAGCTTTGGAAGCGATTGGGATCAGCGGCTTCTGAGGGCATCTTTGTGAACTCACTTCGATGACTGCGCAAGTTATCACGATCAAGGAGCTCTGTCGTCAGGCCGGTGTAAACCGCTCCACCTTCTATCTTCATTACGAGACCATTGACGATCTTGTAAACGAGACCCTGCGCATGATTGACCGGCGGTTCCTGTCCTATTTCCCAAAACGGGAAGAAGATGTTTTGCGCAGTGCTGCGGCTGTACCGAACCCTCACCGGCGCTCATGCGCGCAAAGATAATTGTCAATTCTCTTTGCCCTTTGTCCCTCGCGTTTTTTCCCGGTCTGCCCCGCCTCCCGTCACGCGGCCCTTCATTCGCCCCGGCGGCGCCGGATAATGAAGGTGACCAGCGCGGTAACGCAGACCAGAAAAACGGCAAGAAAGGGGAAATAGATTTTCTGCGGCAAAATTGCAAAGGCCGGATGGCTTAAAAAACAGAGGGCCGCGGACGCCGCGCAGGCAAGCGCGCTCAGCAGGATATACAGCGGCGTCCGGCTCTCTTCGAGTTCGACAGAATACGCCGGTCCCTGTCTCAGCTCCAGCTGCTGCAAAAGCAGATTTTCCTCCGGATAGCCCTTCGGCACCACATAGGTGAATCGGAAAAGCCGATCCCCATCGCCGCGCAGGATGCAGGCAACAGCATAGTCATTTCTGTTTTCCCGGATTTTCTCCACCGCAATGATCTCGGTCGCGTTGGAGGGCATTTTTCCGTGTTTTTTTATATTTTCCAGCATTCTTCCGATGCTCTGTTCCCGAGCGGCATAGCCGAGCAACCCACGGCCATACGCTGCAATCTGCCGCAGGTCCGCAATATACAGCCGCTGCTCCTCGTCCAGAAAAAATACCAGCGCAGCCCGCAATCCTCGTCTGCCCAGCCGCATGGCCAGAATTACGGCCAGCACCGTGACCGCAAAGCAAAGCAGCACCGAGGTCCATCTCGGCCACTGCATCTGCATGATGAGCATAACGCCCGCAAGAATCAAAACCACCATAAGACCGACAACGCCAAGCAGTCCGCCCAGTGAGGACAAGCCGTGAAGTTTTTTGCTTTTCTGCGGTTCGGACATCCAAATCGTCAAATTCATTCTCCCCTGTCTAAGCCTTTTTCCTTAACTATAGCGTCCGTGCGGAAAGTTCGCAAGCAAAAAAGTTCCGGATTTTGCCCCTTTGCCCGGCCGCGGCCTTTCGGGGAGTCTGTTCCATAACAAAAGCGAACGGCAACCAACACTGCCGCGTCATTTTTTGCGCAAGCACATCCACCGCATTGACAGCGACCGGCATCCGCGCAGGCTAATGTACTTTTCTGCGCGAATTTTTTATGTTTATATTGCGCCTTTGCCTTCCTTTGTCCGCTTTATTTTTTTGCCGTTTCTGCTGCCGACTGCTTCTGTTTGCGTTTTTACCGCGCTATTGGCAAAACATCTTTCAAGCCGCTTGACCGGCCTTTTTATACACAAAAAAGCGGAAGATCTGCGTCCTCCGCTTTCCAATTCCGAAAACATCAGCCGCCAGCTTTTTGCCGCCGGGACGAACGCTGCGGCGTTGCGCCACTTGCGCTCGTCCCTAAACGTCAACTTTCGCTTCGCGCTGCGTTTATGGATCGGTCAATGGATTCTTCAAATCTTCCGTGATGATAGTATATGCAAAGAGAAGGCTTCCATTCTCTTTTTCTGATACCAGTTTTTTCCGCAGCACAGCCCGAAAACTTCCCTGTCAAGCACGCGGCCGAGCAGACAAACGGCATGGCAAGAGTTTTTTCAGGACCCCAGCGCAGCCGGGGATTCGGGTAAGCTTCGTAAGGTCATTATACCGGCAAACCGTTCAAGAGTCGCTGAACAGTGTGCCCTCCCTGTGTTATCTGTCCCACCGTCCGTGAGCAAAATTTTTATTGCTCGTCCTTCTCTCCCGGACGTCCAACAGCTCGTTTTGCCCACAGCCTGAAAGGAAATCCGCTCCCCCGGGCGAAGCTGGAGAATCTTATTTGCCGAAGCAAATAAAAACAAAAGCGGCAGCCGGCATCCGCCTTTGCGGGTGTGCCGGCTGCCGCTGTTTATTTGTCTAAAGAAAAGTCCCCGCTTACTCTTTCACTGCGACGACCGAATGAATGCCGTAATGGCGAAAAACCGCAATTGCTTCCCGCGTGATTACTTCGCCGCTGACGACAACCGGGACCGCCGGCGGACAGGATACCGAAGGCGCGCCGCAGATTCGGCCCAGCGCCAGCTCTACCGGTATTTCCTCGCAGGGCGCAAAGAGCGCGCTGCGAATTCCCATCGCCTTTTGGGGCGGACGCATGGCACAGTGCGCGGAAGCATCTCCCTGCGGCGGCGCGCATCCAAGCGTTTGTGCGACCAGCGCATAATCCGCAGGGTCGTTTTTTGGGGAAAACATCAGCACCAGATAATCCGGGTCCGCATACTCGCACTCCACCCTGCCTGCGCGGAGCCGGTCCGCAAGCGCGGTACCGGTACAGATATCCCCGGGCGCTTTTATTACCAGTTTCAGCGGCTCGGTGTCCTCCACCGTCCAGCCGTCCGCTTTAAGCCCGGTTTTGAGCTTCGCAACCCGGACGGCCGCTTCGGCCAATTGCGGCCTGAAATCCCGCGCAAGACTGGCGTTGCACAGATCCAGCGATTCAAGGATCAGATAAGAGGGACTGGTCGATCCGAACAGGGAAAGCGCCTGACGCGCATTCTGCTCCCAGTTCGCCGCCCTGTCCGAAATCAGATGCAGATAGGCTCCGCCTGTCAGCACCGGCAGCGTCTTGTGCGCCGAGTCGCAGCAGGCGTCAGCACCGAGATCCGCCGGATGAACCGGCTCGGGCAGAAAGTGCAGATAGGCGCCGTGCGCGTTGTCCACCAGCAAAACCGTATTATATTTGTGGCAAATCTCCGCAAGCGCCTTGACCGGCTGCAGATGGCCCAGATAATCCGGCGATGTCAGATAAACGGCCGCGGGGGGCTGCGCAAGCTTTTCCAGCGCCTCGGCCAGCATTTGGGGCGACACGGCGCAGCTCAGCAGCTGATAGGGCTGCGGCCAGATCCACTCGACCTCAAAATCCAGCAGCGCGGCGGCCTGGATAAAGGATTTATGGACGTTACGCGCGGCGAGCACCGTCCGGCTTTTCCCACCCTGCAAGGCGAGAAACAGCATCGCTTTCAGGCATTGGGAGCTGCCTCCCGCGGAGAAGAAGGTGCGGTGCACCCCGAACAATTCCGCCGCATTCCGTTCGCTTTTCGCGATGATGCCGTCCGCTTCGTAAAGGGAATCGGCGCCCTTGATTTCGGTAATGTCCAGCGCCTCACAGCCCAATATGCCGCGCCCCTTATGACCCGGCATATGCAGCCGGGCGCCGCCGTTTTGCGCATACCGGACGGCAAAATCATAAACCGGCGTTTCCATTACAGGTTCTTTTCGGCGATTTGCAGCATGACCGCGCACTCGATACGTTTTTTAAACAGCTCGCAGCCCTGTTTGTAAACGCCGCCAACGCTGCCGGTGGCGTGATAGGCGTTGGCCGCGCAGCCGCCGGAGCAGTAGAGTCTCGCCCAGCAGTCCCGGCACTCCGGGCGGGAATAGGCGTTGCAGGACTGGAATTCCCGGCGAATCGCCTGGTTGGTGACGCCGTTCCAGATATCCCCCAATTTAAAGCGTTCCTCTCCCACAAACTGGTGGCAGGGATACAGGTCGCCCCACGGGGTCACCGCAACATATTCGGTGCCGCTTCCGCATCCGGACAGCCTTTTATAGATGCAGGGACCGCCGGTCAGGTCCAGCATGTAGTGGTAAAAAGTAAAGGGCCGGCCCTCTTTTTTCCGCTTGAGCATCTCTTTCGCCAGAAGCTCATACTGTTCCAGCACGATTTTGACGTCCTCATCGGTAAGCGCGGCAGGATCGTCCGGCGCGCAGACCACCGGCTCCATGCTCAGCCGGTCAAAGCCGAGATCGGCCATGTGGAACAGATCTTTCGTAAAGTCGGGGTTCGCGTGGGTAAAGGTACCGCGCATGTAGTACTCCTTATCGCCGCGCCTTTTCACGAACTCCTGAAATTTCGGCACGATCCGGTCATAGCTCCCGTTGCCGGCATAGTCCACCCGCAGACGGTCGTGGATTTCCTTTCTGCCGTCCAGGCTGAGCACGACATTGTGCATCTCGCGGTTGCAGAAATCAATGACCTCATCGTCCACCAGCATGCCGTTGGTGGTCAGGGTAAAACGGAAATTTTTGTTGTGTAGCTTTTCCTGCTGCCGGGCATAGGCCACCAGCTGCTTGACGACTTCCCAGTTCATCAGCGGCTCGCCGCCGAAAAAGTCGACTTCCAGATTCCGCCGCGTTCCGGAACTCGCGATCAGGAAATCAAACGCCTGTTTTCCCACCTCATAGGACATAATTGCCCGCTCGCCGTGATATTTTCCCTGGCTGGCAAAGCACTAGGAACAATTGAGGTTGCAGGTGTGCGCCACATGCAGGCACATCGCCTTGATCACCTGATGCTGCGGCCCCTGCTTGACGGTCTCGGCCAGATCGGCAAACCGGTCCTCGCTGTACAGTTTGCCCGCCGCCTCCAGCGCGCGGATATCTTCAAGGCAGCCGCGTATTTCGGCTTCATTGACGTCCGGAAGATGGCCGAAGTCTCGAAGGGTCTGCGCGACCAGCTCCTGTTCGGACATCTTTTTATAGCCGGCTATCATCGCATAGGCCACTTCGTCCACGACATGGATCGAACCGGAGCAGCTGTCCAGCACGATATTATAGCCGTTGAGTTGGTATTGATGTATCATGGTTCTCTCCAGTTTTTACACACAAAAAAGCCGCCTGTTCAGCGGCGGTTTTTTGTCTGCTTAATCTTTGGCTTTTTCGCACTGCTGATTGGCCACGCCGCAGGAAGTCTTGCAGGCGGACTGGCAGGAGGTCTGGCATTCGCCGCAGCCGCCGTTTTTGGCGCTTTCGCACAGGTTGCGGGTTTCAATTGTCTGAATTCTTTCCATAAAAAACCGCTCCATTTTCGGAATATTTCGGCCGGCTGCGCCGCGCACGCGGCCGCAAAAAGCCGATGAACATGAAAAAGATACCATGCCGGGAGTGTTTTGTCAAGGAAACGGCCCGCGCATTCGGATTACGCCGCTTGACGGCGGCTTAAATTCCCGGCGCCATTACAAAATTTGTAATTTCATGGCAGGATTCCCCCGCGGCAGACTGAAAAGTATTGACTCCGGTATCGCTTACCCGCACAATAAAAATTAAAAGACCAGTCGAGATCCGAGGAGGTATTCTATGAAAAAATTGAGGACACTAAAAATCATTGCGGCTGTTCTGTTTTTGATCTCTTTATTCTGCACGGTTGATTTAGGTCTGAATCTTCTTTTCAACACGCTGCCGAGCGCTCATGACGGAAGCTTCGGAATTCACAGCGTTCTTCACGCTGTATTCAATGTCTTTGGAGACAGTCTGTGGTCATTTGACAGGTTCTTCCTCGCATTTAAAAACGCGGCCTGGATCACCTATGCCCTTTTGGCAGCGAATGTGATACTGCACTTAATTAAGGAAAAAGATAAAACAACTGCCCATTTGAAAGGAACCGGGCAGGCTTAAAAAGTATTTTGCGGAATAACGCCCGATTGCCCGTCAGGCCGCCCGTAAGCAGATAAAGCTTTCAAAAGAAGGTTTCTTTCAGCTGTATATTTCGGCCAGCGGTCCCGCACAATGGAGAAAAACAAAACCAAACTGAAAAGGCGGCCTGCGCAGGCCGCCTTTTTTTATTCTTGCAAAAGCAGGAATTCCGAAATTTCCTGCGCTGAGTGCGCGTGCAGTACGCTGGGATAGGGTGCAAATTCCGATTCCGGGCCAAAGCCGTACAGCGCGGCGATAAAGTCGATCCCCATATTTTGCGCCCCTTCGGCGTCATAGAACCTGTCGCCGATCATGACGGCTCTGCCGTCCGGTCCGAAGTAGTCCAGCGCCCGGCGGACCATGTCGGTTTTGGTGCTCGGGTCGTCCTCGCTCTGAATGCCGGTCACAAAATCAAACTGATCAAGCAGCCGGTCGTTGCCAAGAATCGTGCGGATCATGCTTGCCGGCTTACTGGAGGCGATTGCAAGTCCAACCTTTTCCGCGCGCAGCCTGTTCAGCAGTTCCCGCACGCCGGGATAAAGCTCGCATTCCAGGACGCCTTCGCGGTTATAACGCTCCCGAAACCGCTGCACTGTCCGCCGCGCTTCCTCCTCGCTGAGTCCAAAGCCGGAGACAAAGATCTCCCGCAAAGGAGGGCCGATGCATTTGCGGAAAACCTCAATATCGGGATATTCCCGCCCCATCTCGACCTTCATCGCGTACTGGCAGGAACGCGCGATGCCTAAAAAGGTATTATAAAGGGTGCCGTCAAAATCAAACAGCACAAAATCGTATTTCCTCATTTGCCGCTCCCGTTGCGGTCCAGCAGTTCACGCTTGATTGACCAGAGTTTGCGGGACAGGTCTACATAGTAATTGTGCGGGTTTTCAAACCGCTTGACCTCTTCCCAGAGATTGTCGATCTCCCGCATGCAGTAGGCGCGAATCTCCTCGACGTGCGGCGACTCGTAAACCAGTTTGCCGCCAAGGAATATCGGGACCATCAGTTCGCGCGCGGTAAAATCGGTCACCGTCTTCTTTTTCCAGGTATACTGCGGGTCGAACAGTTCCAGCTCAGTCACGCCGTCCAGCGTCTCGTCATGGACACAGATATAGTCGGCGATCGCCTTTCCGGTTTCATTTTCATACAGCCTGTACAGCCGCTTGAAATGCGGGGTCGTGATCTTGCTGACGTTTTCACTGATCTTGATTTTCGGAATGATGGCGCCCTTTTCGTCCTCAACCGCAACCAGCTTGTAGACACCGCCGAACACGGGGTCGCTTTTGGCAGTGATCAGGCGTTCGCCAACTCCGAAACCGTCCACCATGCCGCCCTGGCGGATGATGTCCCGAATGATGTTCTCATCCAGCGAATTGGAAGCGATGATCTTGCACTTCGGAAGCCCCGCCTCATCCAGCATCCGGCGCGCTTTGCGGGACAGATAGGTGATATCGCCCGAATCTATGCGGATGCTGCAATCCTCAATGCCCTGCGGAAGAAGAACTTCCTTGAAAACGCGAATGGCGTTGGGAACGCCGCTCTTCAGCACATTGTAGGTGTCCACCAGCAGCGAGCAGCCGTGCGGATAGATCTCGGCATAGGTTTTGAAGGCGGTATATTCGTCGTCAAAAATCTGCACCCAGGAATGCGCCATGGTTCCGGTCGCCGGAATGCCGAACAGTTTGTCGGAAAGCGCAACCGACGTTCCGGCCACGCCGGCAATATAAGCCGCACGCGCGCCCATATAGGCCGCAGAGGAACCCTGCGCGCGGCGCGCGCCGAACTCCATAACCGAGCGGCCCTCGGCGGCGCGGACGATTCGGTTGGTCTTGGTCGCGATCAGGGACTGATGGTTGATGCAAAGCAGCAGGAAGGTCTCGATGATCTGCGCCTGTTCCGCCTTTGCGCGCACCGTGATGATCGGCTCGTTGGGGAATATCGGCGTTCCCTCGGGAACGGCATAGATATCGCCGTCAAAGCGGAAATTGCTCATCATCTCCAGCCAGGGTTCGGAAAATACCCCTTTGCTGCGCAGATAGGCGATATCGCTTTCGTCAAAATGCAGGTCGCGGATATACTCGATCACCCGCCAAAGTCCCGCCGCGATTGCAAAACCGCCGCCGTCAGGCACAGTCCGGAAATACAGATCAAAATAAACCACCTTGTCGCCGATTCCGGCAAGATGATAGCCATTGGCCATGGTGTACTCATAATAGTCGCACAGCAGCGCAAGATTTTCCTTTTTCATGTTTCGCAGTAAATACCTCTTTATATTCCTTGAAAGGCCCTGTTTTCTGTTTGCCCCTGATTATCCCACAAATCCGGTAATTTTTCAACCTTTGCATGTTTTTTTCAACATCCTTACCCGATCCGTCCGCCATTTTCAAAACACTGCAATTCTTTGACGCCCCATTGTCTCAACAGGGGTTGAATTTTGGATGATTCTCTGTACTTTCGGGAAAATTAATGTTATTATTTAGCTAAAATGTTTTCAAAAATTCATCTTATCTGCTTTATAATGAACACTAAGGTGGTGATTTTGCAGGATGACAATACTCGAACAGATCAAGGATGCTGAACGGCAGGCCGCCGAGCTGCGTGCCCAGGCCGCCGCACAGGCTCGCGACATCGCCCGCGAAGGGGAACGCAGCGCGAGACTGGCCGCACAGGAGCTTGTTGACGCGGCAAAAGCAAAGGCGGAAAGCGATCTTGCGAAGGCTTCCAGACAGGCGGATGAAAAAGCCGCCGCGCTGGTTGAGCAGGAGAACGCGCGTGCCGACGAGATGGTTCGCAAAGCCGCCGCGCACACCGAAAACGCCGTGGTCTTTATTACGCAAGAGGTGCGCAAGTTATGATTCTGCCGATGAAAAAGGCGACCATCTTCGCCATGCGCCGCGACCGGCAGGCGCTGCTGCTTGAATTGCAGCGCGCTTCGGTTCTCATGATCACCGAGAACGACGGCAGCGTGCGGGATGAAAAGCTCGCCGAAACTGCGGCCGAGGTGCAGAGTTCGGCCGATGCGCTTCGCTTTGTCAAGCGTTATGGCGCAAAGCCCGGATTTTTTGAGGATCTGCCCACCGTCGATTACGACGAATTTATCCGGCGCAAAGAGGAGTCCGAAACGCTCGCGCAGGACGCGGCGCGCATTGAGAGCGAAATGGCTTCGGTTGAAGGAGAGATTTCCGCTGCCAAAAGCGCGCTGGAACAATATGACCCCTGGCTGCCGCTGGAAATTCCGCTGAACGAACTGCATGCTACCCAGACCTGTGCGGTGCACACCGGCTATATTCCCTCTGCGGCGGCGGACAGGCTTGCCGAGCTGGAAGAGCTTGGCGCTTATGTACAGCTGCTCGCACCGGCCGCCGGGTCGACCGCCTGCCTGATCGTTTGCCACAAAAGCGCAGACGGCCGGGTAATGGAAGCGGCAAAACCGCTCGGGTTTATTGAGGCGGCGCCTCCCGCTGCTGAAACAACCGCCCGCGCCGCCCACGACGCTCTGAATGCGCAGATCGAGTCGGCACGTGCCCGGTTGAGCGAACTTGCACAGCAGGCCGCACAGACCGGCGCGCGCATACGGGAAATTGAGCAGCTCTGCGATCAGCTAAACGCCGATTTGCAGCGCCGCAGTGTTCCGTTCAACGAAACCGAAAGCACTTTTTATATTCAGGGCTGGGTGCCGGAGAACCGGCTGGAAGATCTGGAAGAGGCCATCCATTATGCGACCGACGTTTACGATCTGGTTGTGGAGGACCCCGCCGAGGACGAAAAGCCGCCGACACTGGTTAAAAACAACAAGCTGGTTACCCCGTTTGAGACCCTGACAGATATGTTCAGCCGCCCCAACCCGTTGGAGAACATTGACCCCAACCCGGCAATGGCGCCATGGTACTGGCTGATTTTCGGCATGATGATGGCGGATGTCGGTTACGGTTTTGTGATGCTGATCGCCATTTGGCTGTTTATCAAGCTGAAAAAGCCGAAAGGGGAATTCCGCAAACTGACCACGGTGCTGATGTATGCGAGCATCCCCACCATCTTCTGGGGCATCATGTTCGGCAGTTATTTCGGCGCCGAGTGGTTCCCGCCGGTGCTTGTCACGCCGCTTTACAGTCCGCTCAACGTTATGATCCTCTGCCTTGCGGTCGGCGGTGTGCATATCTGCTTCGGACTGGGCATCAGCGCCTACTACAAATTCCGCGCAGGCGGATGGCAGGACGCGCTGGGCAACCAGATCAGTTGGATCTTCCTGCTTGCGGGCATCGGGCTGCTGTTTGTGCCCGCCCTTAAGATGGCCAGTTATGTCTGTCTCGGAATCGGCGGCCTTCTGCTGCTCGCTTTTGCCAAATTCGAGACCGGAAATCCGCTCGTGCGCATTTTCGGCGGCATTGCCAAGCTCTATGACATCACCGGCTTTATGAGCGATATTCTCTCCTATTCCCGCATTCTCGCGCTCATGATGAGCAGCGGCGTGGTCGGCATGGTTATGAATATGCTTGCCGGTATGGTGCAGGGCAGCGTAATCGGCTGGATCTGTTCCATTCTGATTTATGTTGTGGGACATGTGTTCAACCTCGCGATGGGCCTTCTTTCCGCTTATGTTCACGCGAGCCGTCTGCAATATATCGAATTTTACGGCAAATTTTATGAAGGCGGCGGTTACGCCTTCAATCCGCTCTCGGTTCAGCCCCGCTACACGAATGTGCTGACCGAGCGCAAATAAACCCTATTTTTGTTTTCCATTTTAATCAAAATATTAAATAAGCTTTCTCAAACATTTTTGGAGGTACATCAACATGTCATTCGGTATGGTAATCGCGATCATCGGCGCCGCACTTGCGGTCGTTCTCCCGGGTATCGGTTCCGCTTACGGCGTCCGCATCGGCGGCCAGGCAGCTGCCGGCGTCTGCACCGAGAATCCCGACCTGTTCGGTAAGCTGCTGGTTATCGAGGCGCTGCCCGGCACCCAGGGCATTTACGGCTTCCTGACCGGCGTTATGGTCATGCTGCAGCTCGGTCTGCTCGGCGGCGGCGCTTCCGAGATCAGCACGGCGCTTGGCTGGCAGTACTTTGGCGCCTGCATGCCCATTGCGCTCGGCGGCCTGTTCTCCGCCATCTATCAGGGCAAGGTTGCCGTCTCGGCCATTCATATGACCGCAAAACAGCCGGGCGCTTCCGGTAAGGGCATTACCATGACCGCGCTGGTCGAGACCTACGCGATTCTCGCGCTGCTCATCTCGATCCTGCTGGTTGTCAACCTGTAATCGGACGTCTGTATCGTCCCTGTTATTTTTGACGAAAGGCGGACCCGGATTTATGGGAGCACAACAGATTCTGGATACGATCCGGCTGGACGCGCAGGCTGACGCGCAGCGCATGCTCAATGCGGCGCAGGCCGAAGCGGAAAAGGCAAAAGCCGATGCGCTCGCCGCGGCAGGCAGTGAAGCCGCCGGAATCGAGGCAAAGGCCGCTGCCGAAGCGGCGGAAACCGAAAAGCGCCGTCTGCTGACAGCCGGCATCGAGGCGCGCAAAAGCGCGCTTGCCAAAAAGCGGGCGCTTATTGACGAGGTATTTGCGCAGGCGAAACAGGCACTGTGCAGCCTTTCCGGCGAGGAGTACCGCGCGCTGGTCTGCGGTCTTGTCACGCAGGGCGCGCAAACCGGCTGCGAACAGGTTGTCGTTCCGGCAGATGTTGCGGAGCGTTATACCAGGCCTTTTCTCGGCGGCAAGACAATGCTGGAGCTGTTAAACGAGGCGCTTGTGCAAGCCGGCAAGACCGGATCGCTGACCCTCAGCGATCGCACCGGCAATTTTGCGGGTGGCGTTCAGCTCATCGGCGAGGAAAGCGATGTCGACTGTTCGTTCGGCGCGCTGGTGGACGCGTTCCGCGATGAAAACGAAGCAAAGGTTTATGCCCTTTTGTTTCAGACGGAGGAATAATCTATGCCTTCGGATAACTACCCTTACGCCGTTGGCCGGGTGCGTTTGCTGGAAAACGCGCTGCTGGACCGCGGCAAGCTTGCGCGGCTGCGTGAGCTTGGCTATGATGAAGCGCTGCGCCAACTGAACGACTGGGGCTATGCGGCGGATTACCCGATCAAAAACGATCCGGATGCGCTCATCGCGTTTCGGCGCGCAGAGGTGCGCGCCCAGGTCGCGGATATTACCCCCGACCCGGCGCTGACCAACTTGTTTTATCTGGATATGGACGCGACCAACCTGAAGCTCCTGCTTAAAAGCCGCCTGCTTGGCGGCAAAGCAGAGGCGGATGAGGCGCTCAGCGCGGGCGTATTCCCGCTGGATACCCTGCGGCAGGCTGTGGAAAACGCCGACTATTCGGCGCTTGGCAAACCGCTTTGCGGCGCGCTTGGCGCGCTTGAGGCGGAATTGAAGCTGCATGTCGATCCTCGCCTGCTCAGCGCTTCGGTGGACAAGGCGATTTTTACCCACATTGCGGCGGTCCTGAAAAAGCGCCGCAATGCATTCTGCTCCAACTATTTTACCAATAAAATCGACTATACCAACGTTCTGTCAGTGCTTCGCGCGCGGGCGCTGGGCTGGGATGAAACCGATCTTGCGCCGATGCTGGCGCCGGGTGGACGTCTTGACGAGCCGACGCTGCTCGCCGCGCTTTCCGCGGCGGAAGAACAGCTGCCGGCGCTGCTCGCCTCCGGCTTCAATGCCGAAGGGCTGCGCCGGGCGCTTGAACTCTACCGCAGCGGTTCTTTTGAAGCGGCCCGGGATCAGATCGATGAATCGCTTTTGGCCCTTGCGCTGGAAGGCCGGTATGATTCTTTCGGAATCGGGCCGATCGCCTGGTTTATCCTCGCGAGCGAGAGCGAGTGCCGCACCCTTCGGGTGCTGTTTGCAAAAAAACGCGCGGACAGGGCAAACGCTTAAAGGAGGGCGCGGATTATGGCAGAACAGATTAAGATCGCGGTCGTCGGCGACCGTGACTCGGTGATGCTGTGGGGCGCGCTCGGCGTCCAGACGGTCTTTGCGGACGAACCGCGGGAGATCGAGCGCGCGGTGCATAAGCTTGCGCGGGAAGGCGCCGCGATCATTTATATCACCGAGCAGGCAATGGTCAAAATCCCCGAAGCGGTGGAGAAATATAAGACCGTGCCTTTTCCCGCGATTATCCCCATTCCCAATGCCGAGGGCAGCCTCGGACTTGGAATGAAGGGCATCCGGGACAATATCGAGAAGGCGATCGGCGCCGATCTCCTCTTTGAACAGGAAGGTAACAGCTGATGAATGAAAACAACGCAGTCATCGAAAAGGTCGCGGGCCCGCTGATTGTCGCGTCCGGCATGCGCAGCAGCCAGATGTACGACGTGGTCCGCGTTTCGGATAAGCGCCTGATCGGCGAGATCATCGAACTTCGCGGCGACCGGGCGTCCATCCAGGTTTATGAGGATACGGCGGGGCTTGGGCCGGGCGAACCGGTCTACTCCACCGGCGAACCGCTTTCGGTCGAGCTTGCGCCCGGCCTGATCGGCGGCATCTTTGACGGCATTCAGCGCCCGCTTGAGCGCATCTATGAGCAGGCGGGCGACCGCATCGCGCGCGGCGTGGATATTCCCAAGCTGGATCGCGAGGCGAAGTGGAACTTCGTGCCGGTCGCAAAACCCGGCGACAAGCTCGGGCCCGGCGACGTGCTCGGCACGGTAGAGGAGACGCCCGCCGTCACCCAGAAAATCATGGTTCCTCCGGGGATGTCCGGCGAAGTGGCCGATATCCGCGCGGGCGAATTCACCATCGAGGAGACGGTCGCGACCCTCAAGCTTGAGGACGGCAGTCTCAAGGAACTCAGCATGCTTCAGAAATGGCCGGTTCGCCGCGGGCGTCCCTTTGCTGAAAAGCTCACCCCGACCGAGCCGATGATCACCGGCCAGCGCACCATCGACACCCTGTTCCCGATCTCCAAGGGCGGCGTCGCGGCGATCCCCGGCCCC
The DNA here is from genome assembly GCA_944385925.1 of uncultured Clostridia bacterium. Taxonomy (GTDB): domain Bacteria; phylum Bacillota; class Clostridia; order Oscillospirales; family Ruminococcaceae; genus CALWZE01. The sequence goes on from CALWZE010000020.1 coordinate 13,707, forward strand.
TTTGGTTCGGGCAAAACGGTCGTGCAGCACCAGCTTGCAAAATGGGCGGACGCGGACATCATCGTCTATATCGGCTGCGGCGAGCGCGGCAATGAGATGACCGACGTGCTCATGGAGTTCCCCGAACTGAAAGACCCGCGCACCGGGTTGCCGCTGATGAAGCGCACTGTGCTCATCGCCAACACCTCGGACATGCCGGTTGCGGCCCGCGAGGCCTCCATTTACACCGGCATCACCATTGCCGAATACTTCCGCGACATGGGCTATAAGGTCGCGATCATGGCGGACTCCACCTCCCGCTGGGCTGAGGCGCTGCGCGAGATGTCCGGCCGTCTGGAAGAGATGCCGGGCGAGGAAGGTTATCCCGCCTATCTGTCCAGCCGTCTGGCCGAGTTCTATGAACGCGCAGGCATCGTGACCTGCCTTGGCAGCGATCACCGCACCGGCGCGATCACCGCTATCGGCGCGGTTTCCCCTCCGGGCGGCGATACCTCCGAGCCGGTTTCGCAGGCGACGCTGCGCATCGTCAAGGTGTTCTGGGGCCTGTCCAGCGCCCTTGCGCAGAAGCGGCATTTCCCGGCGATCGACTGGCTGACCAGCTACTCGCTGTACAAGGACAATATGGGCGCCTACTATGACCGCAACATCGGCGCCGACTGGTCCAGGCTGGTCGCCGACACAATGGGGCTTTTACAGGACGAGGCTGAGCTGGAAGAGATCGTCCGGCTGGTCGGCGTGGACGCGCTGAGCTTTAAGGATCGCCTCAAGCTGGAGAGCGCCCGCAGCATCCGCGAGGACTATCTGCATCAGATCGCTTTCCACGACGTGGACACCTACACCAGCCCGCAGAAACAGTACGGAATGCTCAAGGCGATCCACCGCTGGTATGAAAAAGCAAACGAAGCGCTGGACAAGGACGTCGCGTTCAGCAAGATCACCTCGATGAAGGTCATCGAGAAGATTGGACGTATGAAATACATTACCGAGGACGAATTCCCCGAACGCATCAACGCGATCAACGCCGAGATGGACGACGAGTTCGCCGCGCTCATGGGAGGAGACGAAGCATATGCGCAAGGAATATAAAACCATTCGCGAGGTCGTCGGCCCCCTGATGCTGGTTGAAGGGGTCGAAGGGGTCAAATACGACGAGCTGGTCGAGATCGAGCAGCAAAGCGGCGAGATCCGTTACGGCAAGGTGCTGGAGATCAACAAGGACAAGGCGCTGGTCCAGCTGTTTGAAAGCTCTCAGGGACTCAAAATTATGACCAGCAAGGCCCGTTTTCTCGGCCACGGCACCCTGCTCGAGGTTTCCCGCGACATGCTGGGCCGTGTCTTTGACGGCATGGGCAATCCGATCGACGGCGGCCCCGCCATCATTCCCGAAAAGAAGATGGACATCAACGGTTCGCCGCTCAACCCGGCCGCCCGCGACTACCCGGCCGAATTTATCCAGACTGGTATTTCGGCCATCGACGGTCTGAATACTCTGGTACGCGGCCAGAAACTGCCGGTATTCTCCGGCTCCGGCCTGCCGCACTCCCAGCTCGCGGCCCAGATCGCGCGTCAGGCAAAGGTGCGCGCCTCGGGCGAGGGCTTCGCGGTCGTGTTTGCCGCCATCGGCATCACCTTTGAAGAGGCCGACTTCTTCATCAGCGATTTCCGCAAAACCGGCGCCATCGAGCGCACGGTGCTTTTCATGAACCTCGCGAACGACCCCGCGGTCGAGCGCATCGCGACCCCGCGTCTGGCGATCACCTGCGCGGAATACCTCGCCTATGAGCTGGGAATGCACGTCCTGGTCATCATGACCGACATCACCAACTATGCCGAGGCGCTGCGCGAGGTTTCGGCCGCCCGCAAGGAGATCCCCGGTCGCCGCGGCTATCCCGGTTACATGTACACCGACCTTGCGTCGCTGTATGAGCGCGCCGGCCGCATCAAGGGAAATCCCGGCTCGATCACCCAGATCCCGATTCTGTCCATGCCGGAAGACGACAAGACCCACCCGATCCCCGACCTGACCGGTTATATCACCGAGGGACAGATCATTCTTTCCCGCGAGCTTTACCGGCGCGGCATTACGCCCCCAATCGACGTGCTGCCCTCGCTTTCCCGTTTGAAGGACAAGGGCACCGGCGCAGGCAAGACCCGCGAGGACCATTCGGACACCATGAACCAGCTTTTCTCGGCCTCTGCCCGCGGCAAGGACGCAAAGGAGCTGGCGGTCATCCTCGGCGACGCGGCGCTTTCCCCGGTCGACAAGCTCTATGCCGAGTTTGCGACCCAGTTTGAGCAGCAGTACGTTTCCCAGGGTTACAATACCAACCGCACCATCGAGGAGACCCTCGATCTCGGCTGGAAACTGCTGAAGATCCTGCCGCGCACCGAGCTCAAGCGTATCCGGGACGAATATCTGGACAAGTACTGGCCGCTTGAAAAATCCGAGGACAACGACTGATCCCGTCTGTTTTTAGGAAAGGAGTTCATGCCGCATGGCAAAACTCGTAAACCCGACCCGAATGGAGCTGACCCGGCTCAAAAAGCGGCTGAAAACCGCCGCGCGTGGGCATAAACTGCTCAAGGACAAGCGCGACGAGATGGTGCGGCGCTTCATCGAGGTCGTCAAGGAAAACAAAAAACGGCGTGCGGCGGTCGAGCAGAAGCTTGCGCAGGCGATGAACCGCTTTTCGGTCGCCCGCGCCGAGATGGGCAATGCCGCTGTCACCGAAGCGCTGCTTTACCCCATCCGTACAGCCAAGGTACGCACCGATCTGCGCAACATCATGAGTGTTGAAACGCCTACCTTCCGTCTGCTGGACAACGGCGGCTCTTTCGAGCTGCCTTACGGCTTCGCCTTTTCGTCCAGCGAGCTGGACGGCGCGGTGCTGGATCTCGCGGCGCTGCTGCCTGATCTCATCGAGCTGGCGGAAACCGAAAAGACCGCCAACATGCTTGCGGACGAGATCGAGAAGACCCGCCGGCGCGTCAACGCGCTCGAGCACGTCATGATCCCCGAAATGGAGCAGCAGATCCGCTATATTACCATGAAGCTGGAAGAAAACGAGCGCGGCAACCAGACCCGCCTGATGAAGGTAAAGGATATGCTTGCCGCCGAACGGGAAGAGGAGCAGCCCCAGGCCCCGACAGCCTGAGCGTCCGCTTTTGTTCCACGTTTGAAACAACGCATTTGCAGCCTTCTTTTCGGCCCGAAAGCGGCCATTCGCAGTTTTTCGATCCACTTGTGTCATGAACATGCGTCTGCTGTTTTTCGGAAATATCGCCGTTTAACGGACAATCAAAACAAAGACCACCGGCCAAAGCCGGTGGTCTTTTTGCGTTTATCGATGTTTTAAACAAGGCGGAAAACAGGATGGGACAGGAAAGAACCCTGCCTTTTTCCAAAAACGAATCCGGTTCTCGCCGCAGCGGGACAGATAAACTGTCAACATCGCCGCCGGCTATTCAATTGGACATACTATTCCTGCTTTACTCCCAGAATATGCCGGCCAAGCGCTTTCTCAGCAATCCGTTTTCCGCATTGACAGCGAATTCCGGACTTTGAATGCCCGCAGCTCGTCGGTTGATTTTTCCCATTAACGAACAGAAACCAATACTGCGCTATAGGCCTGCCGGAGCAGGCATTCATGCAATTGGATTTTCCGTGTTTTTTTCCAATTGCATGCAAAGTAAAAAGTAATTCCGCTTTTCCAAATCCTTTTGATCTGTTTGCAGAATGGAAAATATTTTTTTAAGCCTGTATTTTAAGGTATTCGGATGGATGTGCAGCTGCTGCGCCGTTTCCTGTATGTGCTGATCGTTTTGCAGATAGGCATAATAGGTCTGATAATAATCCGATTTATTGTTTCGGTCGAAATCTTTCAGCGCTTTAAGCTCCTGCGGAAAAAACGAGCGCCAATCAAACGATTTGGAGATCTCTGCACACATTCCCTGAAATCCGCAGCTTTGAAAACTGGCAATACCTTTTTCAGCGCCTTTCAGTTTTCTCAGCGCATATTGTCCCTGCAAATAGTAAGATCTCAGGTTATTGAGGCCTCGCATTTCCAAACTGACGCCGCACAGGAAATTATAGTTCACAATATAGCTGTTGAACACGTTTTTCAAGACCTGCTCAATTGGAAGGTTTTGCCGCGGCATGATCACAACAATATTTTCATTCAGAACAAATGCAAATGCGTCCGGAATTTTCAGTTCAAGAATGCCGCAGCACCAGCGCAATTCGGACAACGCCATTTTGTAGTTGGAGGGCGTTATGATGGAAAGGAAAAAGCTGCTCTCTTCCTTCCAGTGACGCATGGAGCAGATTGCACGAAGTTCTTCCTGTGAATAATAGCCATTTAGCAGTGCATTTTCGAAATAGGAAACAATGTGGTGACTTTTATGGCTCGGATCCTCTGTCCTGGAAAGATATCCCGCAAAAATTTCTCCCATCTGCAGATCGCCCGGGGAAAAATGGTCATCGAAATAATTGATCAGCACCTTGCCCGCTGTATGTTCCGATTCAAAGGGTATTACAAGCAGCTTTCGGTAGTATTGCGAGGCATTCTGGTTGACCGGATTCATAAAAAACGGCTTTTTACAGGAGATAAAGCGATGGTTATTGCTGTCGTTATTAAAGACCGAGAAAAAGGTGATAGGCATGTGCTGCGTTTTAAAAATTATGTCCCATCCTTCGACGATAGCGCCGACAACTTCGGTCGCCGCCAGTACTTTTAAATTGTTGTTTGCAATTACAATCGGCAGATGATAATAGTCATATAGAATTTCCAGCATCGGCTCATAGGGATTTGCCTGTTTGCAGGCCTCCTCCAACTTCCCTTCGATTTCCCTGAAATAGTCGAAAATGTCCATGATTTTATTCAGCGCATCGTAAAAGGTGGTGTTGTGAAGGATCAGCATATCGTTTTGATGCATCAGAATAATCGAGTCCTGCGGCACGCCCCACCCATAGTCCGGGGACACGTTCACCAGATAAACGTAGTCAGGAAAATAGAAATGATTGCTCAGCGAAAATACCCTTACATCCTCAATCTCGCACAAGCCCTTTGTGATATTGGCCGTAGGGGAGAACTCCAACAAACGTTCATACAAATGCCACAAACTGACCTTCATTTATTGCCTCCCAATTTGTTTCTTTTATTATAAGTCAGCTGCGGCTAATTGTCCATACAGGACAAAAAGACTCAATAATAGATTTGCACTTTTGTCCGCAACCGACGTTGAAAAAGTCGAACTGTAGGATAAAATGAAATTAGATCAGCTGATACTTACAGTTAGGAGGACTATTATGGAAGGACAGCAAAAACGCATAACTGCCGCCAATACTGTTGGCATTTTGGCAATTTCTCTGATGACATTTGCGAGCGGATCTCTTATCGCGCCCGCTTTGAACGCACTGCAAACCGCATTTCCCGACACACCTTACGCGACGATCCGGATGATCATGTCATCCATGTATCTGACCGTTCTTATCTTTTCGCTGGTTTCCGGAAAACTCGGTGAACGGGTTTCCAGAAAGCTTCTCGTTGTTATCGGTTTGGCCATTTACGGCGCCATGGGTATTGTCGGCGCATCCTTGAATACGGTTCCCGGCCTGATGATTGCAAGATTGGTAATGGGCTGCGGCGTCGGCCTGGTTCTTCCGCAATCCACCGCGATCATCATGACCTTCTATGAAGGCAAAGCCAAGGACCGCAATCTTGGTTTCGCTTCCGGCATTGCGAACCTCGGTTCCATGATCGGCAGCATCATCGGCGGCAGCCTTGCGGCAATCAGCTGGCGCTATAATTTCTATGCTTTCGCCTTTGCCTTTGTCATCATGGTTCTGGTCATTCTTCTCGTACCGGCAACCCCTGTACAGAAAAGAGATGCAGCTCAGGCGTCGGCAGTTAAGGAAAAAATTCCCCGCAAATTCTGGTTCCTCGCTTTTGGCCTGTTTCTGATCCAGGTTTACTCGCTGGTCACCCCGACCAATATGGCCGTCTTCTATCTCGGCGAAAAGATCGGACCGCCCGCACTGCTTGGCGTAACGATGGCTTTGATCACCGGTATGGGCTTTGTCGCCGGCTTTGTGCTTCCGGTCGCGCGCAAGCTTCTCAAAGGCGGACTTATTCTGTTCTCCTGCCTGCTGCTCGGAATCGGTTTCCTGGTGCTGGCCCAGGCGACTTCTGTTGTGATGGCCATGCTGGCGCAGATCCTGATCGGCTTCGGCTATGGCTGCATCCAGCCGCTTATATTCATTGAAAACGCCAAGATCGCTTCGCCCGCCCAGATTCAGAAAACCAACGGCATGCTTTCCGCTTCGCTTTATCTCGGCTGCTTTATGACCTCTTATATCCAGCAGTGGATTGGCTCCATTTCCGGAAACACTTCGCAGAGATTCATGTTCGAGGTGTTCGCAATCGGCGCCTTTATCGCAGCGGTCGTCGCGGTTGCTGCTGCTATTCTCGGCCGGAAAAAGTCCGCAGACAAATAAGCTTTGCCAGAATTGAGGTTAACTATGGAAAACAAGTCGGAGGCGCTGCGCAGCAGGGAACAGCTGATTTTGGATACGGTCGCCCTGAAACAGACTGACCGCGTTCCCTTTGTTCCGCAGATCGGAAGTTTTTACGCGCTCGGATACGGTTTGAGCATTCAGCAGCCCATGGACGACATCCGTGTTCTGCTGCCTGTCATGGACAAATATGTTGAGGACTATGACCCCGACATGGTCTATGCACCCAGCTTTTATCCGTCCGCCGCATTGGAAAAAGCAGGTTACTCCAATGCACGCTGGCCGGGCAGCTATCATAATCTTCCGGAAAATACGCCTTATCAGTTTATCGATCATGAATACATGGACGAGGATCAATATGAAGAGTATCTTCGCGATCCCTCCGGTTTCCTGTTCCGTCAGGTAATTCCCAAGAAATACACCGCTTTTCAGGGCCTTTCGATGCTCAGCGCACCGGTTATGTGCGGACAGGCGATCTATCGAATCGCAGCCCTGGGGCTCCCGCCCGTTAAAGCCGCGCTGCAGAATATGATAGCAGCGGGCGAGGCGCTGGCAGAAAACCTGAAGGGTGTCGCAGAGCTGAACGCCCACGTAAACGAGCTGGGTTATCCCCTGATCGGCGACTCGGTCATGGTCACTCCGTTCGACGATTTCGCCGACAATGTCCGCGGTCTGATTTCCACTATTATCGATATGAAATCCGATCCGGAACTGCTCAACGAGATCCTGCTGCGCTGGGGAGATGCAACGATCCCCGCAGGCATCGCGCTCGCCAAGCGCTCCGGGGCAAAGTTTGTCTTTATCCCGCTTCACTGCGGGGCGGACAACTTCATGTCCCTCGACGATTACAACAAGCACTATTGGCCGCATCTCAAACGGCTGATGATGGCGTTGATCGACGCGGATCTGATTCCGGTCCCGCTTTGCGAGGGACGCTACACCTCCCGGCTTGAGACCCTGACCGACATACCTGCCGGAAAAGCAATCTATCTCTTTGAGGATGTCGATCTCAAAAAAGCCAAAGAAGTATTTGGCGGACACACCTGTTTCGGCGGCGGCATGAAGACCCAGCTGCTCATGAAAGGCTCCTCGGAGCAGGAAGTGGAACGGGCAACCAAAGAAGCGCTTGAAATCTGCGCGCCCGGCGGCGGTTTTATCATGACCAATTCACTGTCGATGGACAATATCGAGCATACATATTTCAAAGCCTGGCAAAAGGCTACCCGCAGCTATGGACAATACAGATAACCGTTCAACCCTGTCACTGACCGGCACGCTGAGTCTGGCCATCGGGTTTGCGATCGGATCGGGAATTATTACCCAAACCGGTATCGCCATCTCCATGACCGGCCGCAGCGTGGCGCTGGCCTTCCTTTTAAGCGCAGTGCTGTTCCTGATTTCTTTTCGACCCTTGTTTATCATGAGCTCACTGCTGCCCAAAACCAGCGCAGCCTATTGCTACTCTAAAGAACTGATTCATCCTGACGTGGGCATCCTGTATACCTATGTTTACTTCCTTGGACGAATCACTATCGCTATTTTTGGCATCTCCTTTGCGCAATACCTCGCCTCTTTGCTGCCCTTTTTTGAAAGCCCCGGCAGACAAAGGGCATTGGCCCTTGCGCTGCTGACGGTGTTTTATATCGTCAATCTGTTTGGAATTCGGTTTGCGGCCAGAGTCCAGAACGTCATGTGCATCGTTCTCATCGGCGGTATATTGACCTTTATCTTTGCCGGTATCGGAAAAGTAGATTTTGCGCTGTATGTTCAGGAAGACTTTTTGACCAATGGATTCCAGGGGCTTTACTCCGCAAGCTCACTTCTGTTTTTTGCCGTTTCCGGTGCTTATATTATCACCGACTTTGCGCCCACCATCAAAAATGCTTCCCGGGTTATGGTGAAGGTAATTTATGGGGTAACGATCGTAGTAACCCTGCTTTACACCCTGATGGGGATCGTGGCGAGCGGCACAGTCAGTGTTTCGGAAGCGGCCGGAAAGCCCTTGACGGTTGCCGCGCAGCGGATAATGGGACAGTCAGGTGCATATGCCTTTTTCGTCGTCGGCGCCTGTATCGGGGCCCTGATCACGACCTTGAATTCCAGTTTCGTGTGGTACAGCAACTCCCTGATCCGCCCCTGTCTTGACGGCATGCTCCCCAAAAAATGGGCGAAAAACAACCGTCACGGCGTTCCCTTTATTCTGATGACCATCTTTTATCTGTTCGGCGCCATCCCCACAATTTTGGGGATCGATTTGGAAATCCTGTCCAAAGCTGCCATTGGCTTGACCATACTGAGCGCCTGCATACCCATGATGGGTGTATTGCAGCTGCCCAAAAAATATCCCGAGCTTTGGAAAAATTCCAAATATGCCGCGCGTTACCCTCGCTGGCGGCGCATTTCAATGGTCGTCTTGTCCTATGGTATTTTGGCCACACAGGTGATCTCCCTGTTTAAAAGCAATCCCCTGTGGTCGAATATCCTCATTGTGGGTTACGTCGCCATCGTCGTAATTTGCATACTCCTAAAACGTTTTTTGCCGAAAAGAGCCAAATAAAATCCAAAACCGGTCCCGGTTAACACCCGGGACCGGTTCTTTTTTGATTGTATGCAGGCCTGCCGCGGCACAGGAATCTGAAAACAGCGCGCAGCTCTTTTTCAGGCCCGAGCGGCCGTCATTGCATCCTCGGCCAGTTTTTGCCCGTATCCATTGTTCCATGTACCTATACCCTTGCATTTTTGACGTTCAATATATAATCTTCAGGCGCTTTTCTTTGACCGCGCAAAACGAATCGCGCTTCTGTTTTCATTCCTTTCTTTTTCTTTTTTCTACTTGTGAAATTTTTTTCATTTTATTGAAAACACAAAAACACCCCTTAAACATTGGATATATCCCCCTGATTCCGTTCAGCACAACTTGTAATGCGTCATTGACAAAACCGGTCTATTTGATAATAATAGAAGTATCTTACCAGAATTTCACTGTGTTTTTTCACAAGGTTATTCAATTAAGGTGGCGTACAATGGCAGAAAATATTACAATTCATGACGTTGCCCGTGAAGCAGGGGTATCGATTTCCACTGTTTCCCGCGTTCTCAACGGGCACAGCAACGTAAAGGAACAGACCCGCAATCAGGTGCTGGACGCGATCGAAAAGCTTGGGTTTCAGCCGAACAGTTTTGCACAAACCCTTATCACCAAGCGTACGAAAATGATCGCGACGATTGTTCCGGAACTTTCTGACGTCTTTTATATCAGCGTCATCAAAGGCATTGAAAATGTTCTTTTTCCCCTTGGTTATCATCAGCTGATTTTTTCGACCGAAAACAATCGCGATACGGAAAGGCAGATTGTCAAAAGCAGTTTTGTCAAAATGGCAGACGGCGTAATACTTACCCCCGTGTCGGAAGATCCCGATCTTTACAGCGGCATCGGTGACCATCTTGTGCTTGTGGATCGATATAATCCCGGGATTCTTGCGGGCGCCGTCGTTGTCGATAATTTTGGCGGATCGTATGAAATCATCTCGCTGCTTATAAAAAACGGCCACGAGCGCATTGCCATCATTAACGGAGACGATACCTTTACGGTCGGACAGGACCGCAAAATGGGGTATTTCTCCGCGTTGCTCAAAAACGGGATCAACGTGCAGGCGGATTATGTCCGTTCCGGAGACTGGTCCGAAAAGTGCGGCTATGAAAACATGGCGCATCTCATGTCTCTTCCCGAGCGGCCAACAGCGGTATTTTGTGCCAGCAGCAACATCTGTATCGGCGCAATCAAATATCTCTCCGACCACGGCCTGAAAATCGCCGAAGACGTCTCTCTGGTTGGATTTGACGACAATATCCTTGCCGATTTTGTGCGGCCGGGAATTACGGTAGTCAGCCGTGCAACGGTCGAAATGGGGGAGTGCGCGAGTCAGATGCTTCTGAGCATGCTGGAAGGCGGCGCATCCAAAGACGCACGGCAGGTTAAGATGCTCGGAACCCGCGTTATCGAGCGCGGTTCCATCAAAAAAATTCGCTGAAAAATATTTTTTTACTGGTATCAATCAAAAAGAAGGCCGGCAGCATTATGCTGCCGGCCTTGCTGTTCATTTTTGTTTTCGTCAGCTGTGCTTTCACCCAAGCACCGAATGACAAATGACAGGTAAAAAGATCAGGCTTTTTTATTCCCAACGCTTTTCTTTTTGCGCGAATCCAAAAACAGTGCAATGATGGTCGCGACATAGGGAAGCATATAGGTGAACTGAACCGGGATCTCGTAGCCCTGAAGACTCATGCCCAAGCCCTCGCAGAATCCGAACACCAGTGCAAGCATCATGATTTTCAATGGCTGGCCCTTTGTAAGCAGGATAATCGCGATGGCAATCCAGCCGCGGCCGCTGGACATGTTTTCGGAAAACATCCGCATATAGCCAATCGAAAGGTAGGAACCGCCCAGTCCGCAAAGCACACCGCAAATCAGAATTGCAATCAGGCGATAGGAATGCGACTTGATGCCGACGGCGTCCGCCGCCTTTGCTTCAAAGCCGGTGGCACGCAGCCTTAAGCCGAAGCGCGTTTTGTACAGCACTATATAAACCAGCGGAATAACGACCAGAAACGCGAAGTAAAACAGCCATGGCTGGCCATTCAGAATATCCGACAACACGGGAATATCCCGCAGAATGGGAATATCCCATTTAGGAATGGACACAATGTCCGGGCTGGTCAGGGTACCTTTGACGTTAAACATCTGGCGCATAAAATAGGTGGTTCCGCCAGTGGCGAGCGTATTGATCGCAATACCGGTTATAAATTCTCCCATCTGTATTTTCAGAACAAAGAAAGCAAACAGGAGCGAAACAAAGACGCTTCCCAGCATGCCATACACCAACCCCATTACCCACGAACCCGTACTCATGGTGCCGGCAACAGCCGTAAAAGCGCTGACAAGCAGCATGCCCTCCAAAGAGATATTAAAAACATTTGCGTGGTGGGTGAACAGGCCGCCCATACCCGCGAGCAGAACCGGTATGGATGCGGAAAATGCGGAACTCAGAATGGTAAGAATCAGATTCCATGACATTTTACTTCACCTCCCTTTTTTTGAACTTTCTGTTTTCGGCCATCGCCTTCGCATTGTTGATAAAGGTCGTTGAATACTCCCGGATGGAGACGACCGACATGACGGTAAGTCCAATCAGCATGGTGATAAATTCAAGCGGCACGGAAGTTTCCAGCTGCATACCGGTCGCCCCGGCATTCAGCATGGAGAAAAGGAACGAATAGAGCACAACGCCGATGACGTTGTTGTTCGCGACAATCGCGATCATAAGCCCTTCGTTAGCATAGTTTTCACCCATGCCTGGCACGAAACGGTTCTGCTGTCCCGAACCGATGATCAGCAGGCATCCGGCCAATCCGTTGTATGCGCCGCTGAGCGCCATGGCTTTCAGGAAATTTCCCTGTGCATCGCAGCCGCCGTAATTGGCGAAAATCGGATTCTTTCCGTTCATTCGCATCTCATATCCAAATCTGGTGTTTTTCCAGAGAATATAGGATATAACGAGTATCGCAAGCGCAAAGAAAACCGAACCGTCAAGAAAGCCGAAAAATCTGGGCATAACTCCCTGCGGCGCGATGACCTTGGACATTGGCCAGGACATGAGCGGGTCGCGCATTGAGGTGTTGACGAGATATTCGGTAAAATAGTCCAGGATAAAGTTGAACATCAGCGTCGTGATGAACTCGTTCATGTTGAAATATTTGCGCAGAAGGCCGGCGATCAGCGCCATGCAGGCGCCTCCAAGCGCGCTGCCGATCAGCATGGCAGGAATCAGCAGCCAGCCGGGAAGCGGCAGATAGACGCCGATTGCCGTGGCGATGATTTCGCCGGTGAGGATCTGGCCAAACATTCCCAGGTTGCTGGCGCCGGAAGAAAAGGTCGTCGTTGCCGCGAGCGCCACCATCGCGACGATCGCCGTCCGCTCCAAAGTAACGCCGATGGCGAAGGAGCTGCCCATGCTGTAACGAAAGACTGCCGCGTAGCTGTCCAGCGGATCATATCCCTGCCACACAAGCAGCAGCATGCCCATGCCAATCGCCGTGAGAATTCCGAGCGCAATGGTTGTTGCCTTTTTAGTCATTTAACTCACTCCTTGCCCCCAGCATGAATTCGCCAATTTCCTCTCGGGTTGTTTCATCCGGCCTGCGCTGTGCCACTAATCTTCCATTGTGGAACACCACAATCCTGTCTGAAAGGGAAAATAGCTCGTCCAAATCAGCCGATACCAACAACACCGCAACGCCCTTATTGCGCTCCTCAACAATTTTTTTATGAATATATTCGATCGAGCCGACGTCCAGTCCGCGAACCGGCTGATCGGCGACCAGCAAACGGCACCCAAGCTCTATTTCCCGGCCGATGATGACCTTTTGCTGGTTTCCTCCTGACAACTCCATCATTCTTGTGCTGGAGTTTTTGCATTTCACCTGATAATTTTCAATGATCTCGTCGCAGAGTTTGCGCATCTTCCGCACGCTGAGCAACCCCAATTTACCCTTAAGGCGTCCGGATACATAGTGATGAGTCATGGTGACATTATCCGTCAGCGTATCCGTCTGCGAAGATCCGCTTCGTTTGCGGTCCTGTGAGATATAAGAAATCTGACGGCGGCGTTCCCTTATTGCATCCTTTGAAATATCCCTTCCCATCAGGCGGATATTTCCGGCACAGATCGGCAGCGCACCAATCAAAGCCTGCACCATTTCATATTGACCGTTGCCTTCAACGCCGGCCACGCCAAGAATTTCGCCGGCACGCACCGAAAAGGAGACTCGATCGTTGTCCAGCTTTCCCGGAACCAGCGGACTTTTCACCGATACGCCATCGAACTCCAGCACAGTGTCACCAGGCACGGTCTCCGGCTTCTCAACAGTGAGCATAACATCCCGGCCAACCATCGCGTTGGAGAGCGCAATTTTATCCAGCCCCTGATTGGGCTTTGTCCAAACTCTTTCCCCACGGCGCATAACCGTGATGGTATCTGAAATTCGCAGAACTTCATCCAGTTTGTGACTGATAAAAAGAATCGTCTTGCCCGCCTGTTTGAGCTGTTCCAGAAGCTTGAACAGCTCATCTGCTTCCTGCGGTGCGAGCACCGCTGTCGGCTCATCCAGAATGAGGATGTCGACGTTGCGGTACAGAAGCTTCACAATCTCGATTTTCTGCTGCGCTGCAACCGAAAGATTCTGCACCTGCTCATCAAGCGGAAAATCGAAGTGAAATTGTTCCAGAATATTTTTCAGCTTATCCCTGGCCGCATCCAGTTTGAGCATGCCCAGCGCATTGCACGGCTCGTCGCCAAGCACAATATTTTCCAGCACCGTATATACGCCCACCAGCATAAACTCCTGATGTACCATGCCGATGCCGCAGTCAACCGCTTCTTTCGGCGTGGAAATCTGTTTATGTACGCCGCCAAGGAATATTTCGCCCTGGTTTGCTTTCTCAAGGCCATACAGGACCTTCATCAATGTGGATTTTCCCGCGCCGTTTTCTCCAATGATCGAGTGAATTTCCCCTTTTTTTATCGAGAGACTCACCCTTTTCAGCGCGACATTGTCGGGTGGGAATATCTTGACGATATCCCTCATTTCGACCACGTTGTTTTCCATACAATCCCCCAAGTCTGTTGCAGATTGCATAACGCGGTAGGCCGGAAAATCCGGCCTACCGCTTGCTCATTTCGAATTAGTCCACCCAGAAATCCGGATAAAGCTCCACTTCAATTTCGCCGTTTATGAGCTTTTCTTCCACTTCCCGCACGGTTTCCAGCATTTCCGGGGTAAGAATGGACTCGGTATACTCGTCAATCGCGATGTAGGTGCCGCCTTCGCCATAATAGTAACGATAATGCTCGCCGGCCTTATAGCTTCCATCCATGATCTTGGTAAAGATGTCATAGATAGCGCCGCCGCAGTCCTTGACCATCGAGGTTACGACATAACCCGGAACGTTGCCGTTCTGGTTGGAATTGACGCCGATCGCATATTTTTGATTCTCACCGGCAGCTTCCAGGCAGCCGTCACCGGTTACACCCGCGATCTGATAAATGATATCGCATCCCTTTGCATAGAGCTGATTTGCCGCCTGTTTGCCAAGCACCGGATCCATGAAGTCGCCGCAGTAAACCGTCTCTACCTTGATTTCAGGATTGATATAGGCAACGCCCTGCTCATAACCATAAATGAAGGAACGAATAACCGGGATGTCGTTTCCGCCGACAGCGCCAACGATTTTTTCCTCGTTCGAATATTCCAGCCCGCCCTCTGTCACAAGCGCCGCCACGACGCCTGCCATAAAGGAGCCTTCTTCCTGAACAAACTGGACGCTGGAAATGGTCTTGTTGGAGTTATCAAGGATTGTGTCGATGTTGATGATCTTGATATCCGGATTCTGATCCGCATATTTGCACAGCTGTTCTTCAAAGCCGTTGCAGGACGCAAAGACAACGTCCGGTTGCCACTGGAAGCAGGTGTCGACGATCTGGGTATACTTGGAGGTATCGCCGCCGGCTTCCAGAATGGTGTACTCGCAGCCAAACTCTTCCGCAATTCTCTTGACGCCGCTCACGCAGGAATCACAGAATCCATTGTCGCCCTGCGCTTCCCAGGTGACAAAAGCTACCCGCAAGGGTTCTTCGCCCGTTTTGTCGGCATCAGAGGTGTCCGCAGGGTCCTGCGTGCTGTTGCCGCAGCCGCTGAATACCAGCGAAAGGGCCAGGAGGAGAGCAAGAATACTTACCAACTTTTTCATGTTTTTTCCCTCTCTTTTGCATTTTTTATTTTATTTCCAACGCCAAAATCTCTTTCAGCATCTTAACAAACAATTCCCGGTCGGCATCCAGCGCCACATAAGCATTTTTCGCTTCGTGCTTATAGCGCTCACACACATCGAAGATCGTCTGACCATCCGAAGCGCCGCCGGAGAAATCGACATCATAGAAAACATGGCGAACATCTTTAAGTACATCGGGATTGATCACAGCACAAACTGCCAACGGGTCATGGACCGGTGCGGCGAAAGGTACATCCAGCGGCTGCCATTCCATATAGCCGCGAATACGCTGACGGATCATTTCGGCAGCTTTAATGGCGGCCGGCGTACCGAGCGCTTCAATTTCGTCGCATTCATCCATTGTGACATAAGCGGCATGTGTCGCATTCACAGGCACCGCCACAATCTTCACCCCGGAATCCGCTACGATCTTTGCCGCTTCGGGGTCCATCCAGATATTGAATTCCGAAGTAGGGGTTGTATTGCCCACCGCATGCGCGCCGCCCATAAAAACGATCTGCTCAATCTTTTCCGCAATTCTGGGCTCCATCCGCAGCGCCATACCAATATTGGTCTGCGGTCCAACCGGGATGATGGTCACATCACCGTCGGACGCCATGAGCGTGTCAACCAGCCAGGTAACGGCATGCTTGTCTCCAACCTTCCGGGTTGCCTGCGGCATCGGGACATAGTCCGTGTGCACATTTTTCGCTTCCTCATGTTCGCTGGTGAACGGCAGCATCGGTCTGCGCCATTTCGGCAGCGAAGCTACCATCGGCCATTCGCAGCCGCGATAGGTCGTTGCAGGACTGTTGATGTACTCAAGCACCCGCAATGTGTTTTCGGTTGTATAGCTCAACGCACGGTTTCCGCCCACCGAGCACGCACCCAGCAGCTCAAGATCCGGCGAAAGCGCCGCAAGCATCAACGCGATCGCGTCATCGGTACCGGTATCCACATCCAATATCACTTTTTTCCCCATTGCTATTACTTCCTTGTCCTCAGCTTGAAATTAGTTTTGTCTTTCCATAGCAACACTGTCTTGCTTTAATTCTATTTTAGCGATTTGATTTTCAATTGTGAATTCGCTAATTTCATGAAAATATTTTCATAATTTTGGCACTTTTAATATTTCGCTGTAATAAAATCGTAAAAAATTTTAAACTATATAAAAATAAAATAGATACTCTCTCCCATTAATGGCTATAATTTTACTTATTTTTACAGTTTTTCTAATATGGCATTTTGATTTTCGATTTCAAAAAATAATTTCATATGAATTATTTGCAATGCATTTTCATAATTTTCATATTTGTCAAAAAGCACGTTGCAATGCTTTAAACCGGCAAAATCCCCTTTCTTAATCACACTTATCTTTTTTAGCTGCACTAAAACAGTTTTTATACCTGTATTGGCAAAAAATAACCTGTGCATTTTCAATCAAGCGATGCACAGGTTTTCACATTGAGTATTCACAAATCATCTATCGGATGCTTTTCCGGGTCAGGTAAAAAGGTTAGATGGGCCAAGTTTTCAATGCCGGTTTGTTCGCAAAAAAAGCCGCGCACCATTCGAATCGTGCACAGCTCTTTCCGCATGCCAGGCAATTTTCTTTTCCTGCACCTTAAAACCGTCCCGAATTACTGCCGCACAGGCACCGGCGGACCTGAAATCAACGGCATCCGCAAACAACTGTTTTTGATGCCGGCAACAAATAATCTTTAAACCGCAGGGCTGTTGTCAGGTCCTGCACTCAGCTCTTACTGCACATTTTGCTCACAGAGCCGCTCCACTGTCTTTTTAATGAATCCCGGCGCGTCAAAGCCGGGATTGCCCAGCTGAGACTGGATGAGTATGCCATCCATCACGGTCAGCACAAGCCACGCGGCGTATTCCGCCTGTTCTCCCGCGCCCCGCTCGCGCAGCTTTTCGGCGAGCATCCGCTGGAAATAGGCGTACCGTTCCACCAGCTTTTCCCGCACGGCCTCATGTCCCGACGCGCCGGCTCCAACCAGATACAGGCGGAGCGCACCGCTGTCGTCAAAGGCGCCCCGCTCAAAAGTATAGCCGAGCAGGCGGGGCAGTGAGGTATCCTTTTCCGGATTACCCGTCCATTCCAGAAGGCTCTGCGCAAGATGCTCCAGGTACCGTTCGGCAACGTCGAACAGAATATCGTCTTTACTATTATAATAATAATACAGCGTTCCCTTGCTGACGCCGCTTTGGCGCGCGATGTCCGCGAGCGAAATATCCGAAAATGCCTTTTGCCGCAGCAGCACGCTTGCGGCGTCCAGAATCTGCTGTTTTATGTTGTCGTTGCGCGGCGCAGCCAAAAACGTTACCTCTCTTCTGCTGTTTTCTGTTTCCAGTATAAAAAAAGCTGCCGCGCAAGTCAAACAAAAAACCGGCCGGCGGTCAGGCCGCAGATTTTACAAAATATTCATTTGCGCGGGATTGACTCCTTCGCACCGGACATGGTATGCTGAATTATAGCAAGTCGGTCGAATGACCGACTCTTTGGATCGGAGATGATGGCGTGACCAGACTAGACAAACTCAACCGTGCGCTTGAAGAGCTTTGCGGCGGCAGTGTCCGTGCGCAGGCAGAGGAGGACGGCTGTGTTCGGCTGACCGGCTCTCTGGACAACTGGGAGAAGATTGTCCAGGCAGGTTATCTCGCCGCGCGGGGTAAAAAATGGCGCGGCGTGCTCAATGATATTCGGTTCACCGGGCAGGAGATCCCGCCGATGCGGACGCCCGCGCTGCAGGACAACGCGATTGACGGCGCACAGCCGGATGTTCTGGTGATCGGCGCGGGAATTGTTGGCTGCGCCATCGCGCGGGAGCTGCGGCGATACGATCTGGATGTGCTTCTGGTAGAAAAGGAGCACGATGTCGCAATGCAGACCAGCTCCCGCAACGACGGCATGGTGCATCCCGGCATCGACCTCAAGCGCGGCCAGCTGAAGCAGCGCTACAACGCCCGCGGCAACGCAATGTATGACGCGCTTTGCCGGGAACTCGGAGTGAAATTCAAGCGCTGCGGCCAGTATCTCTGTTTTGAAGAACGCGCCATGCGTCCCGCTGTTCTGCTCATGCCGCTTTACTTCCGTCTGAAGGGAATCCCCTGCCGCTATCTTGGCGAGCAGGCGCTGCACCAGGCGGTGCCGGGCCTTTCCTCTTCTCTGCGTTTTGCCCTCTTTTTCCCGACTGCCGGAACCGTCTGCCCCTATGGACTGACCATCGCTTACGCCGAAAACGCGGTGCAGAACGGCGCGCGGCTGAGCCTGGACACAGCGGTATTGGATATGCAGCGGGAGGGTCGTTTTATCCGGGCGGTGCAGACCAACCGCGGCACGGTTTATCCAAAAGTCGTGGTCAATGCCGCAGGGGTATTCAGCGACCGGATCGCCGAGATGGCCGGCGACCGCTTTTTCACGATACACCCCCGGCGCGGCACCAATTCCATTCTGGACAAACGGGCGAGCGAATCGCTGCACGACATTGTCTCCACAATGGGCGCGCTCAAGACCAGATCCGCCCACACCAAAGGCGGCGGCATTGTCCTGACGGCGGACGGCAATCTGCTGGTCGGGCCGGACGCGGTCGAAACATGGATGCGGGAGGATTTCTCCACCGACGCCGCCGGTGTCCGGGCCGTTTTTGACCGCCACAGCGAAACCAGTCCGCAGGTAAAACAGCAGGATCTGATTGCCAGCTTCAGCGGCGTGCGTGCTGCGACCTATGAAGAGGATTTCTATATTGCGCGCGGGATACATACCCACAATATTGTCCACGCGGCGGGCATACAATCTCCGGGACTCACCGCTGCGCCCGCCATCGCGGTGGACGTCGCCTCGATGGCCGCGCAGCTCGTTGCGGAAACCCGCGCCGTCGGCCAGAACCCGAACTTTGACCCCGTCCGCATCCCCATTCCGCTGCTGCGTGAGATGAGCCCGCAGCAGCGCGATCAGCTGATCGCGCAGAATCCGGATTACGGCGAGATCATCTGCCGCTGCGAGGAGGTCAGCCGGGGCGAAGTACTGGACGCCCTGCGCCGTCCGGTCCCCTGCGACACGGTAGATGGGGTAAAGCGCCGGGTGCGGGCCGGAATGGGCCGCTGCCAGGGCGGATTCTGCGGGCCGCTGGTTGCCGGGATCATCGCGCAGGAGCTTGGGATTCCGCTGGAACAGGTGACCAAAAAGGGCCGGGGCAGTGAACTGACCGCCGGCAGGACCAAAGGAGGCGGATCGCTGTGAAACAGTATTACACCGATGTCGCTGTCGTCGGCGGCGGCCCCGCCGGACTTGCCGCCGCCCTTACCGCCAACCGGGAAGGTGCGCAGGTGATGCTGCTCGAACGGGAAGGGCGGCTTGGCGGCATCCTCAAACAATGTATCCACGACGGGTTCGGTCTTGTCCGCTTCGGCGAGAAATTGACAGGCCCCGAATATGCAGGCCGTTTCCTTGACCAAATCGCCGAAAGCGGGATTGAAGTCATGACCCTCGCCTTCGTCAGCGGGATCGACCGCACCGGGAGCGGCTATCAGCTTCGGGTGATCTGCCGGGAAGGGCTTTGCGTTATCCACGCGCGTGCGGTTGTGCTGTCCACCGGCTGCCGCGAACGCACCGCAAAGCAGGTTTCCATTCACGGGGACCGCCCCAGCGGCGTACTCACCGCCGGCGCGGCGCAGCATTATGTCAATCTGCTCGGCCAGCTGCCCGGGCGGCGATGCGTGATCCTCGGTTCGGGCGACATCGGGCTGATCATGGCGCGGCGGCTCACCCTTGAGGGCGCAGAGGTGCTTGGTGTTTATGAAGCAAAGCCGGAACCCAGCGGGCTTGCACGAAACATCGCGCAATGTCTGACCGATTTTGATATCCCGCTTTACACCTCGCGCACCGTAACGCGGGTGTTCGGCAGCGAGCGGCTGGAGGCTGTGGAGGTCTGCGAGACCGATTCTCAGATGCGTCCGGTCCCCGGCACCGCGCAGAGAATTCCCTGCGACGCCCTGATCCTCTCGGTCGGGCTTATCCCGGAGAACGAGCTTGCGCTCGGGCTGGGCCTTTCGCTCGATCCGCGCACCAAAGGGCCGCAATGCGACCAGCGGATGCAGACCGAATTGCCGGGGCTGTTCTGCTGCGGCAACGCGCTGCATGTCAGCGACCTTGTCGATTATGTCAGCGAGAGCGGAGAGACGGCAGGCCGCGGCGCCGCGGATTTTGCGCGCGGCAGATTGCCGCAGGCAAAGACCGTTCCCGTGCAGGCGGAAGGCCCGCTTGCCTATGTCCTGCCCCAGCGGTTATCGGCTGACAACCAGGAAAAAACGGTCTTTTATTTCCGGGCCGGCAAAAGCTGCGGGCCGGCTGTGCTGCGGGTGCGCTGCGGCGAGACCGAGCTGCTGCGCCGAAGGTATCGCGCGCTGCGGCCGCCCGAGATGGAGCGGCTGGTGCTTGAGCTGCCCGCGGAGCTGCCCGCTGCGCTGCAATTCAGTCTGGAGCCGGAGGAACCCGGGGAGGAGGGGAAACAATGAAGGAATTTGTCTGCATTCTCTGCCCCAACGGCTGCCGCCTGCGCGCCGGATTTGAGCCGGACGGCGAAACTTTCCGGGTCGAAGGAAACAGCTGCCCGCGCGGCGCGGCCTTTGCGCGCACCGAGCTTACCGCACCGGTGCGCACCCTGACCACGACGGTGCGCGCCGTGGGAGGTGAACGCCCCGTGCTCGCCGTGCGCACCGCAGGAGAAATCCCCCGCGCGAAACTGATGGAGGCGATGGAGGCCATCTCCCGCCTGACCGTTCGCCCGCCTGTCCGGCGGGGAGAAGTGATCGTCCACAATCTGCTCGGCGCCGGCATCGATTTGATTGCGACCGATGATCTCGCCGCTGTTCTGCAAGGAGGGCTGAAAGATGTCACACCTTTATAAAGATTTTGAGCCGAAATGGTTCAACCAGTCTTTTTCCGAAAAATCCTACCGCTCTATTTTTAAATGGGGCGCGCCAAACGAGATCAAGGCGCCCAAAGAGTCGCTGTACAAAATGCTCAAGGAGGAATTTTCGCTGACCGACGCCGATTTTGCGCAATACAGCGAAAATCTCGGTCTGGATGAAGTGCGGTTCGATCTGCCCATCCGGCTTCGCGAAGAGCAGCTTTCGGCGCTGCGCGCCATCGTCGGCCCGGACTATCTGCGCACCGACGACTATGCCCGGCTGAGCGTCGCCTATGGCAAGACCATGTATGACCTGATGCGGCTGCGCGGAAAGATCATCGAAAATCTGCCCGATGCGGTGCTGTATCCGGACAGCCGGGAACAGATCGAGCAGATCGTCGCATACTGCGCCGCCGAAAAGATTCCGCTGTATGTCTATGGAGGCGGCTCTTCGGTCACCCGCGGGGTCGAGTGTGTCAAGGGTGGTATCTCGCTGGACATGCGGCTTCGTTTCAACAAGGTCGTCCGCTTCAATGAAGAGGACCAGACCATTACGGTGGAAGCCGGTATGAGCGGTCCCAAGCTGGAGCAGCTGCTCAACGACGCGCCGGCGCAGTTCGGCGCAAAGCGCGCCTATACCTGCGGGCATTTTCCTCAAAGCTTTGAATACAGCTCGGTCGGCGGCTGGGTCGTCACCCGCGGCGCAGGTCAGAACAGCACCTATTACGGCTGTATTTCGGACATCGCGCTTGGACAGGACTATGCAACCCCGGTCGGACCCATCCATGTGGACAGCTATCCCCGCAAAGCGACCGGACCGGATCTCGGCCAGATCATGATGGGCGGGGAAGGCGCGTTCGGCGTACTCACCCATGTGACCCTGAAAATCTTCCGTCACATGCCCGAGACCATCCGGCGGTTTTCCTTCATGTTCCGCGACTGGGATACCGCCCGCAACGCCGCGCGGGAGATCATGCAAAGCGAGGGCGGCCATCCCAGCGTTTTTCGGCTGTCCGACCCGGAGGAGACCAGAATCATGCTGCGGCTGTACGGCGTGGACGACACCCCGCTCATGAAGCTGTTCAAGCTGCGCGGATTTAAAGAAGGGGAGATGTGTCTCTTTCTCGGCTTCACCAACGGCGAAAAGGGGTTCAGCGCCAATGCGGCCCGGGTCGCCAAGCGGGTTGCGCGGCAGTATGGCGGCATGAGTCTGACCGGTTTCGTGACCCGCGGCTGGGAGAAGGGCCGTTTCAACGACCCCTACATGCGGGACACCATGCAGGATTTCGGCATCGTCACCGACACCATGGAGTGCACCGTCAGCTGGTCCAACATGGCAAAGGTGCATGCCGAGGTGCGCGCTTACTGCAAGAGCCGGCCGCAGACCATCTGCATGACCCATCTAAGTCATGCCTACGAACAGGGCGCGAACCTCTACTGGATCTTTATCGCACGCATGCACGACCCGGAGGAATACCGTGCCTACCATGCGGGAATTCTGGACGCGATCCAGCGTTCCGGCGCAACCATGAGCCACCATCACGGCATCGGCAAGATGTTCGGCCCATGGCTGGAAGGGCAGATCGGCCGCAACGAATATGCGGTGATTCGAGCGCTCAAAGCGCATTTTGACCCGGACAACATCATGAATCCGGGCGGTACGCTTGGGCTGGATATTCCCGAAGAGCAAAAGCGCTTCCTGCGCGAAGATATCCAGTGAATCCGTTTGCCTTCTCCTTTGGGTAAGGTTTCAAAAAAATTTTCGATGTCGCGTACTGCAACTAAAAATTTTATTATGTTGGCAAAGAAAATAGCCCCCCGTCCGCATCGGAATGCGGACGGGGGACTAAGTCGTTTTATTCTACGATTCTGCTGCAAAGAAGCTTTGCCCAAAAACACATCTTTGTGAGCGCTTAATTTCGATTTTCGCGACTGCTGTGCACTTGCAAAAATTTCCGCAAAAACCTCTTGACCTTCCCCTATGGGTAAGGTTTACAATGCAGTTGTGCACAGGATCACCGGATGGTCGGGTCGCTGTCTTTGTAATATTCCTCCGCCGGGATCTGGCTGTCCGGCTGCGCTGCGGGCTGCGGCCGCACAGGCTGGGGAGCCGCACTCGGCGCGGGCGCCTGTCCCGATGCGATCATCTGGACCCGGCGGTTATACTCCACATTGTTTTCTCTGGTGTAACCGATCAGCAGCCAGGGGCAGCGGCGGGCAAGCTCTTCAATCGCGGCACGGGTCAGACCTGTCGCTCGTTTGCCCGGACGATCCTGCGCAATATTCAATGCAAGCTTATTCGCTGTGCGAACGGTCAGGTGCTGTCCGGTCGCGACAAAATTCGTCCGCTGCACCGTGACGTAGGCCCAGAGCACTTCCCGGTAATTGACAACAACGCCGCTTTGCGCACTGGCAAGAAAATGTTCGGTGAAAATCACATTGCCGCCGTCAAAAGCTGCGGCGGGCTGACCGTTCAGTTCCGCTGCGGCAAGATCCAGTTCATTGGCCGCAGCGAGCCGCCGGATACTCTTGCTGATACTGCTTTTTCTGGAAAAGAAAGAGATGCCGAAAATAATGGCGAAAATTCCGCTGAAGATCGCTATGATTATCGCCCATGAGCCGAGTTCTCCGGATTCAAAATGATTCGCTGTAGTATCCAGATACAGGCTGCCGCACTGAGAAATGAATGTATCCACATCACATTCCAGGAATTCGGCGCCCATCTGAATCAGTTCATCATCCATCAGTTTAAGGGCTCCTGTTGCGCGCACCGGCGCGGGCGGCACCGTGCTGTCACTGTAGTTGTATTCATACTGCGCCTGATAGTTGTTTTCAAACTCTTTTTGGGTCATCGCAACCACATAAAGCGCGCCGTCCGGTGTTCCTGCAATATACCAGAACAGGCTGTCGTCCTCATATGCGGCAAACCAGTCGGTCATCAGTTCAACATCAATATAACCGTATTTTCCCTCTGTTTCATTTTCGACCGTAATCATCTCCGCCTGTGAACTTTTAACCAATCCGTTCAGAAGCAGCGCAAGCAGCGACAGTACCAACACCGCTGCGCTAATTATAAAGGCAATCGTTGTGCCGCGGCTTCGCTTAAAAAAGCGTTTTATCATTTGCTCCTGCATCATTTATCCCCCTTGGTCCCTGTTTCTTCCCGCGTTTTCATAACCATTTTTGAAAACACGCAGTTTCTTTTATGATAACGTATTACGTTTGTAAAATCCAGCCCTCAGCTGTTGAAATATTTTATGAATTCATCAAGAAAAAAGGAGTACATTATGCTGGAGATTAAGAATCTGACGAAATTTTATGGTTCCACCCGCGCCGTGGACGATCTCAGTCTTTCGGTCGCCCCGGGTGAAATTTACGGTTTTATCGGCCACAACGGCGCGGGCAAAACCACCACACTGCGTTCGGTTGCCGGTGTGCTTGATTTCGAGCAGGGCGATATTTTTATCGACGGGCATTCCATCCGCACCGAACCGGTTGCCGCAAAAAGCGTGACCGCTTTTTTGCCTGACAACCCTGATCTTTACGATTTTATGACCGGAATCAAGTACCTGACCTTTATTGCCGACATCTACCGCATTCCCAAAGAGGAACGGTACGACCGCATCAAGACCTATGCCGACGCGTTCGAGCTGACCGGCGTTCTCGGCAGCGCAATCGGCAGCTACAGCCACGGCATGAAGCAGAAGCTCGCATTGATCTCGGCGCTTATCCGCAAGCCCCGCCTGCTGATTCTGGACGAGCCCTTTGTCGGCCTTGACCCCTCCGCTTCCTTCCTGCTTAAGGGATATCTGCACGAACTTTGCAAGTCGGGCGGCGCGGTCTTTTTCTCCACCCACGTGCTGGAAGTTGCGGAAAAGCTCTGCGACAAGATCGCGATTATCAAGCATGGCAGACTTGTTGAAGCGGGACCAACTGCTGAAATAGTCGGCAAGTCCAGTCTGGAAAGCGTGTTTCTGGAGCTTGCGCAGGAGGGAGAAAAGCAATGAGCCGTTTTGTCGCACTGGTAAAGGTCAGCTTCCTCGCGCTGCTGAAATCCTTTTCTTCCCGGGGCAAGAATAAAATTGCAGGCGTGGGCACCCTTGTTTTGATGGCTTTCCTTTGTATCTACCTATCCGGCGTATACAGCTTTATGTTTGCGACGGTACTCGCCCCTGTTGGTCTGATCGATCTTCTGCCGCTGTTGATGGCTGTCTTTACCGCGTTTATGGCGCTTGTTCTGACCCTTTTCGGCGGCAGCGGCATCCTCTTCGGCGCAAAGGACGCCGACTTCGTGCTCGCGCTTCCGGTCAGCGCCTTTGAAATCATGCTCAGCAAGATCATGGCGCTGTATCTTGAAAATCTGCTGATCACTCTGTTTATGATGCTGCCGTGCGGGGTCGCCTATTTGACCTCAGGCGGCACAGGCGGGCTGCTGTTCTTATTGCTCATGCTTGTCGGCAGCATTTTTCTCGCGCTGATCCCGACCTTTTTCGCGGTTGTGATCGGTTATGTCGTCGCCTGGTTCTCTGCCCGTTCAAGCAAAAAATCCATTGTTGCAACACTACTTTATCTGCTCTTTTTCATCGCCGTCATGCTGCTGTCCTTCCGGATGAACGAACTGGTCAACGGCATCATCCTGCACGCGGATGGCGTTCTTGCAGCCATGAACAGCTGGCTTCTGCCTTTCGGCCTGTTTGGCAAGGCATGCGGCGGCAATCCGGCTGCGCTGCTTGGATTTGTCGCGCTGACCGTTTTGCCCTTCCTTCTGGTCGTCTGGCTGTTCAGCCGCCGCTATAAATCCATTCTGACCCGTATGTCCAGTCACGCTGTGCGCAAAGACTACCGGCTGTCGAGGGTCGAAACCACCTCCCAGTTCGGCGCGCTGTATAAAAAAGAGGCTGCGCGTTATTTCGGCTCCCCGATGTATCTGCTGAATACGGGTTTCGGCATTGTCATGCTGCTCGGCGCATGCATCTACGCGCTGATTAAACAGAACGATCTGCGCTTTTTCCTGCTGCAATCAGGGCTGGATTTTCCGTTTTTTGAAATTGCCGTCGTGGCCGCTGCCGCGATGATCGGCACGGTCTGCACCACCAGTGTTTCACTCAGTCTGGAAGGCAACCGGCTGTGGATTCTGAAAGCGGCGCCGGTGCGTGCACGGACCATCTTTTTGAGCAAGATCGCACTGAATCTCAGCTTGACCATCCCCTCGCTGCTGATTGGCTTTGTGATGATGGCGATTGCGCTTGAGCTGAGCGCGGCACAGACAATTCTGGGCTTTATCTCCTGTGCCAGTTACTCGCTGTTCACCACCCTTATCGGCATGATCGTCAACCTGAAACTGCCCAAACTGGACGCCGACAACGACACCATTGTTGTCAAGCAGAGTCTTTCGGCCCTGATCGGTTCGCTGGGCGGTATGCTCTTCCCGGGCGCGGTCGCCGTCCTTTATTTCCTGCTGCATGCGCATGTCAGCATTATGCTCTTCCTGCTGATCGCCACGCTGGTCTTTCTGGCCGCTTCGCTGCTTTGCGCAAAATGGCTCGGCGGCCGCGGAGAACGGGTATTTCTCGAGCTTTAAAGGGAACAGGACAATCGGACATAAGCGCTCCCGCAAAAGGCACGCCTCCATAAAAAATTAATTGAATTGTCGCAGGGCGGCATGGCTGAAAGGTCATGCCGCCCTGCCTTTTCTTTGCTGTTCCACAGTTTGATCGTCACCCGGCAGGTTGACTTCTCCGATGAAGTTCCAGAGCAGCTCAATCTTCTGCCTGAGGTGGCCGCTGGACTTATCTTCGCATGGGCGATGATCTTCTTTACAAACTTATCCTGCGTACCTATTGACTGAAGAAGGGGATCAAGCGGCCCGGAAAGGGCAAAAAGCAGCCTGCCATTAAGCGGAACAGTTTCACCGTGACCAAAGTCCTGTCTTTTTGCAGGGTTATTGCGGTGACATTCTAATTTTCAAGGCCTACTCCAAATCCTACAAGAACAAAAAGAGGCGGAGGATGATCGTGAGAATTGGGGTATTTTCAAAAATGTCCATAAGCCGATTATCGAACGGTCCGTATTTGAGCAGGTGCAGCAGAAGTGTGGCAGATTGCCCCGACTTTTTATGTGCAACTCCTGTTGCATTTCGTGTTGCATAGTTGCAAAATTTATTATTTTTTGTTACTTGCACATTGTTTTTTAATCTTATTAATTTAGTATTCACAAGTGTGTTGAATGCCCGTAAAATAGGCGCTTGTAAAGGAAAGGCCCATGACATCGGCATTTGATGTCATGGGCCTTTTTGGTCCGAGTGACAGGATTCGAACCTGCGGCATCCTGCTCCCAAA
>CALWZE010000021.1 GCA_944385925.1 uncultured Clostridia bacterium
GAAACACCGGCGCTGCCTTTGGGATGCTTTCCGGAAAGACTGGACTTTTGATCATTCTGACGGCGGTTGTCTTGATCGTGCTGCTTTATGCGCTCCTCTTTAAAAAATTCAAATCGCCCCTTTTAAAATGGGCTGTCGTGTTAATCGTAGCCGGCGGAATCGGCAACCTTTATGACCGCATTGTATATGGATCGGTGACGGATTTCTTTAAATTCCTGTTTATGGAGTTTCCCGTATTTAATGTTGCGGATTGCTTCATTTCTGTTGGGGTAGCTGTGGCAGTGATCTATTTGCTGTTTACTTTTAAAGACGATACAATTTTCCTTTATCCAAAGCAGAACGCAAAAAGCGAAAACGGGCAAGAGAATGTCCAGAAGTGAAATTAATATGCAGTGTGGTCCGGAGCAGGCGGGACAGCGTTTGGACGCTTTCCTGCTTGAAGCCCTTATAAAACTGCAGGGCGAGGAAGGGCGGACGTCGCGCAGCGCGGTCCAGAGAATGATCGAAAACGGTGCCGTGCTGATTAACGGGCAGCCTGCGGCGAAAAATCATCGTATGCGTGAGGGAGAAACCGTTGTGCTCAACCTGCTTGAGCCGGCTGAACTTGATGTTCTGCCGCAGGAAATCCCTCTTGACATCGTATATGAGGACGAGGACCTGCTGGTAATTAATAAACCGAAAGGTATGGTTGTGCACCCGGCGCCGGGAAATCCGGACGGCACGCTGGTAAACGCGTTGTTGTGGCATTGCCGCGGCAAATTGTCCGGGATCAACGGTGTTTTGCGGCCCGGTATTGTTCATCGGATTGACAAGGACACCAGCGGTTTGCTGCTGGTTGCGAAAAACGATACGGCCCATCTGTCTTTGAGCGAACAGATTGCAGAGCACTCTGCGTGCAGAACCTATTATGCAGTTGTTCACGGCCGGCTGAAAGAAAGCTCCGGCACAATTGACAAACCGATTGGACGAAGCGACAAAGACCGAAAAAAATACTGTGTGACCGAGAAAAACTCAAAGCGCGCCGTCACGCATTATGAGACTTTGCAGCTTTTTCGGGACTACACCCTGCTTCGGTTGAAACTGGAGACCGGCAGGACCCATCAGATTCGTGTCCACATGGCCTACCTCGGACATCCGGTCGCGGGAGATACGGTATATGGCTGGAAAAATGAGCCAAAGCAGCTTGCCGGTCAGTGCCTGCACGCGGCCCAGATTGAATTTACCCATCCCAGAACAGGGGAGCGCATGAGCTTCAGCGCGCCGCTTCCCGAGTATTTTGTGAAATTTCTCAATGGCTTGGACAGATTGGAGTAGCAGATGAAAGCAAAAGATATCAGCGAGCTTTTGGTTGTCAGCGACATCGACGGAACCCTCCTTCAGGCAGGATATGGAATTCCGAAAGAGAATATTGAAGCTGCGGAACGTTTTGCGGCCAAAGGCGGGTTGTTCACTGTGGCTACCGGACGCAGTGTGGATGGTGTGCGGAAATATGTCGACTGGATCCCGATGTCTGCGCCGGCCATCCTCTGCAACGGGGCGGTGCTGTATGATTTTAAAGCGGACCGCGTGATTTACAATAAGACGCTGCTGCCGTCTGCGCGCTCGATTGTGGAAGAGATCGGCCGGGTCTTTCCTGAACTCGGAATAGAGCTTCACACGATCGACGGCATCACTGCTGTGCGCATGAATGAACTCGTGCTGGAGCATACCGCGGCTGAACATATTCCTTTTTTGCTTGCAGATTTAAACACGGTTCCTGATGGCTGGAACAAAGTCCTTTTTGCAGATCAGCCTGAAAAGCTGGAACAGGTGGTCAAATTTGTCGAAAAGAAGAAAAAGACCAACCCGCTTTATAATCAGTTTACTTTTGTAATGACCTCCCGCATTTATTTCGAGCTGATCCCGAACGACGTCGGCAAGGGCGAAGGATTGCGCAAACTGGCGGAGCTGATGGGAATAGATATGGAGAATACCGTTGCAATCGGGGATTATTACAACGACTTGCCGCTGTTCGAGGTTGCAGGTTATCGCGCGGCGGTTGCAGATGCGCCGGACGAGATCAAATCCATGGTCGACGTAACCGTTAAGCCCTGTTTGAAAGGCGGTGTCGGCGAGCTGCTCGATTCCCTGGAAGATTACTGCAACGGATATTTTCAGCTGAAACTGGATCTGTGAACAGCACGGAAAAACTGATCGCGCTGCTTTGCCTTGTGCTCGCCGCGCTGCTGGTTGCGCTGAATTTCTGGACTTATGGGCTATAGAAGGAATATTTTCCGGCCGTTTCTCAAACAGGAAAATCGCTTCGGATGCAATGGAAGATAAGCTGTGCAGCGCGATTGAAAAAATAATCTATCTGAAGTATCAGCTTAGAACCCAATTCTTTACGGCGAAAAGTTTGCATATAGCAATCTTGGTGCGCTTTTAATGCTCGCAGCGGCCTGTGCATCAAATTTCCGAAAAAAGCTTTTGAGTCGCGGCCTTACGAGAGAAACTGAAAAGCCGCCTGTATCGGTTGCCAGACAAACTGTAGACGGGCAATTTGCTGAATCTGTCTTTGCGCTATATAAAGGGCGCCGACATACTTTTGCCGCTCTGCCTGATGCTTAAAGAAAAGTTTTTGCTTATTTTACCAGAGTAGGGGACATTTCTTTAAAGCATACAAAGGGAAAACGTTCCAGTATTACAATTTTTTAATCTGAGCAATTTTGTGGCTTTTTCAAAGCACCCCCAATATTGCACTACGCAGGGTTCCGGTTAGTGCCGGAACCCCTTTGTTTTGTTGGAATTGCTGATCAATTTAAGTGATTTCATCCCTTCTATTCAGACATCGTCAATAGCTCGCGGCTTTGCCGGAAATTTCGCAAACCTTGGAAGGACCTCATGCCGTTAAATCGATCAACCGTCATTGGAGCATCTGCCTCTTGCATCGCTTTCATGACATGTCCATAAAAGAGCGTTGCTTTTGCAAAATCAGTTTTTATCAACCATATAGATTCTGATTTTTTCACGCTTCGCTTGATGGTTGAATCAATATCTTTATTACACTCCAGGCTGAACCGGGGGTGTCCTTGCGCTAAAGATAACAAGACAAAGCCCCCGGCCAAGCCGGGGGCTTAATAGATGTTTTACAGCATCAATTTAAACTGAAACACAGCAGAATTCAGCGGACAGTAACTGTTAAACAGGCTCATGAATGGTGATGCCCGTCACATCCGCAGTCACAATCGCAATCCTCCTCGTCTTCCTGAAGCTGACGCGAGAGCTCCAGCAAAGCCCGGGCAGTCTCGTCTTCCTCAAGCTCGTCTTGCAGCTCGTCATCTTCCTCATATTCCGCGTATG
Organism: uncultured Clostridia bacterium; assembly: GCA_944385925.1. Taxonomy (GTDB): domain Bacteria; phylum Bacillota; class Clostridia; order Oscillospirales; family Ruminococcaceae; genus CALWZE01. The sequence goes on from CALWZE010000021.1 coordinate 3,340, forward strand.
CGTCTTCATAAGGCTGTTCAGCGTCGTAGGACTGCTCCTCCAGCGGCTCATAAGGAGGAATTGTGTTAATCACCTCTACGACGGGCTCGCGAAGGAACAGGGTCGGATCAATCAGTACTGTAAACCCGCAGCCGGGCCCGCACTGCCAATCATATGGCGCTTTTTTCGGATAGGCAAATTGAGCCAGGATGTTGCCGATGACGCCCGCGTGCGAAATCAGCGCACACTCATGCGCGCCCGAATGCAGCATGTCGTCCGCAACCCACAGAAAAGCTTCGCAGCAGCGTTTAAAAAAGGCTTCCGGATCGTCGACTCCCTCAGGCCGGAAGTTGCTGCCCGGCGTGACCCAGCGGTTAAACTCATCATCCTGACGAAGCTCGGTCAGCTTTTTTCCCTCAAAGCGGCCGAAGGAGGATTCCCGCAGATCCTCCACGATCACCGGCTCATGTTCCGGATAAAGAATCGACGCCGTTTGCCGAGCGCGCAGCATGGGGCTGCAGTACACAGTCTCTACATATGGATAGGAGTATTCCTCCAGAATGGAATATAAATCCTGCTCGCCTTGCTTACAAAGCGGCAGGTCTGTCGAGCCGCAATATGCGCCTTCGAGATTCGCCTGGGTGTAACCGTGTCGAATAAGATGCAGTTTAAAGGTTTTCAAAAGAACGCCTCCGTTTTTGACAGGAATATCCGGCCGATTTTTGCAGAAAAAGCTCAAATTTGGCTTTACAAACCGTAGTTCTTATTATATAATCGGTTATACCATCTGTAAATATGTAAAATGTCAGTTTTTGCTCGGAAGGACAGTTAGTGATGCCTGAGGTAGGGAGTTTTAATCGGATTCTGACCCTGTTGCGCAAAGAGCGTGGGATTACGCAAAAGGAGGCTGCGGCAAGTCTCGGCGTTTCCCAGGCTTTGCTTTCTCATTACGAAAAAGGAATTCGGGAATGCGGCCTTGATTTTGTGGTTCGCGCCGCGGATTTTTATGGTGTTTCCTGTGATTATCTGTTGGGCCGTTCGCCCGACCGTACCGGGTTGACCTTATCCGTGGAAGATATTCCGGAAGGGGATTCTCAGGAGGATGCGCGCTATAAAGGCAGTGTGCTGCCTGTGCTTAACAAAAAACTGCTGACCAATTCTCTGGCGGTGCTTTATGGGCTGCTGCTCAAAGCGCCGGACAAGAATCTGGTCACGGAAATTTCACAATATCTTATGGCGGCTTACTATAAGATGTTCCGCCTTGTGTATTCGGCCAATCCCAAGAATCAGAACGACATGTTTTCGATTCCGAAACAGCTGTATTCCGGCTATGCGGACGCTGCCATGAAGGTTTCCGAAGCACGTATCGCGGCTATGTTGTCGCCGGAAAAGGTGAAGGATATTCCCAATGTGGAGGATATCGACGAACTTCAGCTCACGACCGAAAATCTGAGCACGGATTATCCGCAGCATGCTTCTTCACTTTTTAATTTGATTCAGCAGACAGAAAAGAATCTGCAAAAATAATCGTCTTGATTTTTAAGACCGGACTTGTGTCCGGTCTTTTTTGTTTGTGTGTTTTGATTTAAGAGTAGCTTTGATAAAGGAATGAATCGAAAAGAGCAGTTTGTATATCTGCAAAGGCGGAGAGCGAGAGGCAGTTCAGGCACTAGAGAAACTTTCGGTATGATGCGCATCAGCCGGGACTGTAATGAAGCTTGCCGCCGGCTGTAAGAAAAGAATTCCGCATTTTAGTACGAGTATGAGGAATCTGGTATTTGAAGCCCTTTGGCATCAGGAAACTTGGAGAAGAGCGACAATCAGACAACTACCGGATAAGGTTCTAATGCTTGTCTGCGGGCAATATACTGTGGTATCAGGGCGAGAGGAGGAAATTCAAATGAACCAGATTGATACGCTGATCAGGCGGTTACCCAAGCCCTACAGCCAGTGGATGATCAATTGCCGCAGCGATTTGGAACAGGCCTGCGAGCTGCGTTTTCGAACCGGAAGACACACGGCGGTCACCATCGGTACAATCCCGTTTTTTCTTTCTGAAAACGGGCTTAGCCGAACGCCGGACCCGCAAAGCGCGCCGCTGGAGCAAAAGGCGCTTATTGAGATTATCTCTTCACTCTGTGAATATTCGGTTTTTTCCCACAGCGAGAGCTTGAAAGAGGGATTTTTGACCATATCAGGCGGGCACCGTGTCGGCGTCTGTACAAGCATAAACCGGCAGGGAGCCGCGGATCTGGGATCGGTCAGCTCGATCAATATCCGCATAGCCAACGAGAGACCCGGATGCGCAGCGGAGCTCATTCGCCGGCTTGGCGCTTTGCCGCAATCTGTTTTGCTCTGCGGTCCGCCTTTAAGCGGAAAGACAACGATTTTGCGCGATTACGCCAGGATATTGTCGGACGGGCCTCTGTTCTATAAATGTGTGCTCATTGACGAACGCGGAGAGCTTGCCGCTATGCAGTTTGGCCGCTCTCCGTTTCGGCTGGGCGAGTGCACCGACGTTATTGACCGGTTTTCCCGTGTGCGCGCGATAGACACGGCGCTGCGCAC
>CALWZE010000022.1 GCA_944385925.1 uncultured Clostridia bacterium
CCTCCGGCGGGTCTCCGACGGCCCGGTTTCTTTAAAAGAAACCGGGGAAAGAACAAAGTCGGGCTTTGCATGGGGGATTGTGCGGCAGCGAAACAAAAAAGCCTCCTTGCGGGAAAGTCCCGTTAAGGAGGCTTTTTGTTCTGTCTGTTTTGACGGTTAAATTTTATTCAACCGTCACTGACTTTGCAAGATTGCGGGGCTTGTCGACGTCGCAGCCGCGCAGAAGCGCCATATAGTAAGCGAAAAGCTGGAGCGGCAGAATCGTCGCAAGCGGAGCCAGGAAGTCGTCGATGTCCGGCAAACGCACGACATCGTCTACCAGACCGTCCGGGATAATCGAGTCCGAGCGGGTGATCAGGAATACCCGTGCGCCGCGGGTCTTGACCTCTTTGATGTTGCTGAACATCTTTTCCAGCAGCCGTTCCTGGGTTGCGATGGCGACGACACAGACCCCGTCCTCAATCAGCGAGATGGTGCCGTGTTTCAGTTCGCCCGCGGCGTAGCTTTCGCTGTGGATATAGGAGATTTCCTTAAGTTTGAGAGATCCTTCCTGCGACAGGGCAAAGTCGAGCGAGCGGCCGATATAAAACGCGCTTTGAGAGTTGATGTAGGTGCTTGCGATGTGCTTGATATTGTCGGTGTTGACCAGCAGTTTATCCAGCACGGCAGGTACTTCCAGCAGATCGGCAGTAAGCTCTTTTGCGCGCGGATCGTCGATCGCGCCGCGCAGCCAGGCTAGCCGGATGGCGAGCAGATAAAGGGTTGCGAGCTGAACCGAGTAGGCTTTGGTCGAAGCGACCGCGATTTCTGGGCCTGCCCAGGTGTACAGTACATAATCCGCCTCGCGGGCAATTGTGCTGCCGACGACGTTGACGATCGCGATGATGGGGCATCCCTGTCCCTTCGCAAGCCGCATGGCGGCAATGGTGTCCAGCGTCTCGCCCGACTGGGAGATGACGATGACCGGTTCGTTCGGATGCAGGATCGGATTTGCATAGCGGAATTCGCTCGCGATATCCACCGTCACCGGTACCCGCGCAAGCTGTTCGATGGCGTATTTGCCGACAATGCCGGCGTGCATCGCGGTGCCGCAGCCGACAATATGCAGCGCGGGCGCGTTGCGAAGGAGGTCGTCCTCGATCTTTTCGGCCGAGAAATCCGGCATTCCGTCCTTAATACGCGGATTGAGGGTGTTGAGCAGCGCTTTGGGCTGTTCGTGGATTTCTTTAAGCATGAAGTGGGGGAACCCGCCCTTTTCGGCGGACTCAAGATCCCAGTTTGCTTCCAGAATTTCCTTTTCGACCGGGAATCCGAGATGCGTGACCACCTTGACTCCGTCGGCGGTGATGGTGGCGATCTCGTCAGTATCCAGCAGGCTGTATTTTTTGGTGTATTTAAGGATTGCCGGGACATCCGAGGCAATAAAGTTTTCCCCGTCGCCGTAACCGATAATGAGCGGGCTTTCCCGACGCACAGCAAAAAGGGTGTCGGGATAATCCTTGAACAGGATGCCGAGCGCATAATATCCCCGCAGCTGCTTGATTGTCTTCATGATGGCCTCAACCGGGTCCTTGATTGGGTCGTTATAGTAGTAATGGTCCAGCAGTTTGACCGCGACCTCGGTGTCGGTTTCCGAAACAAAGGTATATCCTTTGCTGATAAGAAAAGTTTTCAGTTCGCTGTAGTTTTCGATGATGCCGTTGTGTACAATGGTTACCCGCGAACTGGTATGCGGATGGCTGTTGACGTCGCTCGGTTCGCCGTGGGTAGCCCAACGCGTATGGCCGATTCCGCAGCAGCCGGTAAGCGGCTTGAGTGTTTTCAGTTTGTTTTCCAGATTGGTCAGCCTGCCTTTGGCCTTGACCACCTCGATTTCGCCGTTTTCAATTACGGCGATACCGGCTGAGTCATAGCCGCGGTATTCCAGCTTTTTAAGGCCGTCCAAAAGAAAGGGCACGCTTGGCTGCGCGCCGACATAACCGACAATTCCGCACATAAAGTTCTCCTTCTGGGGTCATGGAAAGCGGTTGCAGACGCCCTGTGCGTCCCGCCCGCATTCACGAAACAGCGGTTTCTGCCATTTTTTCCGGCAAAAACATGCATCTATTTTACAATAATTTCAATGGGAAAACAATCAAAAAAACAAGTGTGTGTTGCAAAAAATGCAGACAATCCGGCGCTTTTTCAGCTCGCAGCAGAAAAATATTTGTGCGGCTTATATTCATGGTATGCAGAAAAATCGCTTTCGGCGATCCGGATTGTGCACCAAAAAGAAAAGGCCCGCGGCGATAAGCCGCGGGCCTTTTGGGTCAACCCTGAAATTCTTCCGGATGTGCGTAGATATACTCGAGAACCGAGTCAAAGTAAGAGAGCATGATATCGGCATTTTCAAATCCCATAAAAGCCGCGTCGGACTCGATTTCACTTTGTGTAAAATGGCCGTTGCGGTAATTGTCCATCTTGCCGGAGGACATGTAGTATTCGTCCTTATAATAGAATATACAGTTGTCCTCCATAATCACTACGCTCGAAATTTCCGCGGGCAGTTCGGAAAAGGGCCCCACGTCTATCGCCTCGGAGTCGGCCTCGGATTCGATCTCGTCGTACCATCCCTCTTCTGCAAGAACCTGCGCGAGTTCGGTCAATTCATCCACCTCGGATTTTTTGGACGTGCCGCAGGAAGCAAGCGTAAAGCAAACAAGCAAAACCGCAAGAACAACAAAAACTTTTTTCATGATAAAACCTCCGGAAAAACTGTTGAATGATGATTTTGTCAAGCAAACATATCATTGGCTGTCACAGCGCGCCTTGAAAATTTGCCGCCTTCTGATATACAGAGTCCATGGGTTCTCCGCAGGTTTTATGTTCATTAATTTTTTTTGAGATGCGCCTGCATCCGACCGACGATCTCGCGCATGTGGGTTTCGTTTGTGCCGCAGCAGCCGCCGACCAGACGCATGGGGTGATAGTCGTACAGCCGGATCAGCGCATCCACAAGCGAGACGGCGTCGGCGTTGTCAATATGGTCGCAGTGTTCCAGTTCGCAGGGTTTGAGCATGCTTGCGTTGGAGATGGTACCGAGCAGCCGGCTGCGGACCGTCTCGGTCTGGTTAAAGGGATGCTCAAGCGCGTGCAGCAGGTTGGTCGGGTGGATGCAGTTGCACATGAACATCAGCGCGGGATTTTCGGTTGCGTCGTCCACCATGTTTATGGCGTCGTGCAGTGTCGTGCCGTCCAGCAGCTTTCCGTCGTCGGTGATGATAAAGCCGATCTGATAAGGGACGCCGGACTCCGAGAAAGCCTTTGCCATGCCGATGGTTTCGTTGATCTCGGGCATGATGCCGGAATAAAGGAAATCCGCGCCGGACTCCACCCATTCTTCAAGCTGCTCGCGGTGAAAATCGTAAGCTTCCTGCACCTTGACGGCCTCGCCCGGCACGTACTGGTCGCCGATACATCCCTCAATGCACCCGATATAAATCGGCGCCTTAAAGTCCGCCGCGATTTTCCGCACGAATTCAACATTCTCGCGGGTCATCGCCCGTCCGCGGGTCTGGGGAAACTGTTCGGTATAGCGCTTATAGCCGAGCCGGTTTGTGGTCGTCAGGATCATCGGAACCGAATACTGTTCTGCAACCGAGAAGTATTCGCGATAAACCTTGTCCAGCTCCTGGCGGTAATATTCATTGTCGATCCAGTCGCAGCAGCAGGTGTCCGGATGCAGCTTGAATCCGTAGTCGTCCATCATGCGCTGATAGGTGGAGCAGACGTTATACAGAATCGGTGCGCTTTCAAAACATTCGCGATAAGTCATTGTTCCCAAAACTCTCCCAAAAACTTGTATATTTTCACAGTGTCACGGCTTTCAGTATAGTCGCCGGACGGACGCAAGTCAACCGGCTCGCCGGGCATTCAGCGCATTCGGTATCGGCATCCGGCGCGCGTGCCGGCAGTGTTTCCTTTCAGCCAAAAATCGAATGCCACTCCGCGATTGACCGGCGGCCGCGGCGGTTCCGGGACGCAGAAGGAAAAAGTTTAAAAAGAGTATCGACAAACCGCGGTATTCGTGATACAATATTACACGCACTTAAACGGATTTTTCGCAATATGCGCCCGTAGCTCAGTTGGATAGAGCGTCAGACTCCGACTCTGAAGGCCATGCGTTCGAATCGCACCGGGCGTACCAGACAACCCCGCAGCAATCGCTGCGGGGTTGTTGTTTTTGCCGGCTGAAAATGACTTGCCGGGATAAACGGGAAATAGAAACCGGCATGCGATGAATATGCCAAGAAGCGCAGGCGTGAAATCGCCCATGCGGAAAAGCGCATTGCTGAACTTGACCGGATTTTCAAGCGCATCTATGAGGATGACATCAGCGGAGCAATCAGCCATGAACGGTTCTTGAAACTCTCCGCCGACTATGAAGCGGAGCAAAAAGAACTGATGGAGCAGGTCAAGGCGTGGCGGGAAGCGGTAGAAATCTTCGAACAGGATCAAGCCGATTTTGCCAGCTTTGCAGCTATTGTGCGGAAGTATGTGGGTATCCGGGAACTGACACCCACCATCGTCAATGAGTTTGTAAAGAAGATTATCGTTCATGCGCCAGACAAGTCCAGCGGCCACCGCAGGCAGAAGATCGAACTGGTCTGGAACTTTATTGGAGTAGTTAACCTGCCGGGCGACGATCAGACCGTGGAACGGCAAAGAAAAGGCAGGACAGCATGACCTTTCAGCCATGCTGCCCTGCGACAATTAAATTACTCCCTTATGAGCGGGCGCCTTTTGAATGGTGTGCCTCTCCTTTTTTCTGTCGAGGTTAGAATGCTTTTGTAGTTGACATATGCTGTATCAGTTCAACTCGGAACTTAGTTTCTGCCAAGCTCATTTGGTCGGAGAAGTCTTTATAGCTTATGCTATGATCAGGAATGTGCAAACCATGCTTTATAACACACATATCTTCTCGGCGCTTCACATTTTTCTCGTATGTAGTGCCGCTATTTACCCACAGAATGTGTTCCTCCGCCACTTGGGTACACTCCGGATAGAAGTAAAATCCTTTCTTGGCATCAAATCGCAGCATATAAGCCAAGACCTGCAGATAGTCCTTATTACCAATATTTTCGGCGGGTTTATATTTCGCATCACCTATCACGCGATTCCGGTTGTCTCTGCTAATAAAGTCAGGATATATCAGTCCAACAGCACCTGAAAACAGCCGCTGGGCACCTTGACCCGCTCGATTCATTGGATGATAAAACACATCCTCAACCAGCAGATTGACATACTCTTCCCATAACCAGGCACCGTCAAACAAAATCCCATACACTTGTTTTGTGCCTAAGCCGATTTGATGCTTTTGATGTTGCAGAATCAGCAGGCACAGGTGCTGCAGATTACGATACTCGCGATAATATGCATGCCGAATCGGTGTTTTCTGGTTTATGGCCACAATCTTTTGCTTATCATGAAAACGGTATTTAGGCGTTGCATCCACAATCAGAGACACTTCTTCTTTTG
>CALWZE010000023.1 GCA_944385925.1 uncultured Clostridia bacterium
TATTTGTTATTAAAAGTAACTAATAGTTGATTTTACGAGGAAAAAATTGTACACTATAATAGCTGTCTAAGCTGCAGACTTATAGCAAATTTAATTTTTGAACATAGATCGCTTACTAATTAGAATTAAGAGGTGCGTAAAATGATTTGGAAAAAAAGATCGCCTGACAAAAGTAGTAACAGGCAACTTACCGCAGTTGCCTTTGTCGATTTTGAGCATTGGTACATATCATTAAAACAAATCTATGGACTTAAACCTGACATCGACAGTTGGGTTAAAGAATTAAATCAAATATATAATCTACAGGAAATCTATTTTTTTGCAAATTTTTCATATTCCGGGCTACGCAATGAGCTAGACCAAATCCGTGCCGTTACTCACTTGGTGGTAGATACACAAAATGCCTATAGTACGAACGAAAAAGACTTTACTGATTTTATCATGTTAGATTATATTTACAGAGAGAGCATATCACATCCGGAAATGGATGCCTATGTGTTGTTTACTGGTGATGGACATTTTCTACCCGTCATTACTTATCTGAAACATTCTTGTAAAAAGAGGGTTGATATTTATGGGGTTTCACAAGCCATCAGTAATAGATTAAAAGAAATTGCAGATAGTTGTGTAGAAATTCCCAGTTCACAAAACTTTAGAATCTATCAGATGATTGCTACAAACTTTCAGAACATAAAAGATTCACCTCGGATTGTTCACCCGACATTTAGAACTACAGTTGATATAGTTTCCAGGCAAAACGACGTTCCTCCAGAATCTGTCGAGTCAGCACTTCGTGAGATGCTAACGCTTGGATATGTTTTTCAGCGAGAGCGCAATATTTCTGCGTTTCAAAAAATTAGAGTAATTGAACCTAATTATGAAGCTATGAAAGAAGCCGGGATTTTCGCTTAGACTCATACATAAAAAAGAACCGTATGATTCGGGCAGATTCATACGGTTCCTATATAAAACGAAACTAAAATTAGTTCAAACTGAAAGTTGTGTTAAATTCCCTCTATCCATTTCGCAAACAGTATCGCACAAAGAGCTTATGTCTTCACCGCTGTGTGATACCAGCAGGATCGTTTTACCCTGATCGCGCAGCTCCGAAAACAATGACCGCATTTCCTCAACTCCCTGTTTATCCAGTCCATTCATTGGTTCGTCAAGAATCAAAATATCCGGATTTTCCATAATCGCTTGGGCCAACCCAAGACGTTGTTTCATACCAAGTGAGTATTTTCCTACACCCTTTTTTATGGCAGGATCAAGTCCCACTTTTCTCATAGCTCGTTCTATATCTTCTTTACCTATGATTTTTTTTAAGCTTGCCAGATATTCTAGATTTTTATAACCGCTGCTGTAGGGAAGAAATCCCGGAGCCTCAATAATTATGCCCATATTGTCAGGATAGTCTATGTCTTTTCCAACTTCTTTGCCGTCCACTAAAACCTTACCGGAAGTTGGCTTCAAAAGACCGCATATAATCTTAAGTAAAACCGTTTTTCCAGAACCATTTTTACCGATGATCCCGTGGATTTTTCCCTCTTCAAATTTAATATTTATATCATGTAAAACCATTTCGTTCTTAAACTGTTTATTCACCTGAAGAACCTGAATTTTTTCTGCCATCAATTTCACTCCTAACAATTCCAATTCTTATAATCAAAAGATACCCACAAAAGTTTTCCGCCAATGATCCATATTATAACTATTACTGCAATGTTGACAATCGCCACTAAAATAATATCCATTGTTTCAGTAACTTGCGTAGCCATACCATAGCAACCAAAAAGTAGTGGAATAAACCGATTCGCTTTATCACCGATTACGGATGTAACTCCCCAGACTATCACAAAAATGGCAACGATCATTGTTTGACTGAAAAAAAGAGCTGCCAAGCAGAGAACCATTACACAAGTTATTAACAAAAAAGGATACAGAAAGATTCTAATAGGAAATTTATCCCATGCCCCCCCACTAAACAGGCTTAGTCCTCCTACTATAAAAAGACCTATACAAAAATAAAACAAACTGCCGACACATATTCCAACCAGCTTTTGTCTCCACCAAACATTTGCGCTGCCAACTCGCGGTAAAGTATAGACAATATTAAGCATTCGCCGATTAAACCCGCTTAAGGATATTGTTAAATATGGAACAAGGCTGCCAAGCCAACGAAATAGTCCCATTACATGAATTTGTCCATCCGGCTTTACTCCCCCAAAGGCCAAGAGAAGAATTTCTGACAAGCGATGTGTTTCACTTTCAGATATAGCCGTTAATCCAATAAAGATCCATACGAAAAGAAACAAGGTTACTGCCTTCAAAGAAAATATATCCCAACATTCCTTTAGTACCATTCGTCTGTTCATTGCTTGGTCCCCACGGAAATTCTGAAATCAATATTTTGACTGCGTTGATAAATTACGGTGCACAAAAAAACGATCATAAGCAGGAAATAAATAAAGGATTCTATAACACCTGGGCCGCTGGCGTTACCAAAAGCCCCTACAAAGCTGTGATTGGATAGCAGCGCATGAGTGAATGGTAATATTCTAGAAAACGAATACCCGGAAAATAGGTATCCAAAACAGTGTACGGCTGAAACTACGGCAAACCCCAAAATTCGATTTCCCCCAATATTGATAGCAAACAACAATAACCCATTTACAAATAAATAACATACGCTAAGCATAAACGATACGGCAAATGCCGCGTATGGAGAGAAATTTACTAATATTGCTTTATTGTCCATGCCCATGCGATAGTCGTTTACCGCAGCATTTTTGACGACCATATCATAGAAGGGGGTACTCCAGATGTTTCCTGCAAAGGCATCCTTTATGGCATACAGAACAGTTGAAACAGCCGCGACTGCGACATAGATTAACGCAGCAATCAGCAAATAAATAATTTTTCCTAAAATCCACGCCGCCTTGCCGGATCGGGTTATCGAATACAATGCACTTTGCTCTGTAAATGGTGCATCGGCAAACAATAACAGACTTCCCAGAAATAGCAGCGTCATGATAAAGTTAGCACAAGCATCGTAGATAAAAGGCTCTAAAACTTGAATCGGTTCATCCATTCGATGCGCAAAATCCAAAAAGCGTATTGGCTCCATCAGTGCGGCAACAATCGCAATCAATAAGGCGAGGATGACACGTGGATTTCCAGTCCATCCGAGCAACTGCCATTTGCAAACAGCCCAGGCACTGCGAATTTTCATGTGGTCAACCTCCTTTGGGCACCAAAACAAAAAACAGTGGTTGCTATGGCCATCAGCAGCAACTGATATATACCAAGGAAGAGAAAAGAGGGCAGGATATCTGGTAAAATCATGTTGACAGGGCTAAACCTCTCCAAACGAAGAAAGCTGCACAGCAGATGCAGAAAAAAGAATACAATGAAAGGCGCACAAAGGCCGATATAACGGTTGGGTATCAGGGAAGATAACGCCAGACCGACCGTGCCCCATACCGCTCCAAAAACAAAGGCAAGCAGAATGATTATCGCAACGGGGAACAGCCCTCCCCACGTCAGTTCAAAAGGAGCCAAAATGGTGTTGTGCAAGGGAGAAAAGATGCCGTCTTCCATCATTTGCTGTGTATAGGGTTCGCAGCAGATTAACGAAATCGCCGTTAAAAGCACCAACGGTCCGGCAGTGGCAATGCCGCTTGCGATCGCGTTTGACAGCCACCGGCTAAAAATAAAACTGGCACGCCCCTTTCGGAGAATAACAAAGCGGTAATATCCCGTGTTGAGTTCATCACAAAAATGGATAACAGACGGAAGAACGCTAATCAATGGAGTAAAAATCAAATAACCGCCAAGGGCAAGAGATGTGAATATAAAATTGATATAGTTACTTATTTTGCCCGTATAGGCTCCTCCGGCAAATGAAACAACAGCCATGAACTCTGGCTCGATCAACAAAGCAAATCCAATAAGTAAAGATAAGAGCATTCCTACGGAAAAAACTGATCGCTTCAAATCCTGTTTCAGCACAGAGAAGACCTCCCTAAGCAAAAATGTAGCGGTCCGCAATGCGGAACATTTCGCCGGTCACTGCATCCATAATCAAATCATTGGAGTCATGTTTCCGCTGCATCTCTATATCCAGATTATAATACTCCAATTTGTCCACGCAGAAATGCCAGCATGGCGCAACATACAGTTGCCCGTCTGCTGTCTGATTGACCATGTACTCCAGACTGATTTCCATAATGGGCACATATGCCGACAGCCACAGAGAGGGAAGCTTGCTTTCAATAAGTGACACAGCCTGCTCCAAGGAAAGTATGCGAGTAATGTTTTCTGTTTTGGTTAAATTCAGGCTGCGCAGGCTGGTTGAAAAGAAGCCCCTTTCATTGATGTGCGCCTGAAAACTTGTGGCCATACGATCATTAAGCATAAGTGTACCGTCTGCCAGTATCGGCATATTGTCTACGTATTGATAGTAGAGAATCTCATAGGAGCCTGTTTTTTCCCGCTTGCCGTAAGTCTCGTCCGGTTCCATAATCTTTGCCGAAACCAGTCGAAAATCGGTGATATCGATTGCATCTAACAGGTTTTGCGCTTTTGCTACGGCCTCATCCAGCGAGAAGGAACAGCCGCGGGCGTAATTGCTGCCCTGGGCGGGCAGCAGAGGATAATTGTCATATACGGAACTCCATGAAAACCCAAAGGTGCCATAGGAACTGCTGCCGGGCCCCGCAACCCGTAGGGAAGCAGGCATGCCATCGTCCATAATACATTCATACTGCCCATTCGTCCCGGAAACCGGCCGATCGCCCAGCAGCAAGTTTTTCAGCACTTCTATGTCCGCGTCGTCTACCGACCTGCTCTTTGCCGAATATCTACCCAGAGTTGTCACGTTTTCCGGTACGATAACCTTGGCATCGAATACAGCACCGTTTCCACCAGATAAGGTTTTTTTATAAGTATCAGGCGTTGAAGAAATTATTTTCTGTATTTCCGTTTCTTCAGACGAGGGCGGTGCCACAGACGTGACTGGATCTGTGGGTTCTTCTCCGTGCGAGGTATCCGCTTTACTGTTATCGGTGTCCGGTACGGATGTATCAGCAGGGGATGAACTTTCAAGATATTGATTGGCCATCTCTTCACCTTTATCCACTGCTTTATCGATGCCATTACGGTTAACCATCTTCGGCGTGGCCTGGCAGCCTGTCGCTAAAACAAGCAAGCAAGCAAGACCCATACACAGTAATTTTTTCATGACTCCTCCAAATATAGGTGGGGGTTTACAGGCGATCCATTACAACGAACCTCAAAATGAAGACTTGGGCCAGTAGCGTTTCCGGACATTCCTACTTTTCCAATAACCATCCCGGCATTAACAGGTTGACTAACAGACACGGCGGTACTCCCCAGTGTTGCGTAAATCGTGGATAATCCATCGGTGTGAGTGATTTCAATATAGGTGCCAAGCCTTTCATCTGCACTGACTACTTTGGATACAATACCATCCATTGCAGCGACGACCGCCATGCCATAGGCGCCTTCTCCGCCAATACTGATATATTGATGTGCCAATATACTGTCTTCTCTGTAATCACCTGTAATGGTATCAACTTCCGGAACAGGCCAAATCAGTTTTTTTGATAATTTGTTTTATTATGTGTAACCGTTTCAGCAGAATTTTCTGTTGCTTGTGTCGTTGAAACGGATTCCGTACTATTTTGTATATTTGAAGGTTCAGTGTTTAAGAAAGAAGTCGTTTCCAAGTGATCGGTGGAATCCACCGTCTCTGTATTGCTGGATTCATTCAGGCTAACTCCATTTTTGCCTCCTGTACAGCCTGCCAAAAGCATTACAACGCAACAAGCTGTTGCACATAGCCATCTTTTACGCATAATACCCCCCATAACCGCTACTTGAATTACGGGAAAACAGGAGCGGCAGACTCCCGCCGCTCCTGTTTTCTTCGACGTAGATTAGTAGGCAGTATCCGGACTCCAAATACCCGAGTTCGTATAGGTGCCCACCGCACGTTCATCCGTGCGAGTACCCATGCAGACAGTCTCCGAACCGCTGGGAACATAATGGTATTTAGCCGAATTGCTTCCAACACCGGCAACCCAAGTGGTGTCCGTTATATTGCCGCCATCGGAAAATGCCACAGCGCCGGCAAAGGCCGTTTGATAGGCCGTCAGAGTATTGGCATCGCAATCAATGAGAAACGGACGGGAACTGAACAGCTTTTGAACACCTGAGTATGAAAGCCAATCCTGAGTCGTATAGTTCCACCGCGAGGCAGACGACGAGAGGGTATAATTCTGGCACCAACGTCCATCCATCATGTAGGGATCATGCGTTGAAGACGTTGCTGCCGATGACGAAATCGCGAATAGTGCAAACAAAGAGGTTACACTTGCCATGATTGTGATCAGACGCTTAGAGGTCATCTTCATGAGTACATCCATCCTTTCTTCATTACAAAGTATTTTGGTCTGTGCTATTTGTTGCAACAAATATTCAAAAGATCAATGCACTGCCGGGCCCTGCACTGTATGATCCTTTGAGTCTAAAAAGTTACTAACTTTTACATTTTTCGATTTTATGCGTCAATTTTAAGCCCAGCAATAAAATTTGTCAATAACAAATTTTTTTATTGACAAATTTTATTGCTGGATATACAATGAAAATGCAAAATTCTTCTGGCGCGCAAGGTGGAATTTTTGTATAAGAGGAAAGATTTGTAAAGGAGAGGTATTTATGAAAAAAGGCAAAGGTCGCATTTCCAAGATTACCCTTATGGTATTTAGTCTTCTGACCATTGGCTCGGCGGGAATGATGATGGCAAATGCTGCAGGAAATATTTCAAATACGGATTTTACGTATTACTGGCAGTTGGGTATGGATGACCTGTATACCGACGCAACGGAACCTCGAGCTAAGCTGGACGATACATCTTCCATGATGGCCTGTAAAACCGGTTCCCGGTACACCGCAAGTGTTTGGGCCGTAACAGATCACGGGCAATATATTGACAAGTCTCGCGGTCATTCCTATCTTTTTACCGCGAACAGTTCGACATATATGTTGAACTGGGTTTACGAAGATGGGTATGACCTTGCCTCTATAGTCGGTTATCTGGTATCTGACAGCGATCGTAATACCACTTCGACTGGATTCTGGAGTCCGGACAGCATCTAATTCATATGCGGTCATAGCGAGGGCTTTCCTTAAACGGGAGGGCTCTCGCTGTCCTCATTTCTTGGACTGTAAAGAAAGGTAAAAAACATGAAAAAAACGCCGGCAAAACATGAGAAAAAATTGTCATTTAAAAGCCATTGGATTTTTGTGGGAATATCCAGCGCCCTGATTGTTGCGGTGGGATTGACCGCGCTGTTTAATAACTCCTTGTTTTTTCAAACAGAAGAACATACTACTACTTCTTCTGCTTCCATGCCATCTTCTTTTACTTTGCCTCAAGTTTCCGTTCCGGATGAGGACGATCTGCTTGTTATTACCCGTTCAAATACAACTTTAGGCACTACCACCACTTCCTCGACTGGCAATACGACGTCTGGTTCTACCACATCTCCCATTACCTCAGATGAAAACTCATCAACTACAATAAACGCACCAGATGATCCGTCCGTTTCAACATATGATAAGTTAAAGTACACCATTGGTAACGTGTGGGTAAGTAAATCATTAAAACCATACTCGTTAGATCATTTTGCAATATTCAAAGAAACCGTGGATAGCGAGGGGAGATTAACCAGCGAGCATTCATATGTCTTTATGACGATTAAAATAGAAAATCAGTCGGATGATGAGCGTGATTACAGGTTGAATTCTTGCCGCCTTCGTGCAATTGACCAAAATAATAATAAAAAACAAGAATGCGAATTGCGTTTTTGTGATCAAGGCACCACTGTTCAAGATCCCGATTTCTTCAAGCAACATTTTGCTCCTCATGAAACACAAGAATTCGTTTTGGGTTACGTTTTCAAGGATGTTAATCTTCAAGATTCCGATTTATTGTTTGTCATCAATAATGCAGGAACTGCGTTTAATGAAACCAGAGAATATATTAAAATTTTAATGAACTAAAATTTAATTTGTTAATAATAAATCTTGTTATTGACAAATTTTAGCGCCGAATATACAATGAAAATGTAAAATTCCTCTGGCGCGCAAGATGGAATTTTGTATAAGAGGAAAGATTTGTGAAGGAGAGGTATCTATGAAAAAAGGAAAGGGTCGTGTTTCCAGGATCGTCTTAGTAGTGTTTGGTTTGCTGACCATTGGCTCCGCGGGGATGATGGCAAATGCTGCAGGAAATATTACAAATGAAGATTTTACTTATGACTGGATTGAGGGACCGCAGGATGTATGGAGTGATGTAACACGGACACGTTCAAAGTTGGACGATACATCCTCAATGATGGCTTGTGAAGGCGGTCCAAGTTATACCGCCAGTGTATATGCTGTTTCGGATGATGGATATAGCTATTACGATGCGTCAGGTGGACATTCGTATGCTTTTACCGCAAACAGTTCCACTTACATGATTAACTACGTTTATGAAAACGGATACCACAAAGCAGCAATCGTCGGCTATTTGTCCTCGTCCCCCTCTTTTGGGCATCCTGTACCTTCCTTTGGCTTCTGGAGTCCTGACAGTATTTAACCGGTGAATATAGGGACGGCCTTGCCGTCCCTATACTCTTTATTTTTGGGGGAGTCAGCTTATGTCTGCTTTTAAGCATCCCGGCAACAACCGCATGAAAACGGGCCTTTTTTTCGGTGTGATACTGCTCCTGCTGATTGGCGTGGGTATTTTTGCCTTTTTGCAGAAAGAGCGTATGCCGGCGGACATACCGCAGTCAACGTCCAGTTCTTCTGCAGAAGAAGAGCAGGCGCTTCCCAACGGTTCGTTCCCGGATACTTTCACCCGGCCGTCCACAACCATGCCGTCCAGCGGGAATATGCTGGTCATTTCTCCGCCAACCACACCGCCTGATTCATCCGGTGACTCGGATTCCTCATTGCCTGCTATGCCGTCCATTACGACATACGATCATCTCCAATATACCATCAGCCGGGTTTGGGTCAGCAAAGATCTTGGCCCTTATCCACTCACAAATTTTCAAAATTTTTGGGAAGAAATGGATGATACCGGACATTTACTCAGTCTGCACTCTTTAGTCTTTTTAAGTATCGCTATTGAAAACCAGAACGATTATGAGGTGGATTATCGTTTGAATAGCTGCCGGCTGAAAACCATCGATGAAGACGATAAAAGAATCGAGGAAAGCGAGCTGCGCTTTTGCGACCAAGGGGATGGAGACAGAAACCCGGACTTTTACCTGCATTCACTGGCGCCCCACGAAACCCGAGAGTTTATTCTGGGCTATGTCTTTCAGGATAAAAACCTGCAGGATGCCAACCTGTTGTTTGAGATCAATAACTCCGGCAGTTCCCATAGCACAACATCGAAATACATCAAAATCATGATGTCGTGAGGGTTAAAACACAATGAGAAGAATTGTAAAAAGCGAAATATACCGCGCCTTCCACAGTTATGGATTCCTATTGTCATTGGCGATCGGTCTTGTTATTGCCGTCATGCAAATTATAAAAAACGTTGTCCCTATCCTGCAATACGTAGACCTTGTCTTCCTCTATCCCGATAAGGCAGGCAACTTTCCGCACACGGTTTTCAACAAATGGCTCGGCGGAGAGCTGACCGGCCTGTACTCGCATCTGTATTTTTTGTTTATACCGTTGCTTGCGGTGCTGCCTTATGGCGATTCTTATTTTATGGACCGTAAAACAGGGTATACCAAAAATATCCTTATCCGGGTGAAAAGCAGCAGCTATCATTCGGCGAAATATATGGCGGTCTTTCTCTCCGGCGGTGCGGCGGTCATTATTCCGCTGTTGGTCAATTTGGGCATTAGTGCCTTGCTGATTCCTTCCGTCTTGCCGGAGGTCAGCACCCATACCCATGCGATAACGGCTGTGAGCATGTGGAGTGCCCTGTACTATTCTCATCCGTATCTTTATCTTGCGGGATATTTCGGGATCATTTTCCTGTTCAGCGGTCTGTGGGCCACGATCTGTCTCCCGGTATCCTTTGTCGGCGGAAACCGTTTTCTTGTCCTGCTGTTCCCTTTTCTGCTATATGTGTTCATCAATTCGGTGTCGGACTTTTTTGGATTTTCCGCCCTCAGTCCGCTCCATTTTCTCCAACCCAGTCAATCCGTAGTTCCCGCTAATTTCGTGGTGATTTTAATAGAGACCATACTGCTCGCCGCGATAACCTTCGGTATATTTACCATAAAGGGGCCACACGATGATACCTTCTGATACACAAAAAAGAGGCACCCTCCATTACTATATTTTATACGACTGGAGCCGGGGTATTTTACACCGGTGGCCCGTGTTTTTAGCCAGTGCGCTCATATTCGGTTTTGCCGGACTCCAATGCTGCGACAGCTATGCCACACTTCGGATGAGCGGTGAAATCACGGCGCTGCCTTCCTTCCTCGACGCCTGGATCTATGCGTTTAAGGGAATGGCCGTTTTCAATCCGCTGAGCAACCAGCCGTTTAACATCCCGGCGCTTTGGCTGCTGATCGAAATCTTTATCGCGTATATGGTCAGCAGTTACCCGTATACAGACCTGGACGGCGTCGGGCGGCAGGTACTCGTCCGCTCACAAAAGCGATGGCACTGGTGGTTTGGAAAGTGTATCTGGAACATCAGCAGCATTGTGCTGTTTTATGCGATCGGCGCTATATCCCTCCTGCTTGTTGTTCTGCTCAAGGGGGGCGGGGGGCTAACGCTTCATCCGGAAATCCTGGATATATGGGAAATGCAGATGCAGGCGCCGGCCGGCTCGTGGAAAATCATGGTTTTTCTGCTGCCGCTCCTGATGTCCTTGGCTCTATCCATGCTCCAGATGGCTGCCATGTTTTTTGTCAAGCCGATGATGAGCTTCGCGGCGGTAGTCGCCGTTCTGGTTTGCTCTGCTTTTTTCAACACCCCATTTTTGATTGGGAATCACGCGATGATTATGCGTTACGCTTTGTTCACACCCGGAGGCATCGAGCCTTTACCTGCCATAGCGATTGATACCGGCTTGTTTCTTGCCGCTCTGTTAGTGGGAAAATTGCGTTTCGACCGCTATGACATATATTAACTGTGTGAGGACGATAGAAGATGTATATTGAACTCAAAGATCTATCCAAATCCATCCGGGGAACCACGGTCCTGCAAAATATCAATCTTCGCTTTGAACAGGGCCGGATATACGGCTTGAAAGGGCCTAACGGCTGCGGTAAAACCATGCTGATGCGGACAATCTGTGGGCTGATCCGTCCAACCGAGGGAACGGTTGACATCAACGGCGAAGTGCTGTGGTCAAAAATATCCTTCCCCAGAAGCATCGGTATCCTGATTGAAAATCCGGCTTTTCTTCCGCAGTATACGGGGTTAAAAAACTTACAGATGTTGGCAAATCTTCAGAATAAGGTGGATACTCAGCAGCTTAGGGAAACCCTGACGGCGGTCGGGCTGGAGCCGGATGATCCGCGAAAATACCGGAAATATTCCCTGGGAATGAAGCAAAGGCTCGGCGTTGCCGCTGCGGTGGCGGAGCGACCGGATATTATCCTGCTGGATGAGCCGATCAACGCCCTCGATGAAAAGGGGGTTCAGCTGATTAAGGCGCTTTTGCTTCGGGAAAGGGAACGCGGCGCCATTATTATCATTGCCTGTCACGACAAAGAGGAACTGGAATTCTTGTCAAATGAGATCATTGAAATTGAGGAGGGCAAAATCAAAGGACAATATGTGTTGGAAAAGGACGGTGACCAGGATGAATAAGCTGCTCAAACGGATCATTATCGCCGTCGTTTCCCTTGCTCTTGTATGTGGGTATGCCTTTGGCTTTTATAAGCTAAATAGCCGTTTCCCTAAAGCAAGCATTACGGAATGCCCTGTGGGGGATACCCTGAACTATCGCGGTGCAGACCTGCAAATCCTTTCGGCTGAACTCGCAACCGTGGAGGAAGTGCGCAAGCTCTACCCACTGTTTATGTCTGACGAAGACCCGGTAATGACTCCGCTGCCGGAGGATCAGGTTCGTGTGCTGTTGGTATCCATGGAGGTCAGCAATCCTTCCGACGCCGAACAGGTGGCGACCCTGTACACCTCCACCGCTGTTTCAGATTCCTGGTCAAACGGCATACATCAGTTTCTCTTCCAGGAAATCAATGAGGAGGGCGCTTCCCTGAATGCCCTTCTGGCGCCGGGCGAAACCAGAACGGTTTTGCTCCCCTACATTATGACGGAGCAGCAGTTTAAGGCCAATGACTGGGATAATATAGAGTCCAGGCCCTATCAGCTGATTCTGGAAACTTATCCCGAAAAGCTTATCATGGATATTTCCGTGAGTCATACGAACTGATCCGTAGGAATACGATTACTCAACTTAGCAGAATAACAAAAGGGTATGTACCGGAAGCGGTACATACCCTTTTGCTGTAGTTGCCGGTTTGTGTTAATGTGCAATCAGACTGATGATTTTTTATCCGAACAGAATCAGTATGTATTGCCGTACTTATCTACGTTAATACTCACCGTGACCGGTATACGGGCTGTCGTGATGAAGAGCACTTTTTTCACGAACTCACAACTGGCTGTGGCCGTTGCTGTAGATCCCGAAGAGGAGGATTTCGAGAGATTTTCCACTGACCAGCCGTCAACGTAAAAATAGTAGTTGCCGGTAACATTAGTACAGGTCACACTCACGCCGTAATTGATTTCAAATGTACCTATAACCTCTAATGCGCATTGTGCCACATCATTTTTGTCGTAATAAGTTGTTACCCTACTATAAGTCTCCGCGCTGACAGCGCGCGTTTGCGCATCAGAGACAAACGTCTCGGTCACAAAATAGCTGCCGTCTTCCAGATAATACACGCCGTCCGGCAGTTCTGTCGGAGCGTTTGTTACCGACTCCGCTGTTGCAGGAATTCCCATAGCCAACACCATCATTAATGTCATTATTACAGATACGATTTTTTTCATGTTTACTCCTCCTTAGAAATTTCCGCCACCAATAGGTTCCGTGCTGCTTGTTACTTTCACTATTTCAGATTCTCTGAGAACTCCTGAAGAATCCGAAAGCATTGCATTGTAAATTATCAAAAACAGCGAAACCGCAACCACCAATATTAAAGCCAGAGCCAGAACAAGCTTATGCGCGCGCGTGAAATACCGCAGTTCCTTTTTTGTCATGACAGAGAGGTATTCCTCTGCAACGGATGAAGGGTCTCCAAATTGTTCGACATAATCTTCGTATGTATAATTGCTGGAATCCTCCATTTCATCCAGTATTTTCCTCAGATTTTCCAAACAACGTTGTCTGCTCTTTTTTGAGCATTTCAAATTTCGCTTGACAGCTGCTATATATTTTTCTGCTGTCGGAGTCATCGTTATCACCCTTGTTGAGACAAGATTTTATCAACTGCATCTATAAAATCCGCATATTCCTTTTTCAGCTCATTCAGATACTCCTTTCCGGCGTCTGTCACGATATAAAAAGTCCGCTTGCGATTCTCTGACAGGTCACTTCCTTTTTCCTCAATATAGCCGTTTTCCGTCATGCGATATATGATGGCATAAGGAAACTGCATATTGCAGACCCCATTGCTTCTTTCATTTAACAATTTTGTGACTTCCAAAATAGGCCGAGCCTGTTCCTCCAAAATGGAGAGAAACAGCATCTCAGCCAGGGCTTTTTTTAATTTTAGATTCAGCCCCGTTTCCATAAGAAATACCTACTCTTACTTCTTAATCAGCGCATATTCTTTGTCCATTGTCAAACTTCTCTGGACTTATTATAGCTTTCCCTCTATTGTAAATCAATATTTTCTCCAAAAAAATTTTTTAATAAAAAATTTTTAAGCTGCCCCCAATGGATTTTAACTAGCAATTGTCGATATGCATAGAGAATAGTCTTATCTCACATTGGACGAAAAAGAGCAACTCCCCCGTTTCCCACGGGGGAGTTCTTGCTTTATGCCGCCATTTTCATTTGCCCTTGAACGCTTCGTACGCGAAGCTCTTCGGATTGCATCTGAAGCATGGCATAATCGCTGTTGAGGTCGTTGAGTTTTTGTTTCAAAACCTCTTCATAGGTCTTTTTCTTTTGCTGCAGTGCCTCGATCTTCAGCAGCCACCGGCTGATGACCGCTTGGGAGGTACAGCCGGTATCGATAAAATGCTGGATGCGTTCCTGGTACTGTTCGATGTCACGCTTGTAGTTGACGTAAAACTCCTCGGTCATCTTCTGACGCTGGCGTCCGTCATCCACCACAAACATGCTGTTGCTCATCACCAGCCCGCCACCCAGGTTGTACTGGCCGATGGCGTCGATATAATCTTCCAACAGATTCAGCTTCGGCAGATATGGGTTGGGGATAAAATACAAATTACCGTGGATGCTGATTTTGTTCGCCTGCAGCCGATCAAGCTGATCCTGGATAACCGAGTCCACGTGGTCGAGCGTATAGCAGGTGCAGTACCGTTCATAGAGGGTGAGTGCCCGCCGGCAATATTCGTCCACGTCCACATCCGGATCGTATACCTCATCCTCATGAAACAAGGTTTCGGTTTCTTTATCGAAAACAATATTGGCAAGCTTTTTGTACTCGTTGGTTCGTGTGTTCAGGGTTTCCTTTACCAGTTCCCGATAGATATGCGTAGCGTCCTCTTTTTTGTTATCCCGGCAATAGATCCGATACACCCGTGTACCGGTGCTGTCTTTCACTTCGATCCTTTCTTTAAGAGCAGTCGTTGCGTTTCGGTAGGCACCGGCTTTCGACTCCTTTGCAGGCTTGACTTTCGGCAGACCGAAATCCATGCCGACGCGGATGAACTGCTCTTTGGGAATCAGGATATTTGCCAGGGAGTAATAGAAAAATTTGCCGATGATACCGCCGGTGTTTTCCGGGACAGCCATGATATTTTCCATGCTTTTCATGATTCTCAATTCCTTTCGTTCAAAAATTACGGTTGCTTTCTTAATGGCAGAAGAAACATTTGCATCAGGGCTGATAAATCCTGAAGCGCTGTCCAGCGATCAGGGGCAAACTGTCGATAATATTCCCGGCATTTGGAGGCCCGATAAAGATATTCCTGTACGCGCCAGGCTGCCGAAACTGCTTGGAATTGAGTTCAAATAGGCGTAGGTCGCAAAACCCCGGATAAGGCTGGTATTCTTTGCGCTTTCGCTTAGGTTGCTGCATGGCCGATATCCTTTCCTCTGTCATTTACGGGCTCCACGGCTTATTGCCAAAGTTAGAGCATCTTCTCCGATATCGTTCTGGGACTTTTGCTTTTCTAAAAACTTTTTGCATTTGGGATAGGTCTTGTCTAGGCCGATGGCATCAGCCAGCCGATCGCTGATCCGCATTGTCCTTTTCGCCACTTCCTCCGTATAGCTTTTCGCCCAGAAATTTTGTGGCGGGTTCTTTTCCATTTGCTCTTGCAACTGTCTTGCATACTCATCAAGTACATCTACGATGATTTTCAGATCGCGGTAACACATGCTTACCGCATGAGTTTTGCAGTCACGCACGTCAACATAGGAAAGAATCCACGTCGAAAATGGGGCTTTTTTCATTTTTCAATCTCCTTTGCTTTAAGCTCATGCGACTCGATAGAGATGTTCCCGCCTGAGCTTTTCAAATAAAAGCCAGTCGTCAATGCCTTTCTGCTCCACCGGCCAGGT
>CALWZE010000024.1 GCA_944385925.1 uncultured Clostridia bacterium
GCTGGGAAAACGAAGATTAACATCGTTGTTAGTGAAGAGCGTTTTTTAATAGAGATGAACAGCCATATGCGTGGACCGTTGCAGACGCAATATTAAACACACACAAACGCTTAGTTCGCACTCAGGATAGATTTGTTGCTCTTTTTTAAGCAAGTATTAAACATGTGATGTTTCAAAGATTTTGTTTATGCCGAAGTATACATTTACAATAAGACCATTTATGTTCCCAAAATGAGTGCGCAAGTGCATCGCGCCAGGCCGAAAAAGACAAAAAGCGTCCATGCAATGCTGCATGAACGCTTAGAATTTGGCCAAAAAGTTTTTTGGCTGAGTGTAAATCAACCTGTTTCAGCATTTAAGTAATGCTTGAAGCGGGAAAAAATTAATTGCTATCAGATAGAAACTGTTTAAGAAATTAGGAGATTTTGTGGGCCTTAACTGCCTGAAACAGAATCTTCCAGCTCCATTGGCTCTGCAAGTTTTATCCAGCCGGTATGTCTGTTTTATGTAATGTTAGTTCGAAAAATGCCTGGTTCATCGATATACAGAAAACAGAAATGATCTTAAAAGTGCTTCAAGCAGAAAGCATGCACAGCCTTTGGGAAAAAACGCTCAGAGCGAGATTAATAAAATCAAAGCGCAGCCGCGCTTATACGAGCTGGAATCCGCCCTGGATCAACGCCTGGCGAATCTCCTCAATATGGTTGTGATCACGCGTTTCCAGTGCGATGCGCAGGAAGCAGCTGTTAATCGCCATACCGGTGTCGCCGAGGTCATAATCAACGCTGACAACATTGCCGCCATGGCGCGCCACGATCGAGCTGACTCCCTCAAGCTGTCCCGGTTTATCAACAAGCGAGATGGTCAGGGAGGTATTGCGCCCGCTCATTACAAGGCCGCGGGAAATAACGCGGGAAAGGATGTTTACATCGATGTTGCCGCCGCTGACAACGCAGCAAACCCTTTTTCCCGCAACCGGAATTTTATTGTACATAACCGCTGCGACAGAAACGGCGCCCGCGCCCTCTGCCACCAGCTTTTGTTTTTCCATCAGTGCGAGAATTGCCGCGGCAACCTCGTCGTCCGTTACCGTCACAACTTCATCGACATATTTGGAGACCAGCTCATAGGTCAGATCTCCGGGATGTTTGACCGCAATGCCATCAGCAAAGGTGGATACCGTGTCCAAAGTGATCTGCTCATGCCGTCGCACAGACTCCGCCATAGAGGGCGCGCCTGCCGCCTGCACGCCGTAGACTTTACAGTCGGGCCGCAGCTGCTTGATAGCATAGGCGACACCACTGATCAGGCCGCCGCCGCCAACCGGTACGACAACCGCGTCCACGTCCGCAAGCTGGTCGAGAATTTCCAGGCCGATGGTGCCCTGTCCGGCAATCACCTCATCGTCATCAAAGGGATGAATAAATGTGTATCCTTCAGTCTTTTGCAGTTCAACTGCGCGTGCATAAGCGTCGTCATAAGCACCCGCAACCAGCTCAACTCTGGCACCATAGGACTTTGTCGCCTCGACCTTGCTGATCGGCGCACCGTCAGGCATGCAGATAATTGCGGGTATGCCGCTTTTCTGCGCGGCAAGCGCAACGCCCTGCGCGTGGTTTCCGGCACTGCATGCAATGATTCCGCGGGACTTTTCCTCTTCACTGAGCTGACTGATTTTATAGTACGCGCCGCGCAGCTTGAAACTGCCGGTAACCTGCAAATTTTCGGTTTTCAAAAACAGCCGGCAGTTATCTGCAAGATTCGGCGCGGCGATCATGTCGGTCTTGCGTGCGGTTTCCCGCAGGATGAAAGCAGCGTGATAGATTTTGTCAAGTGTGAGCATGGGCGTACCTCTCTATACATGCGGCGCAACGCGCCGTGGATTTACAATTTTATTCTTGCGGAGCCTGTTCAGGGTGGTATAATAAACTGGTAATCCAGAAGAAGCAGGAAACATAAAATGGAAAAAAATCAGTGTATCAAAAAGAAATTGGATAGCCTTGTGTTGTTTCGCCGCCTGCGTGAAGATCCTGTTGTCATGGCATTTGCAGCCATGATGGAGGAAAATGCAGATGTTTCAACCTATGCAGGCTTTGTTTCGGAGCTGTTTGCACAGGGGACTGACGATTGGAGCGGATATCTTCTGCAGCGGGTTCTGGAGGATGAAAACGACTACATTACTCATATAAGCGGGAAAAAGGTACCGCAGGGACTGGCAAGCTGTCTTAATCCTGAGCTGGAGGTTCTTCAGGCGATTTCCCGCATAAATGCCGGTTCGGTGCGTGAGCGGCTGGATTATGATGGCTTTTTGCCGCAGTGGAAAATTTCGCAGCCGGATTTCAAGCAGGAATATGAAAAACGCATTGAGGGACTGGCAAAACACGGCTGGGGCGTATTTGCAAAGTACCATGTTTTTGTGGTGGACGAGGGAAAACTCGTGCCGGTCAAGCATCCGGACACCCAGCGGATCGACCAGCTCTACGGCTACGAAAGCGAACGGGAGAAGGTCCTCTCCAATACGAAAGCCCTGATTGAAGGGCGGCCTGCCAACAATGTTTTGCTTTACGGCGACGCGGGCACCGGAAAGAGCAGTACGGTGAAAGCGGTTGCAAATGAACTTGCCCCACAGGGACTGCGGCTGATTGAGGTCAAGAAGAATCAGCTTTATCAGATTGCGGATATTGTGGAGACGCTCAGCGGCAATCCTTTGAAATTTATTTTGTTTATTGACGACCTGAGCTTTTCGCAAAACGATAATGATTTTGCGGCGCTCAAGGCGATTTTGGAGGGCAGCGTCAGCGCACGCGGCAGCAACATTGCGGTTTATGCAACCTCCAACCGGCGCCATCTGATCAAGGAGAGCTTTAGTGACCGGGAAGGGGACGACATACACCTTTACGACACTATGCAGGAACTGATGAGCCTTTCCGCGCGCTTTGGGTTGACCATAACCTTCAGCAGACCGGAAAAAGACCTGTATGTCGGAATAGTGCAGAAGCTTGCAGAACTTTACGGCATTGATATGAAACCGGAAAAGCTTGCTCTGCGTGCCGAGGCTTTTGCAATTCGCAACGGCGGACGCAGTCCCCGCACAGCAAAGCAGTTTGTCGAGCTGCTGGTCAGCGGTGTTCTGCCAACAGACTAAATGTTTTTACTGAAAAGTCATCGTTTAAACTGAAAACATCAAGGGCGGGCGGTGCCGTAATGGCGCGGCCCGCCCTTTTCTGATTGGCTGAATACTCTTTACAAAACCGATTAAACGCTTTTTGCACTTTTTAAAAATGACAGTTTCTAATCTGCAGATAAAATACAAGTGGCAGACAAAAAGCTTGTACACGGCCGGAACAGCGCAGTAAAAATAGTTCAAATCAGTTAAGCATTTATTCCGAGCAAATAAAAATTCGCATGGGCCATTGCCGTGAAGCATGTTCTGCAAGATGCGCCGCAAAAGTGCAAAAATCGCGCAAATAAAGGCAGATCAGCGCATTACCGCGCCTTCATTGGCGCCGCTGACCAGACGGGCGTAGCGGGCAAGCCAGCCGGTTTTGATGTTGGGTTCACGCGGCGTCTGCGCGGCGCGGCGGGCAGCGAACTCCTCGTCGGTAACCTTTGCGTTGATTTTTGCATTGGGAATGTCGATTTCGATGAGATCGCCCTCACAAAGCAGGCCGATCTCGCCGCCCGAAGCCGCCTCGGGGCATACATGGCCAATCGAAGCACCGCGGGAAGCGCCGCTGAAACGGCCGTCGGTAATGAGCGCCACCGTTTTATCCAGCTTCATGCCGGCGAGCGCGCTGGTCGGATTAAGCATCTCGCGCATACCCGGACCGCCCTTCGGACCTTCGTAACGTATCACGACGACGTCGCCGTCCACGATTTTTCCCGCATAAATTGAGGCGATGGCTTCTTCCTCCGAGTCAAAAACACGGGCAGGCCCGGTGTGGGTAAGCATTTCCGGCGCGACAGCGCTGCGCTTGACGACACAGCCGTCCTTGGCGATGTTTCCCCAGAGGATCTGAATGCCGCCGGTTTCGCTGTAGGGATTTTCGATCGGGCGGATCGCCGCGGTGTTTTTGTTCTTAACGCCCGCGATATTTTCGCCGAGCGTTTTGCCGGTGGCGGTGAGCGCAGTAAGGTCGAGATGGCCGCCCTTGGCAAGCTCTGTCTGTACGGCGGCAACGCCTCCGGCAAGGAAAAGATCCTGCATATGGGTGGGTCCTGCCGGCGCAAGATGACAGAGGTTCGGCGTTTTTTCGCTCATCTCATTGAACATCTTGAGATCAAGCGGGCATCCGGCCTCGTTTGCGATTGCCAGCAGATGCAGCACGCTGTTGGAGGAGCAGCCAAGCGCCATGTCGCAGGCGAGAGCGTTGCGGATCGAAACCGGATTGATGATGTCGCGGGCTTTAATGTCGCGTCTCACAAGCTCCATAATCGCCATGCCGGCCTTTTTGGCAAGCTGGGTGCGAGCGGCGTGCACAGCGGGGATGGTGCCGTTGCCGGGCAGAGCGATGCCGATCGCTTCGCACAGGCAGTTCATGCTGTTGGCTGTGTACATGCCTGCACAGCTGCCGCAGCCGGGGCAGACGCCGTGCTCATATTCGGCGAGCTGATCGTCGTCGATCATTCCGGCTTTGCGGGCGCCGACGGCCTCAAAAATTTTGGAAAGGCTGACCTCTTCGCCCTCATACAATCCGGCCATCATCGGGCCGCCGCTGCAAACGACGGCCGGCAGATTGAGCCGGACGGCGGCCATGACCATGCCCGGAACAATTTTATCGCAGTTGGGGACCAGGACAAGGCCGTCCAGCTGGTGAGCCATTGCCATGGTTTCGACACTGTCTGCGATCAGTTCGCGGCTTGCAAGGGAATATTTCATCCCGATATGTCCCATCGCGATGCCGTCGCAGACGCCGATAGCGGGCATTAGGATAGGTGTGCCGCCTGCCATCCGAACGCCGGCCTTGACTGCGTCGGCGATTTTATCCAGATGAAAATGTCCGGGTACGATTTCGCTGTGCGCCGAAATTACGCCGATCAGCGGACGCTCCAGCTCTTCTTTGGTATAGCCCATTGCGTAAAACAGGCTGCGGTTAGGGGCGCGTTCTACCCCTTTTGTCACGTTTTCACTGCGCAGGTTCATCTGTATGTCGCTCCTGTTATCTGGATTTGTCTTGCGGATTTGGAAAACAGAGGGGCGCGCGGCCCGCCCGTCTCCGGGCGTCGGGCCGCGCGCCCCTTTGCAAAGATTCCTTAATTTCTACCGGACGGCTGTCGGAAATCGACCGTCAGGACAGAGCTTTTCGCCCATTACCATTACGGCTTACCTTACATGTTTTGCATGCCGGCACAAAGCAGATTTTGCAACCGGTAGAGCTAGAATTTTTAAAAATCAGAAGCTTATTTCTTCAGCCAGCTCATCATCTTGCGCAGTTCAGCGCCGACCTTTTCAAGCGGGTGAGAAGCTTCAACGCGGCGTTTGGCGAGGAAGTGCGCCTTGCGGCCGCCCTTGTCAGAGAATTCCTGCATGAACTCGCTGGCGAAGGTGCCGTCCTGAATTTCGGAAAGGATCTGCTTCATTTCCTTGCGGGTTTCCTCGGTAATCAGGCGTTTGCCGGTGCGGTAATCGCCGTATTCCGCCGTGTTGGAGATGGAGTAGCGCATCATTGCGAATCCGCCGCTGTTGATGAGGTCAACGATCAGCTTCATCTCATGGATGCATTCAAAGTATGCCATCTCAGGCTCATATCCGGCCTCGACCAGCGTATCGAATCCGGCCTTCATCAGCTCGGTTACACCGCCGCAGAGAACTGCCTGTTCGCCGAAAAGATCGGTCTCGGTCTCCTCACGGAAAGAGGTTTCCAGAATGCCGGCACGTCCTGCGCCGATGCCGCTCGCATAAGCAAGTGCATAGTCCTTTGCCTTGCCGCTTGCATCCTGATAAACGGCGATAAGGGAGGGAACGCCCTTACCCTCAAGATACTGGCTGCGCACAGTGTGGCCCGGGCCCTTCGGTGCAACCATGATGACGTCGATGTCCTTGGCGGGCTTAACAAACTGGAAGTGAATGTTGAAGCCGTGCGCGAACATCAGCACATCGCCTTCCTTCATGTTGGGAGCAACCTGCTCGTTATAAATATCGGCGGCGATTTCGTCCGGGACCAGCATCATCACGAGGTCGCCGGCCTTAGCAGCTTCCGGAACCTCCATGACCTTCAAACCGGCTTCCTCGGCTTTTTTCCAGCTGGAAGAATCGCGGCGCAGGCCGACAACAACGTCGACACCGCTTTCATGTAGGTTAAGCGCGTGCGCATGGCCCTGGCTGCCATAGCCGATGACGGCGACGGTCTTGCCGTCGAGCATACCGAGATTACAGTCCGCGTCATAATACTTCTTGATCATTGTTGTTCTCGCTTTCTGTTAAATAATAAATTGTAATTGTATATTTTCAGCGTGACAAAACGCCGCCGGAAATCAAAATACGGCTACTTCAGCCGACCCTGATCCGCGCTCAAGGGCGGTTACACCGGTGCGGCACATTTCAATAATGCGGTAAGGGGAGAGCACTTCCAGAAACGCGTCGATTTTACTGGGCTCACCGGTCAGTTCCATGACCATGCTCTTGACCGAAAGATCGATGATCTTGGCTTTGTAAATGACCGCGATCTCGCGAATCGAACCGCGGGTCGTTTCGTCTGCCTCCACTTTTACCAGCAGCAGCTCGCGCAGAAGACTGCGGGAGGTATCCAGTGCAACGATGTTGCGGGTCTCAACCAGCTTTGCGGTCTGCTGTATGACCTGCTCCATACCGACGCGATCACCCTGCGCGACAATTGTAATGCGGGAAAGGGCGGGGTTGTTTGTCGCCGATACAGTCAGACTGTCAATGTTGAAGCCGCGGCGGCTGAACAGGGAGACGACCCGGGCAAGCACACCCGCGTGGTTGTCGACCAGCACGCTCATGACCTGTTTTTCAAGCTGTCGTTCCATGATCTGCTCCTCCTGATTTAATCAATGATAAGGTCGTTGACCGTGCCGCCTGCCGGAATCATCGGCAGTACCTTTTCGTCCTTGTCGATCATGCAGTCGAGCCAGACCGGACCGTCCTGCGCTTTTGCCCATTCCATCGCTTCGCGGAATTCAGCCAGATTGTGGCAGCGGCGGCCCTTCGCGCCGAAAGCTTCGGCAAGTTTGACAAAATCGGTTTTGCGGTGCGGATCGGTGCTGGAATAGCGCTTGCCGTAAAAGGCGGTTTGCCATTGACGCACCATGCCGAGCACCGTATTATTCATGATCACCGTGATAACCGGCAGATTATAGCTGACCGCGGTGCAGCCTTCCTGCAAATTCATATGGAAAGAACCGTCGCCGGTAATGTGAATGACCCTGCGTCCGGGGAAGGCGGTCTGCGCGCCAAGCGCGGCGCCGTAGCCGAATCCCATGGTGCCCAATCCGCCGCTGGTCAGGAAGCTGCGCGGATGGGTATGCCGGACATACTGCGCAGCCCAAAGCTGATGCTGTCCGACGTCGGTGACATAAATCGTGTCCTCTTCAACCGCTTCGTAAATCGCCTGCATGACCTGATGGGGTTTGAGAATACCGGGATCGTCGGCCGGCTTATAATCTTTTGCCTGCCACTGGCGGATCTGTTCATGCCACTGCTCATGCTTTGCGGGTTCAATCATCGGAAGCAGCGCGTGCAATCCCTCCTGCACGTCGCAGACAATTGCGCAGTCGACCAGCACGTTTTTGTTGATTTCGCTGGGATCGATATCAATCTGTACGATTTTTGCGCGCTTGGCGAAGCGTGCGGGATTGAGTGCAACACGGTCGGAAAAACGGGTGCCGACCGCAATCAGCACATCGGCGTTGTCCACGGCATAGTTGGTCGTGCAGTTGCCGTGCATGCCGAGCAGTCCGAGATTCATCGGCTCATCACAACCCAGCACACCGGCTGCCATAAGAGTATAGGTGGCGGGAATATCCGCCTTTTCAATCAGGTGACGCAGCTCGTCACCGGCTTCGCCGGCAACTACGCCGCCGCCGAAAAACAGCATTGGCCGCTGCGCCGCATTGATAATTGCCGCCGCTTCTTCCAATTTGTCCTGTTTCGGCTTGCGGGGCTGCTCGAGAGGTAGCGGGGCAGCAGGTTCAAATTCGGTTGTCGCAGCCGTTACGTCTTTGGGAATGTCGACCAGGACCGGGCCTTTGCGTCCGGACTGGGCGATTTGAAACGCCCGCCGCAGAATGCCCGCCAGGTCTTCGACCCGCTGCACGGCAAAGGTGTGCTTGGTGATCGGCATTGCGATACCTGCGATATAAACCTCCTGAAAACTGTCTCGGCCGATAAGATCGGTTCCGACATTTCCGGTGATGGCGACGACCGGAACACTGTCCATATATGCAGTCGCTAGTCCGGTGATCAGATTGGTCGCGCCCGGTCCGCTGGTTGCAAGCACAACGCCTGTTTTTCCGGTTGCGCGGACATAGCCGTCGGCCGCATGCGCCGCACCCTGTTCATGGGCGGTCATGACATGGTTTAGCTTGTCCCGTACGGCATATAGCGCATCGTAAATGTTCAGTACAGCGCCGCCGGGATAGCCGAAGATCGTATCCACGCCCTGTTCCATAAGCACCTGGGTGAGGATCTGTGAACCGTTCAAAATCATGTCTTTTGCCCTCCGAATACCAAAAAAAGAATACAAAAAAAGGCTTGTCTCATGAAGAGACAAAGCCTTGATCAGCTCTGCGGTACCACTCTACTTGCCGCCGTATTTTGCCGACAGCCCCTCTGCTGCGTTCGACCACAAGGGCGAAACGCACATATGGATAACGGATATGACCCGTCCGCACCTACTCGGAAACCCTTTCAGACGGAAGCTCGAAGAGGATGTTCATTCTGCGGCGCGTACTGCCTCACACCAAACGGCAGCTCTCTGTAACTGCGGGACACAAAACTACTTTTTCTTGTCAACGCTTTTCAAGTATTAAAATGCCCGATTTCGTTAGGAAAATCGTATTGATGATTATTCTAGCGAATGCCGTCGCGGTTGTCAATCAGGAAAAATGAAAATCCAAAAGAAAAAGGTCTGTAAATCCACAGGTGAATGCATGTGCTTAAAATGCAAAAGCCGCTTTAAAGAGCTAAATTCGAAAAAATTTTGTCTATTTCAAACGAAAAAAATTGGAAATAAGATAAAATAAGACGAATTTTACAGATTTTGCCTGCTATCGGTTTAATGTGTGAAAGTGGATGAAAAAATATTGAAAAGAATAAAACCTGTTGGAAAGTTTGTGACTCTGTAGAGTGTTCGGCGAACAGGACATCACGTCAAAGAAAGGAGAACACATGGAAAATAAAAGGACTGAAGAACCGCGGCCTGCAACGCTGGACCAGATCATTATTAAAGCATTGAAAGAACTTTACGACTCGGTCAGGATATCGGCAATGAAAGCCAAGCAGATATTTGACAAAACGACTGCGTACTGCGAACGAAAGGACACGGAGGAATAAAAAAGAGGTTGTTTTGCAGCTGCCTTCTGGATTATAATTTCAAACGTGTTGAATTGCGCTTATACAAAAACTAAAAATACTAAAACCATGAATGGGAAAAGAGGAGAAAAAATGCAGGGGAAAGAGCTTGCGGCAATTATTGAGCAGGCAAAGCAGGGAAATCCGGAGGCTTTTGAAGCCTTATTTAATGAATTTAAAAATACCGCTTACGGAATCGGACTGCGTTTGCTTCGCAGCGAGTCGGATGCCGAAGATATTGTGCAGGAAACGGCGATCCAGGTTTACAGATTCCTGGACTCCCAGAAAGACCCGTCCGCCTTTTTTGGCTGGGTCAAGCAGATCGCGGTCAATCTGTGCAAAAAAAAGCTCAGAAAGAATACCGAAGTACTTTTTGCGCAGCAGGAGGAGGACGCTCCGGTTGATCTGGCGGATGAACGGGAGGACAGCCGTCCGGACGAGGTGGCGGACACACAGGAGACGCGCAGAATCGTCGCGAAAATGATCGAGTCCCTCCCGGAGGATCAGCGCGTCTGCGTACACCTTTTTTATGCGCAGGAAATGCCGGTCGATCAGATTGCCGAGCTGCTCGGCGTCAGCGCAAATACTGTCAAAAGCCGGCTGTTTTATGCGCGGAAAAAAATCGGCGCACAGGCAGTCGCTTACAAAGAGCAGGGCACACCGCTTTATGCGCTGGCGCCTGTCTGGCTGCTGCGTCTTGTGCTGTCGGAAAGCTATGCCGGTTTGCGCCTGCCGCAGGCGGCTTCGGCAAAAATCGCAGCAAGTTTGCAAAACACATTATTTGGTCCGCAATCCGGCACGCCCGATCTGCGCAAGGCCGGGCAGGCAGCGGAAGGCGGAAAAACGGCCGCGAATGCTGCGTCTGCGTCTGCCGCGGCGGGAAGCGGCGCGGCCGGCGGCGGCCTGGTAGCAAAGGTCGCGGCGTTACCGATGGTTGTCAAGATTGTCGCCGGTGTGGCCGCCCTTATATTAATTGTCGGCGGCATTGCGGCAGAGTTTTTGTTGTTTAACGGCGGCAAAGAAGAAAACCTGCCCAGTTCTATTGTTGACGGCGGTTCAGATTTAACGTCGGAGGATATTCTGGGAAGCTGGTCGATGATAGAAAAAATTACTTACACAGGGGATGTTAACGGAAAAGAGTATTCTTTCAGCGACCCGGAAGGGAGATGGGCCAACCTGATTTTTTATCAGGACGGAAGTTACATTTTCACTTATACAACAAATGCTGTTGGTTATACTGACAGAATGATAGAAGCGCGCGGGAGTTATACGGTTGACGGAAACAAGCTGCTGATTTCCAACCCAACCGAGCTGGATAACCAGTTTTGGCAGGCGGTTCTGTATGGTGGGACGGTCAATGTTTCCGAAATCGGCTTCAGGCTGGAAGACGGAATGTTGAAACTTGTTCTTGAATCGCTGGAAGATCCGAGCAAAAAATTGGGGGCGGATTTCAAAAGCGACAGTCAAATCGTGACGGCGGGGGACGGAGCGGAGCAGACGGAAAAGGATTTGTCCGAACTGCTGCAGATTGCCAGTAAACTGCAGGAAGGCGAGATCATCGACGTGACGGACGAGTGGCTGGATGTCTGGTGCAGCCGGTATGCCGGTTATTGGAACATCATTGAGCGGACAGGATTGGGCGACTTTCTGGGCGGAGTATTGCGTCAAAATCGTTTTTTCCAGATTTATCAGGAGCAGAATGAGTGGTATTATTTTGATGCAGCTTATGGCACAGGAGAAAGCAGTCCCGGCGTAATAAAAAATATGAGCCTTACGCTGAAAGAGGGAAAACCGGCGATTCTGCTGCAAGTTGAATATGAGGAGCATGACTTCGGCGGATCATATAGTCCTGCGTACGTCGCAGATTTTCATTTTTGTATCGGGCCTGCATACAACGCGGAAGAGCCGATGATGCGCCAAATCTATCTCTGGGACAATTATACGAATCACGGATATCCGACCCACGGATTCTATTATGCAGGGGAAACTTTTGACGAAGCGTATGAAGCATATAAGGAATTCACTGGAATGCCGTTCTGATGCTGCGTATGTGGCAAAAATTAAATCAGCGCGGGTTTTAATTCGGCATGTCTGGTGTGTGCTTGTGATACTGGGCAAGGATTGTCAAGCTATAATATTTTCAGCAAGGGTTTTTCTGCAATAAAAGCGGGCCTGAATAAGTTAATATGCAGCAAGATTTATGGGGTTAACAAGCTTTTTATCAGGTGATCCACTGAGAATTCGGAAAGGCCTTTCAGCCTGTGTGGAAAAATAAATGAAAAAATTTCCGATTAGGTGTTGACAGAACGCTTTTTTTGTCCTATAATAACTCTCGCACCGCACAAAGCGCTGCAGCGTGTGGACGGTTAGCTCAGCTGGTAGAGCACCTGCTTGACGTGCAGGGGGTCACAGGTTCGAGTCCTGTACCGTCCACCATTAACCGGCATTGTCACTGATGACGATGCCGGTTTTTGTTTATCGGCTTACTTATTTCAACAAAAAATTTGTATGAAAACCGGAACTGGTGGGGTATACAGAAAACCTGGCTTGTTTATGGGAGGCGGGATAAAAATAATGTTGACGCCTTTTGAGAAGTTTACCTGACAACCTGTTCAAGAGTTCATGGCCTTCAATCATTCTCTCGCGAGATTATTGTCTGCTTGGCTTAGTAAAACAAACAATAAGCTGTTCCTCAAGGCAGTTTTCGGCTATAATATTCAAAGCAGAGGACATTCCTGCCCGACAGTCGGTTTCGAGAAGGAGATATGCCGGGCCAGACGGAGGATACAATGAAAAAATTGCATCTGATCGATTTTTGCAAAAAACATAAATTGGGAATCGGGGTAGTTGTAAGCGCGGCAATTGGACTTGCGCTTGCGCTCTGGTTTGGATATGCTTCCTTAAGCAAGCTGGATACAAAAGCGGACTATGAAATTCTGAATGATGAATATTCCGTTCTCAGCGGGACTCTGTCGCCGGATACTGAGATCGTGCAGTTTTTACAGCTGCGCGAAAATACAGATATTTACGGTGTTCGATTGAAGTTGCAGAATGACGGTGCGGCTCAGGGAACGATTCACGTCAGGCTTTACGATGCGCAGGAAAATCTGCTTGCGGAAGGCTCAGCGCTGTGTGCGGAAGTGCTCAACGATGATTTTACAACATTCTTCTTCGACCATGCCGTAACAATGAGACGCGGAGGGGAATACAGCTTGTCCGTTTCCTGCGACAGTGCGGACGGCGCGCTGCTTTCTCTGTGGAAAAGCGAGGAAAGTATTAGCGGGTACCGGCTTGTGGAAGACGGAGTCGAAACTGCGGGCACGGTCGCTTTGCAGACAGTGACGCGCAGCGTCCTGCCTTCTGTCCACATAGTTTACTGGTTTTTTGCGCTGCTGCTGGCAGCTTTTTGCGCGGGCGTGTTCTGGCTGATATTTATCCGAAAAGCCAAAATTCAAACGATTTTTGTTTCTGCGGCGGCCGTGATCGGTCTGGTGTTTTGCTTTTTCACACCGCAGCTGGCCGCGCCGGATGAATATGTTCATTACACAACCTCCTATTACTACGCGAGCGGTTTGTTGGGGAAAGCGCAGAAGGATGAGCAGGGCAGACTGCTTGTGCGCCCATGCGATGCGCCGCAGGACGGCAAGCTCTTTGTAACCTCGCACCCGTATGACGCTTATGCTTATACCGAGCTTGCGCAGGGACTTACCTTAAATGACGGGACAAACGAGTGCACTATTCCGGTACAGGCGCGTCTTGCAACCTCCGTTTTTCCGCTTGTTTATCTGCCGCAGACAGCCGGAATCGCTCTTGCGCGTCTTTTGAATCTGGGGTACGGATGGACGCTGATTTTTGGCCGGGTGATAAATCTTCTGGTATATATCGGGCTGGTTTGGACGGCGATCCGCCTGATCCCTTTTGGCAAAAGCGTATTATTTGCCGTGGCGCTCTTTCCGATGTCTTTGCAGCTTGCGGGGAGTCTTTCCTACGATACTTTGGTGAACGGATGCAGCTTCCTGTTTATTGCGCTGTGCTTAAAGTTTACCTATGCGGACAAGACTGTCAGCTGGAAACAGATGCTATGGCTTGCCGTGCTCGGCGCGCTTCTTTCGCCCTCCAAGGCAGTATATCTTGTTTTGGCCGCTCTTTGTCTGATAATACCTCAAAATAAATACCCATCCCGCCTTGCCGCGCGCGGGAGCAAGGCAATGGTGCTCGGACTCAGTTTTGCCGCATGGTTTGCCTATAGCTTTTCGGACGCCATGTCGATCTTCAGAGCCAATCCGGTCGTGACGGATGCAGCTGCGCAGCAGGCTGCCGCAGACGCGATGCAATCCGCATCTCAGGCAGTGCAGACTGTCTCTGAAATTGCGCCGAACGGGGATTCCAGGCTGATGTTCACTGTCGGTTATATCCTTTCCCATCTTGAGCAGACAGTGGCCCTTGTTATCAACACAATTCAGCAAAATATGTCGCTGTATTTACAGGGGCTCATTGGCGGCAGGCTTGGGGAAATTATCGTTACCAAAATAGAAGTCAGTTGGGTGCTGATTATCGGTATCTTGCTGGTCACCCTGCTTTGTACGCTGCGCACCGAGCAGCAGGCGGTTGTGCTCAAAGGTGGGCGGCGAATCTGGTCGCTGCTGGTTTTCGCGGGCGTTTCAGCGCTGATTGTCTTTGCGTGTATTACCTGGACGCCGGCAAACTACACAACGATTTTCGGCATTCAGGGACGCTATTTCCTGCCGGTGCTGCCGCTTGCGCTGCTGGCGCTTTGCAACAACACGCTTGTGCTGAAAAAAGATATTACCAGACAGCTTTGCTACTTGCTTTGTCTATTGGACGTCCTCGTGCTTTACGACGCGTTTGCGGTCGTGTGCAGCATTTGATTATTCAGTATTTTGGGCCGGCGCATCAGATTGCGCCGGCCTGTTGTTTGGTGTGGGAGATTTCCAAGCTCCGCAAAGAAAATTTCCACACAGATTAAATTAACTGGGCAGGTGAAAATCGCTTTTTTGAAAAAAGTTTTTTTACAAAATATTGCAGGAAACGCACCAGAGAAATCCAGACATCGGCAACCGAAAAAATGCGGAAAGGGGAGATGCAGCCTTTTATTGTTTCTTGTTTCGTCACTGCCGCTGAAAAAAGCAACAGGCTGCATAAAGTGTGGCACGATGGCGATTTTATGCGGATTTCGGCAGTGGATGTTGCGGGAAACAACACAGTTGTGCTATAATCCAAAAGTTAAAGTGGTGAGGTGTGACCGTATGAGAATTGTCGGAATCGACCCCGGATATGCGATTGTCGGCTACGGCGCGATTGATTTTAACGGACATGCTTTTCGCCCTGTCGCATTTGGGGCGGTGCTGACCGAAGCACATACGCCGTTTACCGACCGCCTCATGCAGATTGAGGATGAGCTGACCGAGTTTTTTCAACTTGCAAAGCCGGATGCGCTTGCAATCGAAAAGCTGTATTTTACCAATAATAAGACGACCGCGATTGACGTTGCGCAGGCGCGCGGCGTGACCCTGCTTGCGGCGGCGCGGCTTGGAATTCCGATCTATGAGTACACGCCCATGCAGGTGAAAATGGCTGTTGTGGGGTATGGTAAGGCGGAAAAGGCGCAGGTTATGGAGATGACGCGCCTGATCCTCGGTCTTGATCATCTCCCCAAACCGGACGATACGGCGGATGCGTTGGCAATCGCGATCTGTCACGGCCACACGGCGGCTTCCAATTTCGGTCAAATTCATGCGAGGACAATGCGGAAATGATTCATGTGCTGAGCGGAAAACTGATTTCCAAAACGCCGAACGACCTTGTGATCTCCTGCGGAGGCGTCGGTTTTTATGTGATGATCCCTTCCAGCGTCTATGCAGCGCTGCCGCAAAGTGGACAGGAAGCGACCGTCTACACCTATCTGAATGTTAAAGAGGACGGGCTGGAGCTTTACGGCTTCGCAGACGAGCGCCAGCAGGCATCTTTCAAAATACTTCTTGGCGTTTCGGGGGTCGGTCCCAAGGCGGCGCTTTCAATTTTGTCGCTGTATGACGCCGACCGCATCGCGATTGCAGTTGCGGCAGGCGATTACAAAATGTTCACGGCCTGTGCCGGGGTCGGCCCAAAACTCGCGCAGCGCATCGTGCTGGAGCTGCGGGATAAGGTCAAAGGCCTTGGTTCGGCAGATGCTTCCAAAATTTCGGCGGTTGCATCGGCGCCGGCTGGTGCGGCCTCCGAAGCCCTTGCGGCACTGGTGTCGCTCGGCTTTTCCAACAGTGAAGCAGCTTCTGCGCTCAGCAAGCAGCCGGATGGCCTGTCCACGGAGGAACTGATTGCCTCTGCGCTCAAATCCATGGCAAAATAACGGGGGAAGGCGGCAATGTTTGAACAGATCAATGATTTCGACAGCGATTTCGAAATGGATTCGCGGCTCGTTGGCCCCGCTCTGACCGAAGAAGACGCGGAAAATGAAAATTCGCTTCGTCCGAAAACACTGGATGAATATATCGGGCAAAAGCAGGCGAAGGAAAACCTGTCCATCTATATGCAGGCGGCCAAAGGGCGCGGTGAGTCTTTGGA
Organism: uncultured Clostridia bacterium; assembly: GCA_944385925.1. GTDB lineage: Bacteria > Bacillota > Clostridia > Oscillospirales > Ruminococcaceae > CALWZE01. The sequence continues at coordinate 16,115 of CALWZE010000024.1, forward strand.
TCATCTGCTGCTTTACGGCCCGCCCGGACTTGGAAAAACCACCCTTGCACAGATTGTTGCGCATGAGATGGGGGTTAATATCCGGATAACAAGCGGTCCGGCAATCGAAAAACCGGGCGATCTTGCGGCTCTTTTGACAAATCTCGCGCCGGGCGACATATTGTTTATTGATGAGATCCATCGAATGTCCCGCAGTGTGGAAGAGGTGCTCTATCCCGCGCTGGAGGATTTTGCGCTGGATATCATTATCGGAAAGGGACCTTCTGCGCGGTCATTTAGAATCAATCTGCCGCGCTTTACACTGGTTGGCGCCACCACAAGGGCGGGACAGCTTACCTCGCCTTTGCGCGACCGTTTCGGCGTCCTTCTCAAGCTGGAACTGTATGAGGTTGAGGATATCGAGAAGATCGTGCGGCGCAGCGCGGCGATTTTGGGCGTGGACTGCGATGAAGCCGGTGCGCATGAGATCGCAAAACGTTCGCGCGGAACGCCACGTGTTGCCAACCGGCTGCTTAAGCGGGTGCGGGATTTCGCGCAGGTGCTCGGCGACGGCCGGATCACGGCGCAGACCGCTGCGGACGCGCTTGCCCGCATGGATATCGATCCGCTTGGACTGGACAACATAGACCGCCGGCTGATGACGGCGATTATCCGCAATTATGGCGGCGGCCCGGTCGGGCTGGAAACGCTGGCGGCGATGCTGGGAGAAGAAGCGGTCACACTCGAGGATGTCTGTGAACCGTACCTGATGCAGATCGGGTTCCTGACCCGCACGCCGCGCGGCCGCTGTGTGACCCGGGCGGCGTATGAACACCTTGGAATGCCTGTCCCGCAGGACAATGCAAGGCAGGAAGACTGCCAGCAGAGCTTGTTTTAATTTTTACCGGTTAATTGGGGAAACCCGTGATTTCTACACATACTAAAGGGAGAACTTATATGGGAAAACTGTTTGGAACAGATGGCGTGCGCGGCGTTGCGAACGCGGATTTGAGCTGTGAACTCGCATTGGATCTCGGCAGAGCGGCCGCATATGTGCTGACACGTCACACCGATCATCGCGCCAAGATCATTATCGGATGCGATACCCGTGTTTCCGGAGATATGCTGGTCAACGCCATGGCGGCGGGCATTTGTTCGGTCGGTGCGGACGCTGTTCTGCTCGGCGTGATGCCGACGCCGAGCATCGCGCTGCTGGTCAAACAGTACGGCGCGGACGCCGGCGTCGTGATCTCGGCGTCTCACAATCCCGTCGAGTTTAACGGCATCAAGATATTCAACTCTGAGGGGTATAAACTCGCGGACGCTATTGAAGATGAGATCGAAAGCTATATCCTTGAGCGCAAAGACGCTATCGAACTGAAAACCGGCGGCGAGATCGGCTCGGTCAGTCACCGCGAGGACTGTGTGGACGATTACGTGGACCACATTGTCAACAGCATTGAGGGCGACCTTTCCGGCCTGCGCGTGGTCTTTGACTGCGCAAACGGCGCGTCCTATGAGTGTGCAAAGAGAATCTTCAGCCGCCTGAAGGTGGACGCCGTCTTTATTGGGGATAAGCCGGATGGCCGGAACATCAATGCTGGCGTCGGCTCCACCCATCTTGACCATCTGCAAAAAGCGGTGCTTGAGTACGGTGCGGACATCGGCATCGCGTTTGACGGAGACGCTGACCGCTGCCTCGCGGTGGATGAACTGGGCAACGAGATCGATGGAGATATGATTATCGCCATCTTTGCGAATTACCTGCGCCGCAGGGGAAGACTTGCCCACGATACCTGCGTAGTTACCGTCATGACCAACCTGGGCTTTATGGATTACTGCAAGAAAAACGGAATTCAGGCGGTCCGTACTGCGGTCGGCGACCGGTATGTTCTGGAGGAGATGCTGCGCAAAGGTTATGTCATCGGCGGTGAACAGAGCGGCCATGTAATTCTGACCGATTACTGCACGACAGGCGACGGAGAAATGACCGCCGCGCTGCTTCTGCAAATCCTCAAGCAGAGCGGCAAAAAGGCGAGCGAACTGGCAAATGAGATTCAGAAATATCCGCAGATCCTGAAAAATGTCCGCACGACAAATGCGGGAAAACAGGCATTTAAAGAGGATGAAGAGCTGCAGGGCTATATTGAAGCGGCGCAGCAGGAGCTGTTCGACACCGGCCGGGTACTGGTGCGCGTTTCCGGTACGGAGCCGCTTATCCGCATCATGGTCGAGGGCAGGGACGAGGCGAAGATTGCCGCCATTGCCGACGACCTGGTGAATAAGGTCAACGAGAGGATCAACAAATAATGCGAATCGCCGAAGGCTGGAGCGATTATGAGCTGATCGACTGTTCGGGAAAGAACCGGCTGGAACGCTGGGGCGACATTGTCCTGGTGCGGCCTGACCCGCAGGTGATCTGGAAAACCGAAAAGAAGAATCCGCTGTGGACCCGGGCGGACGCGATCTATCACCGTTCGGAATCCGGCGGCGGAAAATGGGAATACCGCAGACGCCTTCCCGCTGAGTGGCAGATTTCCTGGAACGACAGCATGAAGCTGTGGGTGACCCCCACAAGCTTTAAGCATACCGGCGTCTTTCCGGAACAGGCTGCAAACTGGTTGGTTTATCAGCGACTGATCCGTGCGGCCGGCCGTCCGATCCGGGTGCTGAACCTTTTCGGCTACACCGGCGCGGCAACCGTCGCCTGTTTGCAGGCGGGCGCGTTTGTCTGCCATGTGGACGCGAGCAAGGGAATGGTCGGCTGCGCGAAACGCAATGTAGAACTGAACGGATTGCAGGGCGACAAGGTAAGGTATATTGTGGATGACTGCGCGAAGTTTGTCGCGCGGGAGATTCGCCGCGGCAATACCTATGATGGAATCATCATGGACCCGCCGAGCTATGGGCGCGGACCGAATGGGGAAATGTGGAAACTTGAGGACAGCGTTTATGATCTTGTCCAGCTGTGCCGGGGCGTACTTTCCAGGGAACCGCTCTTTTTTACCTTGAATTCCTATACGGCGGGGCTTGCTCCCTCGGTGATGCAGTATATCGTAGCGGATGCGCTGTCCGGCTATGCCGGCAGCGTAACCAGCGATGAGCTTGGATTGAGGGTCAGCGAAAACGGTTTTGCGCTGCCGTGCGGCGCAACGACGATGTTTTGCGCCCAATGAGAAAAAACGCCGTTCATGATCTCTTCATAAATATGGGGTACACTATGGCAACGCTGTGGGCCTGCTGTACCGGATTAGAGGATATAAATCAGTGACCGAAAGAATTGAAACAGACAATATAATTGAATTTCACGATGTGCATTTCCGGTATTCGCGGGAAACGCCGAAGGTGCTTGACGGCGTTACGCTGAATATCCCGCGCGGCCAGTTTGTGGCGGTGCTGGGTGCTAACGGCAGCGGAAAATCGACTCTTGCAAAACACATGAACGCCATTTTGCTGCCAACAAGCGGCCGCGTTATCGCGAATGGTTATGACACGGCGGATGAGGAAGCTGTGCTCAAAATCCGCAAACGGGTGGGCATGGTCTTTCAGAACCCAGATAACCAGATCGTCGCAACGGTCGTTGAAGAGGATGTTGCCTTTGCGCTGGAGAATCTGGGCCTTGCTCCGGAGAAAATCCGTGCGCGTGTCGACGAGGCGCTGGAAGCGGTCAGCATGACCAAGCATGCAACCGAGGCGCCGCACAAGCTGTCGGGCGGGCAGAAACAGCGGGTTGCCATTGCGGGCGTACTCGCGATGCACCCGAAATGCATGGTGCTGGACGAGCCCACCGCTATGTTGGACCCGTTCGGCCGCCGCCGGGTAATGGATACGGTGAAAAAGCTGAACAAAGAACAGGGGATCACGGTTGTGCTGATTACCCATTACATGGAAGAGGCGGCCGAGGCTGACCGAATCATTATCATGGATCACGGAAAGGTCGCGATGGACGGGGCGCCGCGCGAGGTGTTTTCGGACATCGAAAAGGTACGCTCACTGGAACTGGATGTTCCACCGACGACCGAACTGTGCGTAGCGCTTGCACAGCGCGGCGTGGACATCGCGCGGGATATTGTCTCGCCGGCTGACTGCGTTGAGCGGCTTGCGCAGCTTTTGGAGGACGCGAAACGATGAGTATAATCGAAACGCGCAATCTGGTTTATAAGTACGGCCTGGGAATGCCGGATGAAAAGACCGCGGTTGACGGCATAAGCGTTGCATTTGAAAAAGGTGACTTTATCGGCGTTATCGGGCACACCGGCTCCGGAAAATCGACCTTTATTCAACATCTTAACGGCCTTTTGCAGCCCACCGAGGGACAGGTGCTGATCGACGGCGAGGATATCTGGGCTAACAAGGAAAAACTCAGGGACTACCGTTTTCGGGTCGGCCTGGTTTTTCAATATCCGGAATACCAGCTTTTTGAAGAGACGATTTATCGGGACGTCGCGTTCGGACCGCGCAACATGGGGCTGAGCGACGAGGAGATCGACCGCCGGGTCCGCATGGCCTGCGACTTTGTCGGCATTGCAAGCGAACGGCTGGAAGATTCTCCCTTTGAACTGTCCGGAGGACAGAAGCGCAGGGTAGCAATTGCGGGCGTGCTTGCGATGAATCCGGAAGTTCTGATTCTGGACGAGCCGACGGCCGGCCTTGATCCTGCGGGCTGCGACGAGATTCTGGGTGAAATCAAGAATTATCATGAAAAAATGGGGACGACGGTCATTCTGGTTTCCCATTCAATGGACGATATTGCAAAGTACTGCAACAAGGTCCTGGTAATTAATGAGGGGAAGGTCTTTGCCTTCGACGAAACACCGGAGGTCTTTTCCAGATCGGACGAGCTGGAGAGGATGGGGCTTGCGATACCGACAGTTACCGGTATTCTGCTGGCGCTGCGCCGCCGAGGTTTTTGGGTGGACACCGACGTTTATAACGTTGAGGACGCTGCCGACGCGATTGTGCGAGCGCTGGGCAAGGCTGGGAAGAGAGGTGGCCGACTGTGATCAAGGATATTACTTTCGGTCAGTATATTTTCGGCCGCTCGGTCATTCACCGGCTTGACCCGCGGCTGAAAATACTCTGCACGATCCTCTTTATTATCATGCTCTTCGCCTCAACCAATCCGATCGGGATCGGCGTGACGATATTGTTTGTGGGGATCCTTTTTGCGGTCGCGAAAATACCGCTCAAACTGGTTGGAAAGAGCGTTAAACCGATTATTCCGATCATTATCTTTACCTCGGTGCTCAACATGTTTTTCATGACCGGCGATCCGATTTTCAGCTTCTGGATCTTCACGGTGACCCGGCAGGGCCTGATTTATGCGGCGATTCTGTCGCTGCGCATTCTCTGCCTTATTGCCGGCTCCTCGCTGCTGACCTATACGACTTCGCCGATCGAATTAACCGACGGCATTGAAAACCTGCTGTCTCCTTTAAAGAAATTCAAATTGCCGGTGCATGAGCTGGCGATGATGATGACAATCGCCCTGCGCTTTATTCCGAGCCTGATTGAAGAGACCGATAAAATAATGGCTGCACAAAAGTCCCGCGGCGCCAACCTTGATACGGGCAATTTTGCAACCAGGGTCAAGGCGCTGATCCCGGTTCTGGTGCCGCTGTTTATCTCCTCTTTCCGCCGGGCGGACGAGCTTGCGCTCGCAATGGAGTGCCGCTGCTATCACGGCGGCGAGGGCCGTACGAGGCTGAAGCGGCTTATGTTCCGCCGCATCGACCTCTGGGCAGCAATTGTCTTTCTGGCGGTTTTCTTTCCGGTCGTGCTGATCAACTATATTATTCCTCTGGCGGTGATTTAAGATCAATTATCTGGTGACCATCCGCTTTGTCGGAACGAACTATTGCGGTTCACAGGTGCAGGCGCCCGGATTCCCGACAGTTCAGCTGGCTTTCCAGGACGCGCTGCAAGAGGTGCTTGGCGAGCGTCCGGATGTGAAATGCTGCTCCAGGACGGATTCCGGCGTGCATGCCAATCGTTACTGCATCAGTTTTGAGAGCGATGTTGCTGTTCCTGCCGGGCGGCTGCCGATCGCGCTGAACACCAAGCTTCCTCCCGATATTCGTGCGCTGGAAGCGCGTTTGGTGCCGCAAGGCTTTCACGCGAGGTATGATTGCCTGAAAAAGCGTTATATTTATAAAGTCTGGAATTCCCGGATCATGGACCCCTTTCTTTATGGGCGTGCGCATCAGTTTGTGCGTCCGATCGATACCGCAGCACTCGAGCAGATTGCGCAGGTCTTTGTGGGCACACATGACTTTGAAGCGATGAGCAGCAGTAAGCGGGATGCGGAAGACACTGTGCGCACGGTGTATGAATTTCATGTTACCCGCCGGGGAGAACTGGTGATCTTTTCGGTTACGGCGGACGGCTTTTTATATAACATGGTTCGTATTATGGTCGGTACGCTGCTCAATGCCGCGCGCGGCAGACTCACCGCAGAGGAGATTGAACAGGTAATGCGCAGCAAAAAAAGAATCAATCTTTGCATGACAGCGCCGGCTGAGGGACTGTATCTGGACGAGGTTTTTTACCCGCTTTGATTCTGAAAACGGCCTGATGCACTTAAATATTTTTCAGGCTGGAAATTCTGCGCTTAGGGCGCGCATAAACATAGGCAGGAGAGGCTATGCAGGACGAAATCGCCGCGGCAAGGCGCAAAAAAAGAAGAAGATACCATCTGCGGCGTCTGGTGCGTTTTTTGACCGCTTTGGTCGTTGTGCTGATTTCGATCGTACTGGTCAATACGGTAACCCTGACGACCTGGAAAGACCTGAAAGACGGCGTGCGGACCTTTTTTACCCTTGCGGGCGGGTATCCGGCGGAGCTCGGTGCCTCAACGCCACTGCAGGCGGCCCAAATGAGCCGCGCGTATGCGGTCGTAACCGATACCGAATTTATAATCAAGTCAAAGAGCGGCGCAGACCTCCTGCGGGAGCAGCATGGATATGTTTCTCCCAGTCTGGTTGCGGCCGAAAACAGGGCTGTGCTTTACAACCGCGGCAGCATGGATGTCCGTGTCTATAATCGTTCCGAGCTGATTGCGGAATTGAAAGCGGATAACGCGATCATTGACGCAGATATCGCGTCTAACGGCACGCTGGTGATCCTGAGTGAAAGCGATCGGTTCCGTTCCCAGTTGTCTGTGTATTTGAACGGAAAGTATGAGAAGGCGATGAGCTGGCGCGGTGCGAGCGGATTCCCGATTTGCTGCGCTGTCAGCGAGAACGGTGCGAGTGCAGCTGTTGCCAGCGCTGTTACGCTTAACGGCATAATGTACACGCAGATCACCTCGCTCAATCTTTCCAAGCAAACCGAGCGCTATCAGGTCGGGGAAATAGAAGGACTGGTTGCAGGCCTGTTCTGTGACAATGACGGCTCGGTTACGGTCATTACCGACTCGCAGGCCGTGCTTCTTGACAGCAGCGGGACAGTGAAAAACAGTTACGCCTACGGGGTTACCCCGCTCCTTTTTGTGGCGCGTGATGAAGGAAACCGAATTGCGCTGGGATTCGGCGACAACAGCCGCGCGGATATCAACAGCATAGCGATATTGGATCGCTCGCTTAAAGAAGTTTCGGTTATTGCACAGTGTGGTATAATAAAAGATATATATCTCGCTTCCAACAAAGTTTTTGTGCTTGGAAGTCAGACCGTAGGGGAGTATTCCCTGTCCGGCAAGCTCCAAAAAGTATATGACGCCGACCCCAGAGCCATTGGGCTTGTGGAATTTAATCGCGCGATTGAAATCCTGCCGGATCGTGCGCAACGTCTTGAGGTCCATAAAACGGAGGAAGAAAATGACGTGGCTGATTCTTGATCTGATTCTAATAATAATCGTGGCAGCCTGCTTTATTGCAAATTACAAGCGCGGGTTTGTCAGTGCGTTGATCGGCATTGCTTCGGTCATCCTGTCGCTGCTGCTTGCATTTTACCTGAGCAACCGGCTAACTGAACCGGTTTATGAGGCTTTTGTAAGAGAGAACCTGATTCAAAGCGTCAGCGAGCGCATGGAAGAGGGCGACGATATGCTGGATGCAGCAGGCGGACTGCTGGGCGGGCTGCTGAGCGGCGACGAATCTATGCAGCAGAATTTACAGCAGGCTGGTGCCAGCGCGGAAATGATTGTGGACAACGCACTTGCAAATCCTGCAAAATCTGCTATCCGCACAGCTTTGCTGCTGATTATCTATATAATCGCGTCGCTGATTTTGCGGTTTGTTGCCCGGGCGTTTCAAAAGCTCAATAAGGTGCCGCTGCTTGGCGGTGTAAACAAATTGCTTGGCGGCGTTCTGGGTCTTGGTATTGGGCTGGTTTATGCGTTTTTGTTTGTCTCTTTGTGCGCTTTGATAATAAGCGTGTCGGCAAATACGCTTACGTGGCTTAATATCGGCATTATCGAAAAAACAAAATTGGTGTCTCTTTTTTATCCGCACAACCTGATTGCGGCGCTTGTCTGACGAGCCGCGCTATCAACCATTTCAGAGGAAATTTTTGCCTATGCTTTGTTCAAGATGCAAAAAACGCCCCGCCGTCGTCTTTATGACCCGCATGGAGGGTGACAAAACCATTAATGAGGGCCTTTGTCTGGTCTGCGCCAAGGAACTTGGACTGAAACCGATCGACGACATGATGAAGCGTTTCGGTATCAGTGATGAAGATCTTGAGAATTTTTCAGATCAGTTTATGATGCCGGGCGACGAGAGCGCAATGGAAAATTCGGACGGGGATTTTGAGGCCGGAGGGTCTCCGACTTTCCCGAATATTTTTCAGAATCTATTTGGCCAGCTTGGTTCCAACCGTCCGGAAAAGGATGGCCAGAATGCGGATGCCGGACAAAAAGCGCCCAATCGGCGCAAGGAAGCAAAGAAGGAAGAGCCAAAGCGCAAATTCCTGGATAATTACGGCGATAATCTGACCAAAAAAGCGCGGGAAGGGAAGCTGGACCGCATTATCGGCCGTGATAAGGAAATTTACCGCACCCTTCAAATCCTTTGCAGGCGGCAGAAGAACAATCCCTGCCTGATCGGCGAGGCAGGTGTCGGCAAAACCGCGATTGCCGAGGGAATTGCGCTGCGCATTGCTTCGGGAGATGTGCCGGCCAAAATGCGTGATAAGGAAATTTATCTGCTGGATCTGACCTCTCTGGTTGCCGGAACTCAGTTCCGTGGTCAGTTTGAGAGCAGGGTCAAAGGGCTCATCAACGAGGTGAAGGCTGCGGGCAATATTATCCTGTTTATCGATGAGATTCATAACCTTACCGGCGCCGGAGACGCAGACGGTGCGATGAGCGCCGCTAATATTCTCAAGCCCGCGCTCTCACGCGGCGAGATTCAGGTGATCGGCGCTACGACTTTCGGCGAATACCGGAAATATATCGAAAAGGACCAGGCGCTGGAACGGCGCTTCCAACCGGTACGAATCGAGGAACCCTCTATCGAGGACACGGTCGAGATGCTGAAGGGCATCAAGGAGTATTACGAAAACTACCACAGCGTTAAAATAAGCGATGCCACGGTCGAGCTGGTCGTGACATTGTCGGAACGGTATATCTCCGACCGTTTTTTGCCGGACAAAGCGATCGATCTGCTGGACGAGGCGGCTGCCTGCCGTGCGCTGCGCTGCCCGGAACTTGCAGAGTATCAGCAGCTGCAAAAGCGCGTTGAACAGCTGGAGCAGGAAGAAAAGCAGGAAACCGAAAGCGAAGAACCGGATTACGAGAAAATTGCCAAACTGAAAAGTGAATCCATGCAGGCGGCTGAACGGCTGGAGGCCCTGCGGCCCGCAGTGGAAGATCTGGAGGTCGAAACAGAAGACCTTTCTAAGGTGATCGAACTCTGGACCGGCATTCCGGCCAATAAGATTCAGAAGAGCGAGTATAAAAAGGTTGCCGGTCTTGAAGAGGCAATGAAGAAGAGAATCATCGGTCAGGATGAGGCGGTACACCTTGTTGCCAATGCCATTAAGCGCTCTCGGGTTGGATTGAACAAGCGCCGCCGCCCGGCATCCTTTATCTTTGTCGGGCCGACCGGCGTCGGCAAGACCGAGTTGGTCAAAGTGCTGGCAGGCGAGCTGTTTGATTCAGTAGATCCGCTGATTCGGCTGGATATGTCGGAGTATATGGAGAAGCACACGGTGGCGCGTCTGATTGGATCCCCGCCAGGTTATGTGGGCTATGACGAAGCCGGCCAACTGACCGAAAAGGTGCGCCGCAGGCCCTATAGCGTTGTGCTGTTTGATGAGATTGAAAAGGCACATCCCGACGTGATGAATCTCCTTTTGCAGATTCTGGATGAGGGCAGAGTCACCGATGGACAGGGCCGCACGGTCAATTTTGAAAACACGGTCATCTGCATGACCTCCAATGCCGGAAGTACCGACACAACCAGCTTTGCCGGATTTGGTAAATCGCTTGGCGATATGACGGCTGAGCGTTCGCTGAAAGCGCTGAACGATTTCCTTAGACCTGAATTCCTTGCACGTGTCGATGAAGTTGTGGTTTTCAAACCGCTTTCCGCAGAGAGCATGCGGAAAATTGCGTCGCTGATGCTGGAAGAGATGCGGGAGCCGCTGCTTGAGAAAATGGTTTTGCTGAATTACGATGACGCGGCGTTGGACGCGCTTGCGGAATTGTCTAACGGCGGCCGTTTTGGAGCACGCGATCTGCGCCGCACAATCCGCAAGGAAGTGGAGGACAAAGTTGCCGAGCTGTTGGTCGATCGCGCGGATAATCCTCCGAAGGCAGTTCGGATTTCGGCTCAGGACGGAAAAATCTGTGTTACGGGCGAAGATTAATAGCACTTACAATTAACGGTGAACCGGTTCGTTAAGGGGAAGGCGGCACGCTCCCTTTAGCGGACCGGTTTTTGTGTGTCGGGGACTGTTTTCCAGGATTTATCTTTTGCCATTTAAACGGAGGCTTTTATTGAATCGTGATTTCGTCTTAATGATATTCGTCTTGCGAAAATCAATGATAAAAATACTGAAAAATATCAGCCTGCGACCGTGACAGCCAGAGCTACATGTTAGAAATGCGTAAAGTCGCTGTAACCAATTTGAAAAGAACAGGTAAGAAGAATCCGAAAAGTCAGACAAACTGGAATACTCTGCACAGCGCTGATTGTCGGTCTTTGAGAATTTTGCCGAAATTGGCTGCAATATGACACATGTCATATTTGCGAAGCGGCAATTGTGTTAAATTTTAATTGTCGAAAAGCTATCGAACATATGAGGAAAGGAAAAAAGAAATGAAGAAACTGTTTGCACTTTTGCTCGCGCTGGTGCTCGTCTTTTCGCTCGTTGCTTGCGGCGGTCAGGATACGCAGACCACCGAAGAGGGCGGCGAACCCCAGACGGAGAATCCCTATGCGGATATCCGCATTGCGCTCGTGTCGGATAATATCGGCACCGAGCAGTTCATTTTGCAGGCGTATAATGCGTTTATGGCTGCTGCGGAGGAATATGGCTTCCAGGCTACCTCTATTGAGTGCTCCGACACTGCTGCCTGGGCTGAAAAATCCCGTGCTGCCTGCGTGGACGGCTATGACATGCTGATTGGCATTGGCTCTGTTGCGGCTGACCCGTTTGGTAACCTTGCGGATGAGTTCCCCGATATCAAGTTCGCGGTTGTTGATACGATTGCACAGAACGATAAGATCAAGAGCGTTGCTTTCAATACTTCGGACGGCTGCTATGTATGGGGCGCGATGGTCGCCACCGCTTTCCCGGAGGAAACCACCTTTGGTTACATCGGCAACTTCCAGAACCAGAGCAACTTTGAGTATCGCTATGGTTTCCTGCAGGGCCTGCGTTCGGTCAATCCTGATGCTGAGCTGATGGTCAACTTCACCGATTCTTATTCCGACACGACTGTTGCCTACAACCTCGCGATGCAGCAGGCTGCCGCTGGCTGCAAGTTCATCATGGGCTCTGTTGCAGCATCTGCGAACCAGGGCATCTATCAGGCTGCGCTCGAACTTGGCGAGAAGGGTACCCCGATTTACACTTCCGGCCTGAGCGTTGACCAGACCACCGAGGAGAATCCCTATATCATCGGCGGTTTGACCAAGAACACCGGCGTCTGCACCACCGCTATCATTGAGGAGTTCCTTGCCGGCAACTTCACTCCGGGCGCTCAGACGCTGAGCTTCACCGACGGTGCGTTCTGTGTCGTGGGTGTTTCCTTCGACGCGAACTATCGCAATACCGATATCATCACCGACGAGGTCCTTGCTGCAGGCCAGAAGGCTTCCGATGACCTCAAGAGCGGCGCGGTTGTTCTCGAGGTTCCGCTTGAGGCGGATTTTGAGGGCTGATTAAGCAAACGAAACGCTGTATTAAATGATCAAAAAGCAGGCACGGGCATTTGAATTGTCCGTGCCTGCTTTCAAGGTCGGCGCGAAGGTGCGAAGTTTGCGCACCCTGGCGCGAACCTTGCGCAACAGGGGATAGAGAAGGAGGAAACAGATGATCCTTGAGATGAAAAACATCGTCAAGACCTATGGGCGGGTCGTCGCCAACGACGGCGTCAGCATTGGGCTTAACGAGGGAGAGATTCTGGCGATAGTCGGCGAAAATGGCGCAGGAAAATCGACCATCATGAAAATCCTTTATGGGCTGGAGAAGCCGGACAGCGGAGAAATTTATGTTCGGGGAAAAAGGGTACACATCCGCAAACCTTCGGACGCCATGAAGCTTGGAATCGGCATGGTACAGCAGCACTTCATGCTGTTTGATCCGCTCACCGTTGCAGAAAACATCGTTTATCAGAACGAAATTTCCAAATTCGGCTTCTTTGACCGCAAGAAGAATATAGAGCGTGTGCGCGAATTGAGCGAAAAATATATGCTCAAGGTCGATCCCGAAGCGATTGTGGAGGATTGCCCTGTCGGTACGCAGCAGCGTATTGAGATTTTAAAAACGCTGTATCAGAATGCGGATGTGATCATTTTTGACGAGCCGAGCGCCGTATTGACGCCGATTGAAGTTTCTGATCTGCTGGAGACCATGAAGCAGCTCGCGAAGATGGGCAAAAGCCTTATCATTATCACCCATAAACTCAATGAAGTTATGGAGGTGGCTGACCGCGTCGTTGTCATGCGTGCCGGCAAGGTTGTCGCCGAAACCCTTAAAAAAGACACATCGGCACAGGAACTCTCCTATGCAATGATTGGACGCCAGATTGCAAACCAGAACATTGAGCCGCGCGAAACACTGGACGAAGTACTTCGGGTGGAAAATCTGACCCTGGGCAGCGAGATGGGAAAGCTGGCGCTGGATCATGTAAATATGGTCGTGCGCGGCGGCGAAATTGTGGGGATTGCTGGTGTTTCCGGCAACGGACAAAGCGAACTCGTACGCTGTATTTCCGGGCTGGAGCGCCGTTATGAGGGTAAGGTTTTCGTCTGCGGCAAGGATGTCTCCAATGAACGTGTTAATAAAGTGCGCGCGGCCGGACTGACTCATATTCCGGAGGATCGCTATCTTTGGGGCAGCGCGCGGGACGCTTCGCTTGCGGAAAACGCACTGATGGGTGATGAGGATGACCCGAAATTTTCCAAAGGCGGCGTGCTTAATCAAAAAAAGATCAACGCGCATGTGGACGAACTGATTCGCGAATACTCGGTCAAAGCGGATTCCCGCAGCCAGAAAATGCGGGAGCTTTCCGGCGGCAACGCCCAAAAACTTATTACTGCACGTGAGATTGAGCGGCATATGCCGCTGTTGATTGCCTGTGAACCGACGCGCGGCATTGATATCGGCGCAATGGAATTTGTTCACGATCGGCTGATCGAAAAGCGGAAAAATGGCGGCGGCATACTGCTTGTCTCCTCTGAGCTTAGTGAGATCATGAAGCTGAGCGATCGAATCTATGTCATGTATGATGGCAAAATCAACCACGAGTTTACCCAGGGCTCGATTGATGACCGAAAGCTCGGAATGCTGATGGTGGGAGGTGAGCTGGATGAAGATCAATAAAAAGGAACTGGCTGTGCGCAGCAAAAATCTGCTGTCGGCGCTGAAATTTCCGGCGATCGCGGTAGTGATCGGACTTGTAGTCGGCGGCGCTGTTATTGCAAGTTCCGGAAGCAATCCATTCCAGGCAATTTGGGGGCTGCTGGTCGGTGGCTTTGGTACGGCAAATGCCATCACAACAACGCTCAACCGTGCGACACCGATCATCTTTGCAGGCCTTTCCGCGTCTTTGGCATGGGGCTCGGGCTATTCCAGCATGGGTGCGCAGGGTCAGATGATCTGCGGCGCTTTCACAGCGGCAATCGTCGCGGTCAGCTGCCCTGGACCGGCATGGCTTGTGGTGATCGTTTCGATGCTTGCAGGAATGTTCATGGGCGTGCTGTATTCTATGATTTCCGCTTATATCAGCGCCAAATTTGACGCCTACCTGCTGATCGTCACCCTGATGATGAACTATATTGCAGATAACATCGCCTCTTATCTGACCACCTACACCTTCCGGGACCCGGAGGAAGCGGACAGGCTTGCAGTGCAGACACAGAAGATCACCGACGCGATTCTGCCGCGAATTCTGCCCAAATACACAGTGCATTATGGCTTTATTCTTGCACTGATCGGTGTGTTTGCCATTCTCTTCGTTATGACCCGTACCAGCTTTGGATACAAAGCGAAAATGGGCGGTCTTAATAACCGGTTTGCAGAATACGGCGGGGTCAACAGCCTGAAAACGATGTATCTGACCCTTGCACTTTCCGGTGCGCTGGCCGGCCTTGGCGGTGCGGTCGAGGTGCTCGGTTCTCGCTATCGCTATATCGATAAAATGATCACCTCTCCGAGCTATGCGTGGAGCGGTATCACTGCTTCGCTTATGTCCAGCAACAACCCGATCGGCGTTCTGATCAGCTCGGTTTTCCTTGCCGGTCTGACGACCGGCGGCAGCTCAATCGAACTGCGCATGAGCATTCCTTCTGAAATCACCTCGATTATTACCGGAGTGCTGACCATGTTTGTCACAGCAAAATTTGTCATCGGCGATGTTGTCAAACGCCGCCGGGTAAAAGCAGAGGAGGGTAAGGCAAATGGTACTCACGCTTGATTATTTCTGCGCGATCGTCAGTTCAACCCTTCGTATGTGCGCGCCGCTGCTTTACTGCTCGCTCGCTGCTGCGATTTGTTCCAAGGCAAAGGTGTTCAACATCTCGATGGAAGGTACCATGATGGCCGCGGCGTTTTTCTCCATCGTGGCCAACTACTATACCCACAGCGTCTTTTTATCAGTGCTTGCGGGCGTGGCAAGCGGCGTGATAGTCTCGCTGATTGTTGGATTCTTTATTGTCCGTCTCAACGCTTCGCCGGTCGTCGTCGGTATGGCGGTCAACACCATGATGGTCGGTGTAACAACCTATTTGATGTACATCATTTTCGGCACCAAAGGCGTATTTACCGATCCGAGCCTGGTAGGGCTGCCCAAAATCACAATTCCTTTTGCGGAAAAACTGCCGACCCTTGCGGCGATGCTGTCCGGTTTAACAGCAATCGATTATCTTTCCTTTGTTATGGCAATCGCGGTTTATATTTTTCTGTACAAAACGGTTGCGGGATTCCATGTCCGTGCAATCGGCATTAACGACGCAGCAGCACGCAGCCTTGGCACGCCGGTTGAACGGTATCAATACGCGACGATCGGATTTGCAGGGGTTCTGTGCGGACTTGCCGGCGTACTGCTCTCAATGGGATCGGTCACGTTGTTCATTCAGAACATAACTTCCGGACGCGGCTATATTGCGATGGCGGCGAACAACCTCGGAAAATCCCACCCAATCGGCGTATTGGTTTCCAGCCTGTTTTTTGGCTGCTGCCAGGCGCTTGGCAACTTCCTGCAAAATACTTCTCTTAAAGGACAGATCACCGCATCCATTCCCTATGCGGCCACCATAATTGCGCTGGTTATCTTCTCGGTGGAGAAGCGCAGGGCAAAGAACAAAAAAATCAGAAAGGCGATGCAGAATGCAAATAAAAATTGACGCGCACACACACACGCTTGCTTCAACGCACGCCTATTCAACTGTGTTCGAGAACGCGGCATTTGCAAAGAAAAACGGCTTGGATGGATTTGGAATAACCGATCACACGCCGCCGATCCAGGACGCGCCGGATATCCTGCATTTTATGAACCTGCATGTTCTGGACAGACAGATTGACGGTGTTGAACTGCTGCGCGGTGCGGAGCTGAATATTGTGGATTATAAGGGCGGAGTATATCTGGACAAGGAAATCCTTAAACGTCTGGATTACGCAATTGCAAGCTTCCACGATATGGCGCTTACGCCCGGCTCCAAGGCGGAGAATACGGCTGCTTATCTCGGCGCCATGGACAACCCTTATGTCGCGATTATTGGCCACCCGGAGGATGGACGGGTACCGGTCGATTTTGAACAGCTTGTGCTGGCAGCGCGCTCGACGAAAACGCTGCTTGAAATCAATAACTCCTCGCTGCGCGCGGCTTATTACCGCTTGAATACGCGGGAAAACATGATCGAGATACTGCGCCTTTGCGAGCAGTACGGCGTCGCGGTCAGCATGGGAACAGACGCACACTTTGCCCCTGCCGTTGGCCGCTTTGACGAGACGCTTGAGTTGCTTGAGGAGATACATTTTCCCCAGGAATTGGTGGCCAACCTGTCGGTCGAAAAATTCAAAATGCTCATAGGCGGAAAAAAAGCATGAGCTTATCTATTTTGCATATATCCGATCTGCATTATGTTTCGGATCCGACTCGCTGCGGTGCATTTGAGCGTGTGCTGCGGGAAATGACGCCGCCGCTTGAAAAGCTGAATGCGGCTTGTGAAAAGTTGCCGAAGCGTCCGGATTTTGTCGCGATCAGCGGTGACCTCACCCATGGGGGCGGGCAGGAAGAGTACCTGACGCTTCGCAATGCGCTGCGCAGGCTTTTTAAGGATGTTCCGCTGTTCATAACGCCGGGAAACCATGACGATCCGAAATCGCTGTCTGAAACATTTTTGGGAAAACCATATGATGCGGACGGGTGCGTCTATACAGTGCAAGAAAAGGATATCGCCTTTGTCAGCTTTGACAGCAGCGCGCCGGGCGAACCTGATGGCTTGATTCGTGACAAAGTATTGGAAAAACTGGACCGGGAGCTTAGCGCCCTCGACGGAGCTACGGCCATCCTGATGACCCACCATCATTTGATCGAAGATCAGTTTGATCTTCCGGCTGCGAAAAACGCAGGAAGGCTTGCGAATTTACTCAAGCGCTATAACGTCGCGGCGATTTTGAATGGTCATACACACCATTTTTTCAATAGCTTTTTCGCCGGAATACCTTGCTTGACTGCTGACAGCGTTTCTTTTCGCGGAGAAAATCTGCCGGACGGAAGGGTGGAATTTTACGACCATTTCGGCATGAACTGGTGTGAATGGGATTGCGAGATCGGATTTTCCTGCCGCCGCATCACCGACAACAGGTATTCAAAAAAACTGGACAGCGTCATTTTTCCGTAGAAATCCCCCGGTGCTTTGGCGCCAGGGGATTTTTGTATCGATTTTGGGACTTCTCACGTGCATAGGTGAAACGCTGATCAGAAGATAAAGAACAAAAAAATCATCTATTGTTATTGTGCCAAACATTAAAAAAAGCGTTGTTGACAAGCATTTTAAGACTTGAAGTCACTTTTTGCCTTATTGCTGTTATAAATTCTGTCCGCAAGGAATCAAATTGGTTAAAATTACCCGTTTTTGTTGCGGAAGAGATGGAAAAATGATATTATAATAACCATAAATGACGCAGCCTTGTAGGGACTGTGTACATCATTGATTTGGGGGAAAGAAAATGATCCAGTTTGATTTTACAGTGACCGATCCTGATGGTCTGCATGCACGTCCGGCAGGACAACTCGTTAAAGAAGCGCAGCAGTTCAAATCTTCGCTGAGCATTACAAAGGGCGAGAAAACAGCTGATCTGCGCCGCCTGTTCGCGGTTATGGGCCTTGCAGTCAAACAGAATGAAACAGTGACCATCAAGGCGGAAGGCGAGGATGAGCAGGAAGCTGCCGCATTTATTCAGAAATTCCTGTCCGACAATTTTTAAGCAATTGCATTTCGCGAAAATTCAGTTATCAGCTAAAAATTACCTTGAAAGGCGGAATACGCCATGCTGACATTAAAAGGACAGGGCGTGTCCAAAGGCCTTGCGATTGGCAAGGTATTCTATTTTGACCGTACGCCGGTAGAAATCGTCCGGCGTGAGGTGGAAGACCCTACGGCGGAGTTTGCGCGCTTTGAGGCGGCGAAAGCAAGCGCGATTGATGAGCTGGCCGCTCTTTATGAGCGCGCGGTAAACACCATTGGTGAAAAAGACGCGGAGATTTTCAGTGTTCACCAGATGATGCTGGAAGATCTGGATTACTGCGAGTCGATTCAGGGAATGATCGAGGGTGAATCGGTTAACGCAGAATTTGCCGTCGATGCAACCGCGGAGCTGTTCGCGGGGATGTTTGCCTCGCTGGACGATCCGGTTATGAAGGCGCGTGCGACCGACGTTCGGGATATTTCACGCCGCGTTATCGGTATCTTGACCGGCAAAAGGGACACGCTGATCATCACTGAGCCGTCCATCGTTGCGGCGGATGATCTGACACCGAGCGAAACTGTAACACTTGACCGGTCGCTTCTGCTGGGTATTGTAACCTCCGGCGGTTCGGCCAATTCACATACTGCCATATTGTCCCGCACAATGGGGATTCCCGCCCTGATCTCGGTGCAGGGATTGGATGAAACGGTGCATGGCAGGCAGGCAATCATCGATTCTGCAACCGGTGCGCTTTATGTGGAACCCGACGAGGAAACACAGACTGCGTTTCATGCGCGGTTGGAGGAGTTTGAGCGCCAGCAGATCCTGCTGCATGGCCTGGTTGGCCAGGATAACGTTACACTTGACGGGCGGCGCATCGATGTTTTCGCGAATATCGGCAGTCCCGCCGATGTTCCCCTTGTGCACAAAAATGATGCGGGCGGCGTTGGTCTGTTCCGCAGCGAATTCCTTTATCTTGAAAGTACCGATTATCCGACAGAGGAAAGCCAGTATCAGGCATATAAGACCGTACTGGAACAGATGCAGGGCAAAAAGGTTGTTATTCGCACACTGGATATCGGCGCGGACAAGCAAATCGGCTATTTTAACCTGCCAAAAGAGGAAAACCCTGCGCTCGGATTTCGTGCCATTCGCATCTGCCTTTCTCGCCCGGAGGTTTTCAAAACGCAGCTGCGCGCGCTTTTGCGTGCCTCTGTGCATGGAAAACTGGCGGTTATGTTCCCGATGATCACCTCCAAAAGCGAGGTGGATGAGATCAAAAGCATTGTCGCTGAGGTAAAGGACGAGCTGAAAGCAAGAGGTCAGGCCTATTCTGAGGACGTTGAGTTTGGTATCATGATTGAGACCCCTGCGGCGGCGGTCATCAGTGATGTGCTTGCGAAAGAGGTTGACTTTTTCAGCGTTGGGACCAATGACCTTACCCAATATACACTTGCGGCCGACCGTCAAAACGCAAATCTTGATCGCTTTATTGATACCCACCATGAAGCGGTGCTGCGCCTCATTGAGCTGGCGGCAAAGAACATTCATGCGCAGGGAAAATGGATCGGCATTTGCGGCGAACTCGGCGCGGATACCTCGTTAACCAGACGTTTCCTTGAGATGGGCATTGATGAACTTTCAGTTTCACCGTCCAAGGTGCTTGAAGTTCGCAATATGGTGCGCCATATTGATCTGAGCAAAAACTAAGCAGGACTGCGGTAGGTCCGCAAGGTTAATAAAAGGCATATCAGGTACAGGTATGATGGGGATGCCGCTGGGCACTGGGAAAAGCCGTGTCCCGCGCGGCATCCCTTTTTTCAAAAAGGAGCGCATATGGCAAAATATGTGATGGCGTTGGACGCAGGGACGACCAGCAATCGCTGTATTCTTTTTAACGAGAGAGGCGAAATGTGCAGCGTAGCGCAAAAGGAGTTTAACCAGATTTACCCCAAGCCGGGCTGGGTGGAACATAATCCAAGCGAGATCTGGGCAACCCAGATCGGTGTGGCGCAGGAAGCGATGGCAAAGCTGGACATTAAAGCGGCTGACATAGCTGCAATCGGAATCACGAACCAGCGGGAAACGACCATTGTATGGGATAAAAAGACCGGCGAACCGGTCTGCAATGCGATTGTATGGCAATGCAGGCGGACAGCGGAATACTGTGATGAACTGAAAAGCCGCGGCCTCGAGAAAAAATTCCGGGAAAAAACCGGACTTGTCATTGATGCCTATTTTTCCGGCACCAAACTTCGCTGGATATTGGAAAATGTGCCGGGTGCACGAGAAAGAGCAGAGAATGGAGAACTCCTCTTTGGCACAGTGGATACCTGGCTGATCTGGAAATTGACCGGCGGCGCAGTTCATGTGACCGACTATTCCAATGCCTCGCGCACCATGCTTTTCAATATCAACACACTGGACTGGGATGAAGAAATTCTTCTTGAGCTGAATATTCCGCGGTGTATGCTGCCGCAAGTTCGCCCGTCCAGCTGCGTTTATGGGCATACTGCGAGAGAATGGTTTGGCGAAGAGATCCCGATCGGCGGTGCCGCAGGGGATCAGCAGGCTGCGCTTTTCGGACAGACCTGTTTTGAAGCTGGAGAAGCAAAGAATACTTATGGAACTGGATGTTTTCTGCTTATGAATACCGGGACCCGCCCGGTTTTCAGCAAAAACGGGTTAATTACCACAATTGCCTGGGGCGTGGACGGCAAGGTCAATTATGCACTCGAAGGGTCTATCTTTATTGCGGGTGCGGCGATTCAGTGGCTGCGTGATGAGATGCGTCTGATTGATTCCGCACCGGACTCAGAATATCTCGCCTCCCGTGTCCCGGATACAAACGGCGCATATGTTGTGCCCGCATTTACCGGACTCGGTGCGCCGTACTGGGATCAATATGCGCGCGGCGCGATTGTCGGTATAACCCGCGGCGTTAATAAGTATCATATTGTTCGCGCTACAGTAGAGTCGCTCGCTTATCAGACTCACGATGTTCTGCGCGCGATGGAGGAGGACGCCGGCGTCTGTCTGAGCGCTCTGCGGGTGGATGGAGGCGCAAGCGCCAATAATTTCCTCATGCAGTTTCAGGCGGATATCAATAAAGCGCCGGTACACAGACCTGCCTGTGTTGAAACAACCGCAATGGGCGCGGCATATCTTGCCGGACTTGCTGTCGGCTATTGGAAGGATCAGGAAGATATCCGCGCGAACTGGAAAATCGAAAGGATATTCGATCCGAATATGGAAGAAACGCATCGCAAATCGCTGGTGCTTGGCTGGGAGAAAGCGGTGCGCTGTGCATTTGGTTGGGCAAAGGAATAAATGCGTATGTTGGATGTTGTTATTATCGGCGGCGGCGTTGTCGGCTGTGCAGTCGCGCGGGAACTTTCCCGGTACGATCTGCGAATTCTTCTGCTTGAAAAAACGGCGGATATCTGCAACGGCCAAAGCAAGGCAAACACAGCTATTGTACACGGCGGCTATGACGCGCAGCCGGGAACCAATAAAGCCAAATTCAATCTGTTGGGCAACGCGATGTTCGAACAGATTTGCACTGAACTGGAAGTGCCGTTTAAACGCAACGGATCTTTGGTCGTTGCGTTTGAGGGGGACGATGAGCAGATGATCGACCGGCTTTTTGAACGGGGACAGGAAAACGGCGTTCCGGGCCTTTCGATCATTGACCGTGAGGAGATTCTGCGCCGTGAACCGAACCTTAACCCGACTGCAAAGCGGGCGCTGCTGGTGCGCAATGCAGGAATCTGCTGTCCTTATGAACTGACCCAGGCCTATGCGGAAAATGCGGCCTGCAACGGAGCTGAATTTATTCGGGAAGCCGAAGTTACTTCAATTCTGCCAAATCCGCAGAGCGGATGGCTTGTACGCAGCATGGCAGGGGAATTCGAAACACGCGCGGTGATCAACTGTGCGGGTATCTATGCGGATAAAATTAACGATATGGTGTCGCAGGACCATTTCAGCATTCATCCGCGGCGGGGCGAATATTACATTGTTGACAAAAAATATGCCGGTAAATTCACCTCAACGATATTTCAGATCCCGACCAGGCTTGGAAAAGGCATTCTTGTTGCGCCGACAGTAGACGGAACCATCCTGCTGGGACCGACTGCCGACGATATACAGGACCGGGATGATACCCGCTCAACTGCTGAGGGACTGAAAAAGGTCCTGGCTGGAGCAGGAAAAAGCTGGCCGGAGCTGCCGGGACGCGCATTTATCACCACCTTTTCCGGCGTGCGCGCGCACTGTGACCGTGATGATTTTATAATCGGTGAGGCGAAGGATGCGCCGCTTTTCTTCAACGCGGCCGGGATTGAATCGCCCGGACTCTCTTCCGCGCCGGCAATAGCGGATTATCTGGCGAAAATGGTTGCAAAGCGGCTTAAAGCGGCGCAGAACCCCAACTTTGACCCGCATCGGGCCGCCATTCCGAAATTCCGTGAAATGAGCTGTCAGGAACGCAAATTGGCGATTGCAAAGAACCCGGATTTTGCGCGAATCGTATGCCGCTGTGAGACGGTCAGCGAAGCGGAAATTCGCGAATCCATTCGCAGGCCGGTCGGCGCGCGGACAGTTGACGGAGTCAAACGCAGAACACGCGCCGGAATGGGGCGCTGCCAGGCTGGATTCTGCACCGCGCGTGTGGTTGAGATTCTCTGTGAGGAGCTTGGAAAGAGTCCGCTTGAAATCACAAAATGCGGCGGTGAGTCCAAAATGCTGACGGGTTTCCTCTTCAATCGGGGAGGTGGGGAAGAATGAAGCAGATAGATCTGCTGATTATCGGCGGCGGACCGGCCGGGCTCGCAGCCGCGGCTGCGGCTTATGAAAGCGGCTGCCGGGATATGCTTATTCTTGAACGGGAAGAAACGCTTGGCGGAATTCTCAAACAGTGCATTCATAATGGTTTTGGCCTGCACACTTTCAAAGAGGAATTGACCGGCCCGGAGTATGCCCAAAGATATATTGACAAAATCCTGGAATATGGTATCCCTTATCAGACCGGTGCAATGGTTATTGAGATCACGCCGGAAAAAACAGTGACCTGTGTAAGCAGGGAAAAGGGACTGGAGCAGTTCAGCGCGCGAGCCATCATCCTTGCGATGGGATGCCGGGAACGCCCGCGCGGTTCGCTCGGCACGCCCGGGTGGCGCTGTGCCGGCGTTTACACTGCGGGAACCGCACAAAAATTTGTCAACCTGCAAGGCCTGATGCCTGGCAAAAGGGTCGTGATCCTCGGTTCGGGCGATATAGGGCTGATTATGGCGCGCCGCATGACCTTCAGCGGCGCCGAGGTGCTTGGCTGTGTCGAGCTGATGCCCTACAGCGCCGGCCTCAAGCGCAATATTGTGCAGTGCCTGGATGACTTCGACATTCCGCTTTATCTTAGTCATACGGTGATTGACATTGAAGGAAAAGAGCGGTTAAGCGGCGTAACCATTGCAAAGGTGGACGGGGATCTCAAACCGATTCCCGGAACCGAAATTCATTTCGACTGCGACACGCTTCTGCTGTCTGTCGGATTGATACCGGAAAACGAGCTGAGCGAGATGGCGGGTGTCAAACTCTCGCCGGCTACAAGCGGCGCAATCGTAGACGATCGCCTGATGACCTCGGTCGAGGGGATTTTTTCCTGCGGCAATGTTCTGCATGTGCATGACCTGGTCGACTTTGTGTCCCAGGAATCTGCGCGTGCCGGAGAGAATGCGGCGGCTTATCTGGAAGGCAGGCTGGATATTTGTGCCCAAAGAATTCCGGTTGTGGCAGGCAGCGGTGTAAACGCGCTTGTTCCGCAGTATATTTCCCAAAGCGCAAACTGCCCGACAACCATCATGTTCAGACCGCGGGCGGTGCGCAAAAACGCAGTTGTCCGTGTTTGTGTGGGTGATGAAGAACTGCTGCGAAAAAAGTATCGGGTGCTTGCGCCGGGTGAAATGGTGACCATGACGCTGCCTGCCGATTTCATGCAGCGCCAGGCTGCGCAGGCGCAGGGAGCCGAGGTCTTGGTGGAGGTGTTGGAATGACCAGAGAATTGACCTGCATCGGATGCCCGATGGGATGCCGGATCTCCGCTGAAATTCAGGACGGCAAGATCATAAAGATTGAGGGAAACAGCTGCAATGTCGGAAAAAAATACGCCGAGGAAGAGCTCAGCTGCCCCAAAAGAATGGTGACCGCACTGGTTCAGGTGCAGGGAGCACGGGAACCTCTATGCGTCAAGACACGCGAACCAATCGAGAAACGGTTGATTTTCGACTGTCTGCGCGAGTTGGAAAAAGTGTCTGTAGTTCGCCCGGTTCATATTGGGCAGATCGTGCTGAAAAATGTTTGCGGTACCGGTGTAGACGTTGTGGCCACTAGAGAATATGACTGAGTTGAAGCAGCTCTTTGAAAATCAGGCTCGATTTATAACCCTGGCTTTTTGCAAAAAAGAACAAGCTAATTCAGAATAGCAGTTTTTCTAAGTGAAAGGGCACCGCTGATTGGGAAATCGAAAATCGTGTGACATTTTCCCAAAAAGCGGAGCCTCTTTTACATGTCGTGAAGAGCACGTGAAATGTACCCGATGCTGCGGCGCTCTCTGCTGCAAATGTTTTTCGTGTGCTTGGGTTTTCATTAATCTGCATGTGAAAGAATTTAGACGGCCGCGCATAAAGATTTGATTTTTTCAGGAAAATTGCAACACTTTATCCTTATAGAGCGTCTGTCTATATAGACTAAAAATGGCACAAGGATGTGAAAAGGAGAAAAAATTGAAACTGAATCCAATTAATCTTCTGAAAATTTCTTCCATGAAAGATAAATTCATCCAAAGACATACAAAATTCCCACTCTTTCTCTCAGCGGTCAAGCGTGCAGGGTTAGAGGAAGGAACGCTGATCTCTTTTAAAGTCACAGAACCGGACGGCCATGTGATTCGCTCGAATATTCTCCTTGAAAAAGAAGACATTGAATTGCTTCGCCAGTTGGGTGATTTGGCAAACATGGACTGAACAGCTTGGACGTTTTTAAAGAGATAATGAACCGATTTTTTAATTAAAAGCCCCTTTTAAAGTAATTGCGGCTTAAATGAAGTTGGGAAATCCGCAGAATTTTAAAAGAGGAGCAGTAAAGGAAACAGCGGCACTCAATTCAATATCAGCTGATGGACTGGTGCAGAAGGTGATATCGATGTATCAGCGCATCGACTTTGCTCTGTAAGAAGGGATTGAAGCAAGAACAGCGCTTTTTCTTGAGCGCTGTAGTATATGCTTATCCTGTTTCGTTATATTTATTGCCTGTTTTTGCTGTGCTGTTTGACGCTCGAAACGGATATTGGTTGAGCGTGGCATAAACGGCAACAAGCGCATGGTGCGGGAGGTTTAATCAAAATGAACGGCTGGATATTGGCCCTGATTTATTTCTTTATCGGGCTTATCGGGGCTCTCGGGTCCGGTGCAGTCAAAAAAAAGAGCAACCTTTTTCTATGGACGCTTTTACTGGGGCTGCTCGCATTCGGATGTAAATATTTTGAAGCCAAGGTCAGTTTTGCGGGCACCTTATCCCTTATCTGGGGCGGAATGACCATGTTGTGTGCCGGTAATTTTTTGATGCTGCTGATTCGCTGCTGTAATACAGCGCGAAGCCGCCAGGATCAGCGAGCAAGACGAAGGGGCGCAGCTTCCGGCCGGTTGACACGGGAAAAAAGAAGAAAGCTTGCTGCACGGACGCTGTTTTTAGTGCCGTTGTGCCTGGTGTTTTGTACCGGCGGTGTTATGCTATATACCAGCCTGGGCACAAGCTCAGGTTCCGGTGTGCTGGATAATTCCATTTCGACGCCGGACACTTTGCGCAGCAAGACCATGAATATACTGATTTGCGGAATTGACAACGACCAGGCTGATGCCGCACATCAGCAAAATATGACAGATGTGATCATGGTTGCAAGTATTGATTTTGAAAACCATAAGGCTTCGCTGCTTCAGATCCCGCGCGACACCTATGTTGGCGATGTCACGGCAACCGGAAAAATTAATGCAGTCTACAACAATGAAGATACGCCGCAGGAAAGCATAAATGCACTGGCAAGTCAGTTGTATGACATGATGAAGCTTCCGATTGACAACTATGTGACTATCACAATGGAAGGTTTTCGCAAAGCCGTAGATGTTCTGGGCGGCGTAGAAGTGAATCTCGAGCAGGAAATGGTATTTAACCTGCGTGACCCCAACGAGGTGATCGTCAATACAATCACCTTGCCGGCCGGACCCAATCTGCTCAACGGGGAGATGGCGGACTTGTTTGTGCGCTATCGCGACTATGCGCGTGCTGACCTTGACCGCATGAATGTGCAGAGAATCTTTCTGGCGGCGCTGACGGACAAGCTGACCAACATGAGTGCCGGCAGCCTTCTGAGCGCAGTTACAACGGTATATCCTTATCTTGAAACAGATTTTTCTTTGGCAGAGCTGGCGGACCTCGCGATGCGTGCGAAAGAATTTTCCGCCTCAGATATAACCGCTGTGCGGGTGCCGGGTGAGCCGGTCAATGATTTTGGAGAGAATCATCAGTCGGTATTTACTTTACATAAAGAGGAACTGGCGCAGACGCTTAATGCCTACATGCGTCCGCACGCTGATCCGGTAGATGCAGCTGAGCTCAAGGTGATCGAGCTGCAAAACACGACCGGTATCCTCGACCATTCCGAAGAAACGCTGGATGGTTATATTGCCGCTTAGCAGTGCTTTATTAAAAAATCCTCTGCCGTATGCCGAAACAGGCTGTGGCGGAGGATTTTGTCTTTTTATGGATTGGTTGAGAATACCATCATCAGCTGTTTGCTAAAGATAATTTTGAAGAATAGAACGCAATAGAAGAGAAGAGAATTGGACCTGTTGACAAAGTCCCCCAAAACTCCAGACCTATGGTATAATTGAAATAAGGAGGGATGGAGGATGATGGGACGGCAGAGCGGTCAGATAAGTATGTTGGTTCTGGACATAGAGGAACTA
>CALWZE010000025.1 GCA_944385925.1 uncultured Clostridia bacterium
CATTTCACGGGAAGTAGTAAGCGTGTCGAGGCTCATCCCAAAAGTAGTAATTTGGTAGTAAATTCAGTGGCCCTATCCCGTGATTTGCCCGTATTTACAGGCTTTTTTGAGATAATCAGAGTTGTTATCCATAAATATAAGACTACAAAGGATTTTTTTCAAGAAAGCCAAGCATTTTTGTAAACTTATCATAAAATTTACAGTTATTTTCTGTTTAAACAGACATTGAAAAATTGTTTTTTCTCTAATCACAAATTTGTTTCATATCCCACTAAAAAATCAAGATTCTGTTCCTTGAGGAAGTTGAACATCCGCACGACCTTGTTTTTATGGGCAAAATTAAGAGCCGGATTCAAATCAGAATGAGACTCCTGGTTAAACAAATTCGATCCGCTTATTTGCAGTTTCCGCCTTCCCTCTTATTCAGGTCCGCCCTGCTGTTTCCCAGGTTGCGGGTTACTCTGCCACAGATCATCTATCCACTATTCTTTACTACAGGAAAAGAGCGCCTCCTTGCGGAATCTCACACCCGTTTCTCTCCCTCAGTTGTTTGAAAAAGGCTGGTGGAGAGATATTTTTCTCCTCTGTCCGGGCAGATAAAGACGATCACGCCGCGATTGATCGTCTGCGCGACCCGCAGCGCGGCCAGCGCCGCCGCCCCCGAGGACATGCCTGCAAAAATTCCCTCCTCTTTCGCCAGCCGGCGGCTCATTTCGAACGCCTCCTCGCTTTCGATCATCACGGTCCGGTCGATCAGTTCCGGATCATAGATCGCGGGCACGATGGCCTCCTCCATATTTTTCAGGCCCTGGATATAATGTCCGCGCACCGGATGCGCTGAGACAATCTGTATCCGGCTGTCGATCTCCTTGAGCCTTTTGCCGACTCCCATCAGGGTGCCCGAAGTGCCCAGCGAAGAAACATAGTGACTGACCCGGCCGTCGGTGTCTCGAATGATTTCTTCTGCGGTGGTAATGTAGTGCGCATGCTTGTTGTACCGGTTGCTGAACTGGTCGGTTGTGAAATAGCGACTGGGTTCGCGCTCCAGGCGGCGGCGCACCTCCCGAATCGCGCCGTCGGTGCCCTGGTTCGGGTCGGTCAGCACCACTTTGGCGCCGAACGCACGAATCATTTTCTGCCGTTCTTCCGAAACCGCCGCGCTCATGACGATCTCGACCTGATACCCCTTAATTGCGCCGATCATCGCAAGACTTATTCCGGTATTTCCCGAAGTAGCTTCGATAATCGTCTTTTCCGGTGTAAGCGCCCCTTCCAGTTCCGCTTGTTCGATCATTTTCAGCGCGATGCGGTCCTTGATGCTGCCGCCGGGATTAACCCCCTCCAGCTTTGCATAAACCTCCACGCCCGGGCGGCGGATGACCGAATGAATACGCACAAGCGGCGTGCTGCCGATCGTTTCCAAAACATTGTCGTAAACTCGCATACTTTGTTTCCTCTCCTTGCTGTGTCCGGCAGATTGCGGACGATATTAATTGCCTGTTCCCAAAATCACTTGCAGCCATCTGCCAACATCGCTTCTCTTTGCCAAAAGAAACAATTATGCGATTTCCATTCATTCGGCCCTCTCCTCGTTATTCAGCCTGTATATTTCAATGCATTTTTTGCAGTTTGTTTTGCAAAAAGCCCCCTTGGGCAGAACGTTACAAAAAACGATTTTTCGCGCCAGGGTATAAAAAATGCGCGGGAAGCGATGTTAACCGCTTCCCGCGCACATGAATAGCCCGGTTCAACCGCCGGGATAGTCTCCCGCCGGTTATGCTATACCATGCCGCAAAAAGCGCGCAGCCCAACAACAGTCCGCCATACAGCGAACCGCATTGCGATTTGCGTTTTTGCGACAAAGCAAAGCGTACATAAAATCCACTCTTCTTTAGAGTAAATCTTTATAAAGGTGGGACCGGCAGACTGCCGGTCCCATCTTGTGCAGCGTCAGGGCAATCAGCCCTCGGCGCGTTTTTTCAGTTCCTGATACTTCTTGACCGCGTTCTCGTCGGCCTTCGCGAACAGCTTCTCCGCACGCTCGGGGAAGGAGCGGGTCAGCGAGCTGTAACGAACCTCGTTCTTGATGAAGTCGAGGTAGTTCGCAGTCGGCTCCTTGCTGTCGAGCTGGAACGGATTGAGTCCCTGCTCAGCGCGGCGCGGATCGAAGCGGAAGCAGTGCCAGTAGCCGCAGGCCACCGCGCGCTTGATCTCTTCCTGCGCGTTGACAAGGCCGCCCTTAATGCCGTGGTTAATGCAGGGCGCATAAGCAATGATGAGGGACGGGCCGTTGTAGCTCTCCGCCTCCTGGATTGCCTTGATGGTCTGGTTGTAATCAGCACCCATTGCGATCTGCGCGACATAGATATAGCCATAGCTCATTGCGATCGCCGCGAGGTCCTTCTTCTTGACCTCCTTACCGGCTGCCGCAAACTGTGCAACAGCGCCGGTCGGGGTCGCCTTGGAGGACTGGCCGCCGGTGTTGGAGTAAACCTCGGTATCGAAGACCATGATATTCACGTCTTTGCCGGAAGCGAGGACGTGGTCAACGCCGCCGAAGCCGATATCATAAGCCCAGCCGTCGCCGCCGAAGCACCAGACCGACTTCTTGGCAAGCATGTCCTTATCCTTGAGGATCTCTTTGCCTTCCTCGCAGCCGCAGTCGCTGATCGCCTTGATCAGTTTGTCCACCGCAACCTTGTTGGCCGCGCCGTCGTTGACCGTCGCGAGGTACTCGTCGATCGCCGCCTTGGCGTCGCCCTCAGCCTTTTCACCGAGCGCCTTGACCTTGTCGATTACACGGCTGCGCAGGGTGTCCTGACCGAGGAACATGCCCAGACCGTACTCGGCGTTGTCCTCAAACAGGCTGTTCGCCCAAGCCGGACCATGGCCTTCCTTGTTGACGGTGTACGGAGTGGAGGGAGCCGAACCGCCCCAGATGGAGGAGCAGCCGGTCGCGTTGGCGATATACATCCGATCGCCGAACAGCTGGGTGATCAGCTTGGCATACGGAGTCTCGCCGCATCCGCCGCAGGCGCCCGAGAACTCAAGCAGCGGCTGCTTGAACTGGCTTCCCTTGACGGTGGTTTCTTTGAATTTCTCGGAGACCTCGGGCTTGCGGTCGAGGGTCAGGCCGTAAGCAAAGGTATCCTGCTCGCTGTGCTGGCCTTCCAGCGGCTGCATGGTCAGCGCCTTGGCGCCCTTCTTGCCCGGGCAGACGTTTGCGCAGGAACCGCAGCCGGTGCAGTCCATCACCGAGACGGTCATGACGAACTTCATGCCGGGTACGCCGGTCATATCTGCGCTCTTGGTGCCGGCAGGCGCCGCCTTGAGCTCGTCCTCGGTCATCGCGACCGGACGCAGCACGGCGTGCGGGCAGACATAGGAGCAGAAGTTGCACTGGATGCAGTTGTCCGGATTCCAGGACGGCACGTTGACCGCAATGCCGCGCTTTTCGTAAGCCGCGGAACCCTGCGGCATATGACCGTCCTCATAGCCCTTGAAGGTGGAAACCGGCAGCTTATCGCCCTGCTGCAGGCTCGTGGGAATCAGGATGTTGTTGACGAAATCAACCAGATCCTTGCGGTCGCCGGTCGCCTTAACGGCAGCGCTGTGATCGTCGCTCGCGGTCTTCCAGGAAGCGGGGACCTCGATCTTGACGACCGCGTCCGCACCGGCGTCGATCGCGTCGTGGTTCATCTTGACGATCTCTTCACCCTTGCGGCCATAGCTCTTGGTCGCAGCGGCCTTCATATACTCGATGGCCTCAGCCTCGGGGATGATGTTGGCGAGCTTGAAGAACGCGCTCTGCAGAACGGTGTTGTATTTGCCGCGCAGACCCAGCTTCTTGTCGATCGCGATCGCGTCGATGGTGTACAGCTGGATGTCATTTTCCGCGATGAAGCGCTTGTCCTTCGCGGGCAGGTGCTGCTCAAGCTCTTCCATGTTCCAGGTGCAGTTGAGCAGGAAGGTGCCGCCCTTTTTGAGGTCCTCAACCATATCGAACTTGCCGATATAAGCCGGGTTGTGGCAGGCAACGAAATCCGCCTTGTCGATCAGATAGGTGGAGCGGATCGGGGTTTTGCCGAAACGCAGGTGGGAGACGGTGACGCCGCCCGACTTCTTGGAGTCATAGGAGAAGTAAGCCTGCGCATACATATCGGTGTGGTCGCCGATGATCTTGATGCTGTTTTTGTTCGCGCCGACCGTACCGTCCGAACCGAGGCCCCAGAACTTGCAGCAGGTGGTGCCTTCCGGTGTGGTGTTCGGGTTCTCTTTGATGTCCAGCGACAGGTAGGTCACATCGTCGTTGATGCCGATGGTGAACTGCGGCTTGCTGTCCGCAGCCTGCGCGTTGCGGTAAACGGCGATGATCTGGGCGGGGGTGGTGTCCTTGCTGCCCAGGCCATAGCGGCCGGAGACGATCTTCACGCCGTCAAAGCGGCTGCCGCGAAGCGCAGCGACAACGTCCAGATAAAGCGGCTCGCCAAGCGCGCCCGGCTCTTTGGTGCGGTCGAGCACCGCGATATTCTTGACCGTGTCAGGCAGAGCGGCGATGAGGTGTTTCGCGGAGAACGGACGATACAGGCGAACCTTGACAAGGCCGACCTTCTCGCCGGCAGCCATCATGTAGTCGATGGTCTCGTCGATGGTGTCGCAGACCGAACCCATGGCGATGATGACCGTCTCGGCATCCGCGGCGCCGTAATAGTTGAACAGGCCGTAGTTGGTGCCGATCTTCTCGTTGACTTTGCCCATGTACTCCTCAACGATCGCCGGAACCGCGTTGTAGTACACGTTGGACGCCTCACGCGCCTGGAAGAAGATGTCGGGGTTCTGTGCCGAACCGCGCATGATCGGATGTTCGGGGTTGAGCGCGCTCTTGCGGAACGCCTCGACCGCGTCCAGATCGACCATGTCTTTCAGGTCCTCATAGTCCCAGACCTCGATCTTCTGGATCTCGTGGGAGGTACGGAAACCGTCGAAGAAGTTCAGGAAGGGGACGCGGCCCTTGATGGCGGCGCAGTGCGCAACCGCGGTCAGGTCCATAACCTCCTGCACGCTGCTCTCGGCGAGCATCGCAAAACCGGTCTGACGGCAGGCCATAACGTCGGAATGATCTCCGAAGATGGACAGCGCGTGGGACGCAACCGCACGGGCGGACACGTCGATAACGCAGGGAAGCAGCTCGCCCGCGATCTTGTACATGTTCGGGATCATGAGCAGCAGACCCTGGGAAGCGGTGAAGGTGGTGGTCAGCGCGCCAGCGGCGAGCGAGCCGTGAACCGCACCCGCGGCGCCAGCCTCGGACTGCATCTCAACAACCTTGACCTCGTGGCCGAAGATGTTCTTCTGCCCTTTCGCCGAACGCTCGTCGACGACCTCCGCCATGACCGAAGACGGGGTGATCGGGTAGATCGCCGCGACGTCGGTATACGCGTAGGAAACGTGGGCGGCAGCGTTATTGCCGTCCATGGTAAGCATTTTTCTTGCCATTTAAGAGCCTCCTATATAAATCATCAATGAATGGCTTTACCAGTAATAAATTTTATCATCTTTCCCGCGCAAAGTAAAGTTTGAAACCGGGAAATTTCCGAGTTTTTGGGACGCTTTTCCATAAAAAGGAGGACTGTCCGCTTTTTCTTCGATCCCCGCCGCATCCGCCCGCTGAAATTGATTTTGCCTGCCGGCCGGGGCGCCTTTATTTCCGCAGCGCCGAAAGAGCGGCCCGCGGCTTCGAGGACAGGCCTTCTTTTCGGCAGCCTGCTCATATGCGGCTCGCTTGATTTCCCTGCCCGCTCCCGCTGGCCATGCATGGACAAGCGCCGGATTTTGGACTATACTATAGAAGTACATTTGCGCGCGGCTGTCCATACATTAATGCCGCGCCGTCCAAAAAAGGAGAGATACTGCTTCATGGACCCTGACAGTTGGCCCATTCTTCCGCTTTTGATTTCTCTTGCGCTCAGCGCGCTTTTCTTCCTTGTTTCCGGCGTGCTGCTTGAGCAAAGCAGCGCAAAAGAGACTGCCGGAAGCGGCGTGGGCGTTTCGCTCAAAAGCGCCGCGGCGCTGCTGCTGTGCGTACCCTGTCTGCTTTGGGCAGCGTTCAGCGCAGACCGGATATGCCGTTCGCTCGGCGTCCTTGCCGCGGCGGCGGCTGCCGGACTGCTTGGCGAGGTACCGGTTTGGCTGGCCGTGCTGCTTCGCTGGCTCTGTTTTTTGCTGCTGTCCGCCCTTTGCGGGATGTTCTTTGTCTTTCTTCCGCTTGCATGGGGACGGGCGCACAGCGAGCGATATCTGCGCAGCCTTCGTCTGCCTTTGCGTTTTGTCTCGATTTTCACCCCGCTTGCCCGGTTCCTGACCTTCCCTGCGCGCAGCCTTCTCAAGGCGCGCGGCGTATCGGAGGATCTCGGAAACCTCACTGAAGAGGATGTGCTGGACACGGTGGATGAGCTGGACGAGATTGACGAAAATCAGAAAGAGATGATCGGCAACATCTTCGAGCTGGACGATGTGCGCGCGGCGGACATCATGACCCACCGCACCGAGATCGAGGCTGTACCGACCACCGCAACGGTTGAGGACATCACTTCGATCGCAATCGAATACGGTTTCAGCCGCATTCCGGTCTATGAAGGGACGCTGGACCATATCGTCGGCGTCGCCTTTGTCAAGGATCTGCTGCGCTATGTCGGCAAGTCCAGCGAGGGCGTTGACCTGTCCCGCCTGTGGCGAAAACCGCTGTTTGTGCCGGAAAGCTGCCGGGCACGCGACCTGATGATTGATTTCAAGCAGAACAAAATGCAGCTTGCGGTCGTTGTGGATGAATACGGCGGCACTGCCGGCATCGTTTCCATGGAGGATATTCTGGAAAGTATCGTCGGCGACATTGAGGATGAATACGACGAAGAAGAGGCTTACATAATCAAAAACAGCGACGGCAGCCTGACCTGCGACGGTTTTGCCGAGGTCGAGGACGTATATGATGCGCTCGGTCTGGAGGATATGCCGGACGACATCGAGAGCGACACGATCGGCGGCCTGCTGACCGCGCTGCTCAAGCGGATTCCCCGCCGCGGCGAACACCCAAGCGCTGTTTATGACGGGATTGAACTGGTTGCACTGAAAGCGGATGAACGGCGCATCACCAGCGTCTCTGCCCGCTATATCGGTCCCCGCGCACAGCAGGACACACAGGAATAAGTTCGTGCCGGTCTTTCGGCATGGGAAAGGCTGCCTGGAACGGAAACGCCCCGCGCTGCACGAGGCGCTTTGAATTTATTTTGAAGGACCGCCGGCTTTGGGTTTTGCAAAAAGCTGGCTCTGACCGCACGTTCAGGGTTTGTCTTTCATAGATTCAGAAAACAGGTTATCCAACGCTTCTTGAGAGATCTGCCAGGGTATCGTCTTTCCGGTTTTACAGATTTTTTATTTGAATATAGAGATAAAGGCCGTTCGCTTCATATTTATCCGCTCGATGCGGATCGTATGAAACGACGGCCTTTTCTGTCGCATCTCTCAGCAAAAATATAAGCCGGGTGCATTACCTCCGCTTTAACCGGCTGCGGAACAGGGGATGCCAGCGGCATATTCTCAGTATCTGCCGGAACATTTATCGGCAAAATACCTTTGCGCAGCTTGCGCCGGCTATTGGAACACAGGCTCTGCGCCGCAAAATCAGCTTTTGACAAAAATCAATGCGGTACAATTTTTGGACGGTTCTCCTGTTGGCGCCGCGCAGCCGCAATACAGCAAAAGCTCTTCCTGCTGCTGTCCATCCCAGAAATCGGGAAGAAAGGCCTGCGCAGCGATCTGCATATAAACATGGGTGATGCTGCGCCCCGCAAGTTCCCGAACCGCTGCGGACGCCAGCCGCCAGCCGCCTGTGCCGGACAGCCATAGACGAAGCTCGGCTTCGCAGACCGCAGTCTCCATATTTTTGACCGCAAACATCACGTTCAGCGGTTCCCCGCTCCGCACGCTGTCCTGCGAGGGATACAGATGAAGATATCGGATATCCGGCTGATGCATTTTCCTCCTCCAGTGGTTTTATGCCCTTTTTCCGCTTCATTTCTTTACATTCCGTTTACATATTTTTTTGCGACAAATACAGTATTTTGCCAATTTTAATACAAGATTTGTGCGCAATATAGAAGTTGCCGATCCACCTATTGCACTTTTCGCACAAACATTATATAATTTGATTGTGCTAAATGCACAACTCAAAGGTATCTGCTTTAGAGACAGATTAAGGAGGTAGGTTACCATGGTTAAAGAAATCAAACTTAACGGAGTCGAAGATATAAAGCAGCTCAATCGGATCGCGACCAGCTATCCCAGCGATATCGGCATCCATAACGAGGATACCATCGTTGACGCAAAATCGCTGCTGGGCCTGATGACGCTGGATTTCAGCAAGCCGGTTCTCTGCGTGACCGAGGACGAGTACTTCTATAAGAGAATCAAAAAGTTCCTCGCCTGAGCGCTGAATCTTCCAGGCAAAAGAGCCGCACGGATGTGCGGCTCTTTTCTTATGCCTGAGCATTTAAAACAGGCAAGCGAAAAAGCAGAGCAGCATACCCTGAACATTCGGATGCAGGCAGAGGACAGAGGAACGCAGTCAGCGCACAAAACCGCTTTGCTTTGCAAAAGGCTGCCCGTCAGGGACGGGTAAACCGGGCGGCGGCCCAGCCGCGCAGCTCGCTGCGGGACGCCGGGACAAAGCCCTGCGCGCAAAGGGCGTCCAGCACCTCGTCTGCCCGGGTATCTATAATGCCGCTGACAATCAGCGAACCGCCCTGTTTCAGCTTTTCCCAAAACAGCCCGCGCATGGCCAGGATGACGTCCGCAACGATATTCGCCAGGATCAGGTCATAATCGCCGCCGATGCGCGCATACAGCGCCTCATCCTCCGTTGCATTGCCTGCCAGCGTTTGGTAGACCGGCGGCTCAAATCCGTTTTCCTGCGCATTGCGCGCCGCTGTTGCCGCCGCATTCTTATCCACATCCACAGCAACCGCCCGCGCTGCGCCCAGTTTCAGCGCCGCGATAGACAAAATTCCGCTTCCGCATCCCATATCCAGAACCGCGTCGCCGGCTTTGACCGCCCGCTCGGTCTCTTCAAGGCAAAGCCGGGTCGTCTCGTGTTTTCCGCTGCCAAAGGAAGAGCCCGGGTCCATGGTCAGCACCGCGTCTCCTTCCTGCGGGCTGTACAGCTCCCAGGAAGGGCAGACCACCAGACGGTTTCCGACCCGCTCGGGATGATAGAAAGCTTTCCAGTTGTTCGCCCAATCCTCTTCCCGCACCGAGACCGCATCGGTCTCGTATTCGATTCCCTGCGCGCGCAGGCGTTCCTCAATGAAGGAGAGCGCCTCCATGGGGGCAAGATTCTGCGGGATATAGATATGGATGATGGAATGCGCGCGGTCTTTGGCGATCAGTTCCTCATCGATATAGTCCACCCGCCCGATTTTAGGCAGCATCTCCTCCATATCCGAATAATCTTCGATATAAATGCCGTAAGGAACCGTCATGGTCGCAATGGCCGCGGCCGTTTCGGTGTGCTCGGTGGGCACCTTTACGCAAAGTTCAATCCATTCCATTTTACTTCTCCTTTATCTCCCTTGCCCGGCTTTTCGCCGCGCCTGCAAACCAAAGTATGCTCGCCAAAACCCAGAAGCCGGCTATTACCAGCGCGCAATGCAAAAAGAATTCCTCCGGCAGAATCAGAATGATCGGGTCTAGGCCCGCGTCAAAGATCCAGTTGGTCGCGCCCGGAAAAAACAATTGGTGAAAGAGCACGAACGCCTGATCAAAATCTATCGCCACAGCCGCAAGGACGCAGAGCGGGATCGCAAGCACAGCGGCGCCGGAAATGGCCTTTATTCTGCTGTTTCTTAAGCGTTTGCGGCGCGCCAGCAGCGCAAGCGCAGCCGCAGCCGCGGCGCCGGCGAAATAAACGCCGTCAAAGATTTTTTTGCAGTCCGCGAAGTGCGCCTCCCCCTCCTGCGACCACTTCAAAGAAGGCAGCGAAAAGGCCGTATCCGAAAACGGGGAGAGATAACGCATCACCGCACGATAGTTTTCCAGCGCCTGCTCACGGGAAATCCCCGCGCTTTGCGGAATCTTCAGCGCATCCAGGTCCCGGAGATAGGGCCAGTCGGTGAGGTGAATCACTCCCAGGCCGAGCGCTGTCGCGGCAAGCAGACTGAGCAATGCAGCAAGCAGCGCGATCAAAAGTTTTTTCATATTTCGCTTTTTTGATCCTTTCGGTGAATCCGGCCGCCAAAATGCGCAGCTGAGCTGCCTCGGCGCCTTAGGTTTTTTATTATAGCACATCCAGCCGGCGAACTGCATCCGAACCGGGCGAAAAAACACTCTTTTCTGCACACCCTGGCCGCCTTAGTAAAAGTTATCAGCCGCCTTTTCAGCTTTATGCGTTTGTGCAGTCAAAACGCGCACGCCTTTCCTGATTACGAGGATAAAACGGTCGGCTTGTCCTTTTAAATTTGCGAATTAAATCAAGATCACCCGTTAAGCGAGCAGTTGAACATGGTCTTTACAGACCATGTTTCTCGCGTCCCCTTTAAAAGTGTGGGGCGCTGTGTTTCCACCACACTTTTTGCACCGCAATTCCCCCCGGGGATATATCAGGCACTTTTCGGGTTATTTCAAGCTTTATCATGCCTGTTCGGCGGCAAACAAAAAGGCCCGCGCGGTTTGGAACCGCGCGGGCCTGCCGCGTCTTTTACAGCAAAGAATCCGCTTTATCAGTCCTTGCCGAACGCCTTGCGGATGCGGTCGGCAAATCCCTTGCGCTTCTCATAGTTTTTCTCGACGGTCAGGGACTCATCAAAATGCTTGAGCGCCGCTTTCTGCTCCCGCGAAAGCTTTTTCGGCACCTCGACCTGGACCTCGACATACTGGTCGCCCCGTCCGCCTTTGTTCAGATACTGAATGCCCTTGCCGCGCAGGCGGAACACCGTGCCCGGCTGGGTGCCGTCCGGAACGGTGAATTTGATCTTGCCGTCGACGGTCGGAACCGTGATCTCATCGCCGAGCGCCGCCTGGGTATAGCTGATCGGCACATTGACATAAACGTCATAGCGCCGCCGCTCAAACAGCGGGTCGGGCCGCACCGAAACCACGATAATAACGTTGCCGTTCGGGCCGCCGTTGATCCCCGCGTCGCCGCGTCCACTCAGCTGCAGGCTCTGGTCGTCGTCGATGCCTGCCGGCACCGTGACCTCCAGTTTGCGCTTGACCTTGACCCGTCCGCTGCCCGAGCACTTCGGGCAGGGCGAGGCGATCGTCTTTCCCTTGCCGCCGCAAACCGGGCAGGGACTTGTGCTGCGCATGACGGTGCCGAACATACTCTGTTTCTGCACCGTGACATAACCCGTGCCGTGGCAGTGCTCGCAGGTAACCGGCTGGGTTCCCTTGGCCGCGCCGCTGCCGTGGCACTCCGAGCAGGTGTCCATGACATTGATCTGGATCGTCTTGACGCAGCCGTGCGCCGCCTCCATGAAGGTCAGCGGCAGGCTGACATGCACGTCGCCGCCCCGTTTGGGTGCGTTAGCGTTGCTTGTACGGCTGCGGGAGCCGCCAAAACCGCCGCCAAAAAAGGAGTTGAAGATGTCTCCGAGATCCACGTCGAAGCCGCCGCCAAAGCCGCCGCTGTAGCCGCCCGCCGCCGCACCGTAGCTCGGATCGACGCCCGCATGGCCGAACTGGTCATACCGCGCGCGTTTTTCCTTATCTGAAAGCACCTCATAGGCTTCGTTGATTTCTTTGAACTTCGCCTCGGCCGTGGGGTCGTCGGGATTGAGGTCGGGATGATATTTTTTGGCTTTTTTGCGGTATTCTGCTTTGATCTGGTCCTCGGTCGCGTTGCGGTCTACGCCGAGGACCTCATAATAATCTCTTTTTTCCGCCATATGCCTCTTATCCTTTTATGAATCGATTCGGGCAAAGCTCCGGCCCGTCTTTTCCTATTGTACACACCGGGTCAAGTCCGGAAAACGCCCGAAGGGCGGGGCGACCGCGCGCCGGAGCACGGCGCGGGACGCCAGCCGCCCTTATTTACAAAGCACTGCCGCTTTATTCAACCTCGGTATAGTCCGCGTCCACGACGCCGTCATCCGGTTTATTCGGCTCGGTCTGCGCCGCGCCGCCCATATCCGGGGCCGCCTGCTGCGCGCCCTGCGCCTGATAGATCTTGGAGCTGATTTCATAGATCTTCTTCTCGAGCGCTTCACGCTTTGCCTTCATGTCTTCCTGGCTGTTGGCGCTGATCGCCGCACGCAGATCCGCAACCTTGCTCTCGATTTCGGACTTGTCGTTCGCGTCCAGCTTGTCGCCCATATCCTTGACAAGCTTCTCAGCCTGATAGGCCGCCGAATCAGCCGCGTTCTTGTTCTCGATCTCCTCACGCTGCTTCTTATCCGCTTCCGCGAACCGCTGCGCCTCCTCGACCGCTTTGTCGATATCCTCTTTGCTCATGTTGGTCGAGCTGGTGATGGTGATATCCTGCGCCTTGCCGGTGCCGAGATCCTTGGCCGAGACGTGGACAATGCCGTTCGCGTCGATGTCGAAGGTCACCTCGATCTGCGGAATGCCGCGGGGTGCGGGAGGAATTCCGTCCAGACGGAACATGCCAAGGGTCTTGTTGTCCCGTGCGAACTCGCGCTCGCCCTGCAGGACATGAACCTCAACCGAGGTCTGGCTGTCCGCCGCCGTCGAGAAGATCTGGCTCTTCTTGGTCGGGATGGTGGTGTTGCGCTCGATGATCTTGGTGCTGATGCCGCCTTCGGTCTCGATGCCGAGGGAAAGCGGGGTGACATCCAGCAGCAGCAGGCCCTTGACGTCGCCGCCAAGCACGCCGCCCTGAATCGCCGCGCCGATCGCAACGCATTCATCCGGGTTAATGCCCTTGAACGGTTCTTTGCCGATCAGCTTTCTGACCGCTTCCTGCACCGCGATGATGCGGGAAGAGCCGCCGACAAGCAGAACCTTGTCAAGCTGGTTCGGCTGCAGGCCCGCGTCCGCCAGCGCCTGACGGCAGGGCCCCATGGTTTTTTCGACCAGGTCCGCGGTCAGCTCGTCGAACTTCGCGCGGGTCAGGGTCATGTCCAGGTGTTTCGGACCGGTTGCGTCCGCCGTGATATACGGCAGGTTGATCTGGGTGCTGGTGACGCCGGAAAGCTCGATCTTGGCTTTCTCCGCCGCCTCTTTCAGACGCTGCAGCGCCATCTTGTCGCTGCGCAGGTCAACGCCGTTTTCCTTCTTGAATTCATCCGCGAGGTAATCGATGATCCGCTGGTCGAAGTCATCGCCGCCCAGCCGGTTGTTGCCGGCGGTCGCGAGGACTTCCTGCACGCCGTCGCCCATCTCGATGATCGAGACGTCGAAGGTGCCGCCGCCCAGGTCGTAGACCATGATCTTCTGTTCCTGCTCTTTATCCGCGCCGTAAGCAAGCGCCGCCGCCGTCGGTTCGTTGATGATCCGCTTGACGTCCAGACCCGCAATGGTGCCGGCGTCCTTGGTCGCCTGACGCTGTGCGTCGTTGAAGTAAGCCGGGACCGTGATGACCGCCTCGGTCACCTTTTCGCCGAGATATGCCTCTGCGTCCCCTTTGAGCTTTTGCAGGATCATTGCGGAAATTTCCTGCGGGGTGTAGTTTTTGCCGTCAATATTGACCTTGTGGTCGGAACCCATCTCACGCTTGATCGAACTGATGGTGCGCTCGGGGTTGGTGATCGCCTGCCGCTTTGCAGTGGAACCAACCATCCGTTCGCCGGTCTTGGAAAACGCAACGACCGAAGGGGTCGTGCGGGCGCCCTCCGCGTTGGTGATGACGACCGGTTCGCCGCCTTCCATAACCGCCACGCAGGAGTTTGTCGTGCCGAGGTCGATGCCGATAATCTTTGCCATACTCAATCTATCTCCTTTTGCCTTGTGTTAACAAATTAAACTGTGTCTGCGGCCGTCAGCCGGCCGTTTTGATCTATCGCCCCGCCGCTTTCGCGCGGGTGCGGCCGCATCCGGGCTTTTTGCCGCCCCTTTGCGGACTTTAAACACGGGCGTCCCTGAGGACGCGCCGCGCCTGTTTGCCTTATTCCGCGACCGTCACCATGGACGGACGGATGACTCTGTCGCCGAGCTTGTAGCCCTTGCGCATCACCTGCACAATACTGCCGCTCTCCGCCTCGCCTGCCGCCTCGCGCGCGACCGCGCAGTGGCAGTTGGGATCAAATTGCGCGCCGACGCCCTCGATCTCCGCGACGCCCAGCGAACCGAGCGCTTCACGGAACATGGTCAGGGTCATTGTCACGCCCTTTTTATAGGCTTCGTCCGCCGTCTCGGCCGCCGCCGCAAGTTCCAGCGTGTCCAGCACGGGCAGGATCTTCTCCACCGCGCCCGCAGTTCCCATCGAAACGCTTGCGGCTTTTTCACGATCGGTCCGCTTGCGGTAATTGTCATATTCCGCCGCCGTGCGCAGAAGCTGATCCTTGAGAGTGTCCAGATCCTTTTGCAGCTTCTCTGCCTGTTCTTTCAGTTTTTCTACTTCTTTATCCTGTTTCTTTTTCTTTTTATCCTCTTTTTCCTTCGGCGCCGCTTCAGCGCTCTGCTGCGGTTCAGTCTGCGGCTGCTGCTTCGCGGTTTCGGGCTCGTTTACGACCGCCGAAGTCTCTGTTTCGGGCGCACCGCCCGTCTGATTCATGCCGTCCTGTTTTTCTTCCAGCATCAGTCAAGCCTCACTTTTCATTGTAATCCCGGATTGGTCAGCGCCGCGCTCAGTCGGTCTCTGAAATAGGTCACCCGGGGAATGATGAATTCGTAATTCATGCGTACCGGACCCGCCACCGCCAGGGTGCCGTAGCGGCCGCCGGCCGCGCGATACCGTCCCATCACCACGCCCAGCGAGTCCATTCCGAACCCGCCGCGCTCGTCGCCGACATAAACCTTGAGCGGCTCATCCGGCATGAGATAACTGCACATGCTGCGCGCGTCGGAAAACAGCTCGAGCAGTTCTTTGATGTGGGTGTCAAATTCGGGGTAATCCAGCAGCTTTTCCTGTCCTTCCGTATACACCCGCACATCCGCTGCGCTTTTGATGATGGTCACGACCGCCGACAGCACCGGCGCGCATACTTTTCCGTCTTTTCCAAGCTCCGCAACCGCTTCCTCGACCATCTGCCGGTTCAGGTCCTCCGGTGAAACAAAGACGAAGCGGCGGTTAAGCAGCGTCTCAAGCCTTGCGAGCTGATCGTTATCCAGCTCCTGCGCAACCCGGCAGACGCGGGTTTTAACGCCGCCGACGCTGGTTACGCCGACAATCGCGATATTGTATTTTCCGGTTTTGAAGATCTCATAATGGGTCAGCTGCACATTGCCGCCCCGCGGCGTCGTTGTGATCGCCGCAAGCCCGGTCACCTGCGCAAGCGACCGCGCCGCTTCGTCCGCAGCACGGTCCGGATCGGAATCCATCGAATCAATTGCCTGGTCGATCTCGGATTGCTCCTCTTCGGTCAACGGGCAGCTTTGCAGAAGGTTTTCGACATAATAGCGAAACCCCTCCACCGTGGGCACGCGGCCCGCGGAGGTGTGCGGCTGTTCCAAAAATCCCAGCGAAGTCAGTTCAGCCATCTCATTGCGGATGGTTGCGGAGGAGACCGAAACCCCCTCCAAAAACTGATTGAGAAGCTTGGAACCGATCGGATCGCCCGAATCGGTATACAGCGTCACGATCTTGGAGAGAATCAGACGTTTTCTGCGGCTGATATCCATTCTGCAACGCCTCCTTTGCTCGCCGGGTCTCAAGCCGTTTTTGT
Source organism: uncultured Clostridia bacterium (assembly GCA_944385925.1). Classification (GTDB taxonomy): domain Bacteria; phylum Bacillota; class Clostridia; order Oscillospirales; family Ruminococcaceae; genus CALWZE01. Next base: position 15,834 of record CALWZE010000025.1, read on the forward strand.
GTTAGCACTCTAAGCCTCTGAGTGCTAACAATTATTATAATACACTATTTCCCCGGAATGTCAACACCCTTGAAAAAAATTTTTTGCTTTTTTTCTTCCCGCTTTTTGCTTCGCCCCGCAGCCGGCTTTTCTCTGCGCATTTCGCCCTTTTTGTCCGGACGGACTGCGGCGGGATTGCCTCAGGCGCGCGCATTTATTATACTAAGAAAAAGACTTTAAGACGGCGGGAATTCAAACAGGTCCCTGCCGAAAGAGAACGGATTTTCAGCTCCCCGAAATGACAAGGCCCGTCCGTTAACCACGGAAAATGGTCACGCGCAGCAGGGGATGTCCCCGGCTGCGGCCGGGCCGCAGGAAACCCATTCAAAAGGGCGGCCGCAGGTTATTCCGGCTATCTTTTCGCATGTATCTGTTTCAAGCCGGCGAAGCTCTGCCGCAAGCCAAATTGCCTTCCCTGCCGGATCGGCCTGTCAAATCAGAAAACATTATCATCAGCCGCATAAAAAGGAAATCAAGATGGAAAAAGCCGGTATCTATATTCATGTCCCGTTCTGCGTTCGAAAATGCCCCTATTGCGATTTTTATTCCGTCCCATACGATCCGGCGCTCGCGGCACGCTATACCGAAGCCGTCTGCGCGCAGATGCAGCTTGCCCCCCGCGTACAGGCGGATACGGTTTATTTCGGCGGCGGGACCCCGAGCCTGCTTGATCCGGCGCTGATCGCCCGGATGCTGGAAGCGGCCGCACAGCGCTTTGTACTTTCCGAAGACTGCGAAGTGACGCTGGAAATGAATCCCGCAACCTGCACGGCGGAAAAACTGCGCGCGCTGCGCGCCGCCGGAATCAACCGGCTGTCCATCGGCGTACAGAGCACCGACGACGCGGTTTTGCGGCAAATCGGCCGCCTGCACGACCGGCAGGGGGCGCTGGATACGATCGCGCTTGCGGCCGCGTGCGGATTTGAGAACATCAGCGCCGACGTTATGCTCGCGCTGCCGCAGGAGAGCGAGGCGGCGCTTATGAAAACCATACGGGAGCTCTGCGCCCTGCCGGTGACCCACCTGTCCGCTTACCTGCTCAAAATCATGCCCGGCACCCCTTTCGCCGCCCATCGTCCGGACGGCATTCCGGATGACGACGACCAGGCTGCGCTGTATGAAAAAAGCTGTGCGCTTCTGGATCGCTGCGGGTTCGTTCAATATGAAATCTCCAACTTTTCCCGCGGCGGCCGCTATCCCAGCCGTCACAATCTGAAATACTGGCACTGCGCGCCCTATTACGGTTTCGGCGCCGCGGCGCACAGCAGCGTCGGCGGAAAGCTGTACAGTTTCCCGCGAAGCATAGACCGCTATCTGGAAACCTTCGGCGGCTCCGGATGCCCGGCCGGGTTGGATGCAGCTTTCTGCGCCCCGCTCAATTTGGAAACCGAATTGAGCGCGCAGGATTTTATCATGCTCTCGCTGCGCCTGACAGCCGGGCTTGATCTGGACGAACTGGAGCGGCGGTTTGATTACCGTTTTCCGCCTGAAACCCTGCGCAGGCTGGACGTATATGCCCGGGCGGGCCTGTGTGAAAGGCAGGGCCGCCGGCTTTGGCTGACCCGGCGCGGGATGCTGGTCTCCAACGCGCTGCTTGCCGAAATACTCTAAGGCGGATTTGTCAAAAGTCCCGGCAACGCCGCGCTTGCCAAACCTGCCGCTTTTCTATTTCATTTCACAAGCGCAGAGCCCTCGCCTTCTAAGCGAACTTTTGCGTCTGCGGCGGATTCCCGACTGCCTTGTCAGCTTCAGCGACCTGCCCGCCGTTCCGCCTTACCGGGATCATGTCTCGAAAAAGACCTCTCTGCGGCCAGCGGGGATGCCGGGCAGAAAGCCAGTTTCTTTCATGGACAGCCGCTGGCCCGCAGCAGGGAAAGCCGATGCTTCACTCCCCTCCCGAGACGTTTAGCCTGTTTTTCCTTTTGAAAAAATTACACAAGGCCCCCGGCTTGGCCGGGGGCCTTGACCTGTCCCGCCTTTTCGCAAAGGCAGGATTTTTACTTTTTTGAACACAGCAAACCGATCGGCCGCAAGATCCCGCCTCTTTCTCCGCCCGCCATGACGCGGGGCGTGCCAAAACCGGATCAAATCCTTCCGCACCGTCTCAGTGCGCCGGTTTGCCGGTTCAGCCCACAGGACTGCCCTCCTTTTCCGGATCGATACCGAACACCGAGCGCAGCCAGATCACGACCAGCTGTTTGACCAGATCGGAAATGCAGCGCGCCGTCGGCTCGTCGATGTCCCGGATCGCGTCATAGATCCGGTCCGCCTCCCGCAGCGCGCCAAGCGGAAGATCTCCCACCTTTTTGACCTCCGCCGCCTGAATGACCTCGAATATGGTATCCACAAACAGCTGCAATTTCTCGTCGCTTTGCTGGGACAGCCATTCCCGTATTGTGCGGTTGCGGTTGCTCGCGCCCGCAGCGATTTTTTCCGTATAACC
>CALWZE010000026.1 GCA_944385925.1 uncultured Clostridia bacterium
ACCAGCTTCTCCACCATATCCATATCCGGGCCATCTTCCAGCATCGGAATATTGATCAGCTCAAACCCAAAATGCTCTGTCACCCGGAAATGACGGTCATAGCCCGGCGAGGGGCAAAGGAAACGGATCTTCCCGCAGCGGCTCCAGGGCTGCGGCGAACGTGCAAGGCCGCTGAACATGCCCAGAGCAATCACGTCGTACATCAGATTCAGACTGGAGTTTCCGGCGACGACAATACTGGAATCGTCCACATTCATCATTCGCGCAAAGATTTTCTTCATGTCCAGAATGCCGGAAAGCTCGCCGTAGTTGCGCACGTCAAAACCGGAATCATCCTTAAAATCATCCAGGCGTTCCGACAGAATGTCGTTGCTCAAATCCAGCTGTGCCGGGCAAGGCTTGCCGCGAGACATATCCAGACTGAGCTTCTTGCTGATATATCCGGCGTACTGCTGCTGCAGTTCGGAATAAAGCTCTTGCGCATGTTCCCGATCAAGGGTGGAAAAAGCGACTTTTTTCATCTTGGGACCTCCAGAAAGAATACGGATGCCGGAAACCGCGCGGGCAGATCGTCCGGCTTTGGAATATCGGGCCCCCGCGCAGAGGGCCCTCAAATTAATTCAGAATATGCTTCTGCGGGAAAGCCTGTTCAAAAACCGCCCGCTGTGCGGGGATAAAGCTGCACGTCGCGGATATTCCCGATACCGGTTACATACATGATCAAACGCTCGAAGCCGAGGCCGTAACCGCTGTGCTTGGTGGAACCGAAGCGGCGCAGATCAAGATAATATTCATAATCTTCGCGCTTCAAACCACACTCTTCCATCCGCTTGAGCAGAACGTCCAAACGCTCTTCACGCTGAGAGCCGCCAATCAGCTCGCCGACGCCAGGTACGAGCATGTCCGCTGCCGCTACCGTTTTTCCGTCGTCGTTAACACGCATATAGAAGGACTTGATCTCTTTTGGATAATCCGTCACAAAAACAGGCTTTTTATACACCTGCTCGGTCAGATAGCGCTCGTGCTCGGTTTGCAGATCGCATCCCCACGAAACCTTATACTCAAACTGATCGTTCGCCTTTTCCAGAATAGCGACTGCCTCTGTATAACTCACACGCGCAAAGTCCGCATTCACCAGCGCATTCAAGCGCTCCAAAAGGCCTTTATCATAAAAGCTGTTGAAGAAAGCAAGTTCATCCGGGCATTTTTTCAGCAGATAACCGACGACCGACTTGATCATCGCTTCTGCGAGATCCATATAATCGTTGAGATCGGCAAATGCAATCTCCGGCTCGATCATCCAGAATTCCGCAGCGTGACGCGGCGTATTCGATTTCTCGGCCCGGAATGTCGGTCCGAAAGTGTATATCTTGCCGAAGGTCTGTGCCATCGTCTCGCCTTCGAGCTGGCCGGAAACGGTCAAATTGGTTTCGCGGCCAAAAAAGTCCTGGGAAAAGTCCACCGAACCGTCCTCGTTAAGCGGCGGATTTTTCGGATCAAGGGTTGTGACTCGGAACATCTCCCCCGCTCCTTCACAGTCGCTGCCTGTGATAAGCGGCGTATGAACATAGACAAAACCATTTTCATTGAAGAATTTATGCAGCGCAAACGCAGCCTCACTGCGCACACGGAAAGCAGCGCTGTAGGTGTTGGTGCGCGCGCGCAGGTGCGGCATGGTACGCAGATACTCAAGCGTATGCCGCTTTTTCTGTAACGGATAATCTGCGCCGCAGGCACCTTCGATTTCAACACGGTCTGCATTGACTTCGAAAGGCTGCTTTGCGTTCGGCGTCAAAACGATCTTGCCATAGACAACCAGCGCGCTGCCGACCCCGATATTGGCGATCTCCTTAAAGTTTTCCAGCTTGGCAGCTTCAACGATAACCTGTAAATTGCGGAAGCAGCTTCCATCATTTAACTCAATAAATCCGAGGTTTTTGCTTTCGCGCGAGGTTTTAACCCACCCGCAAACAGTTACCTGTTCGCCATCCTTCAGATGTTCATCTGCAAAAAGCTTTGCTATCTCGATTCTTTTCATGGCTTTTCGTTCCTTACGCTTCTTAAAATGATATTTTATTATAGTACAATTTCCAGAATACAACAAGCAAGCAAACCGATTCCGTGAATTGCACCAATTTTCAATAAAAACAGGTTCAATTCTCTTGTTAAAATGCGCGTATTTCTTGCATGCATTTCAGGCAAGGATAAATTCAATTTTGTCAATACATATTTCCTAAAGTCACGAAAAGGTTTACACCGGCACCGCAATCCTCTATAATACTTTTGTTTAATTGCATTTGTTTTATAAGGAAGTTACGTTATGCTTTTTTCTTCGATGGTATTCCTCTGGATTTTTTTGCCGGCTGTTTTTATACTTTACCGCCTGCTGCCAGGGGTCAAATCCAAAAATGCGCTTCTGCTTATAGCAAGCCTGCTTTTCTATGCTTGGGGAGAGCCGAAATATATCCTTCTCATGCTGAGTTCCATCATTTTAAACTGGCTTTTTGGGCTTTGGATCGCCCGCTGCTCGCCAGGTGGCAAATGGCGAAAGGTCGCATTGATCGCGGCGCTGATTGTTAATCTGGGACTTTTGGGCTATTTTAAATATTTTGACATGCTTCTCTCGCTGGTAAACGGCGCTTTCGGCCTGTCTTTACCACTTCAGCAGATTGCTTTGCCCATCGGCATCTCCTTTTATACTTTCCAGAGTCTTTCCTATATCATTGACCTGTATCGGGGAGAAATCTCAGTACAGCGCAGCCCGTTTCGGCTCGGCCTTTACATTTCCTTTTTTCCGCAGCTTATTGCCGGCCCGATCGTCAATTACAAAGACGTGGAAAGCGTGATCAGCTGCCGGACGGTAACAGCTGAAAAAACCGCCTACGGCGTTAAGCGTTTCATCTATGGACTTGGGAAAAAGGTCATTTTGTCCAACCAGTTGGCAAGCGCCGCGGACAGTCTGTTCGCGATTGATCTGGATTACGCGCCTGCCGGGTATCTCTGGCTCGCGGTGTTATTGTATGCCTTCCAGATTTATTTTGACTTTTCAGGGTATTCCGACATGGCAATAGGCCTTGGAAAAATGTTCGGATTTGATTTTCTGGAAAACTTTGATTATCCCTATATATCACGTTCAATCACTGAGTTTTGGCGCCGGTGGCATATTTCACTGACCCGCTGGTTCCGTTCTTATGTTTATATCCCGCTCGGCGGAAACCGCAAAGGCAAATTCCGCACCCTTCTGAATATCGGCGTCGTCTTTTTCCTGACCGGTCTGTGGCACGGCGCAGGACTCTGTTTCATTGCCTGGGGCCTGTGGCACGGCGCGTTTATGATCCTTGAACGGCTGTTTCTCAAGGAGAAGCTGGATCGCTGCCCAATTAAAGCAGTCAATCATCTTTACACCATGTTCGTTGTGCTTATCGGGTGGATCTTTTTCCGGGTTGGCAGTCTGAGTCAGGCGCTTCGCGCTTTGCTTATCATGTTTACTTTCCGCTCGGGAGACGCCATGCCCATTCAAATGTTTGTCGGCCCGGGCGTCGTTGCCATTTTGCTGATCTCAATTTTCCTCTGCGGACCGCTGCAGACCGTGTTTCCCAAATTGCGCAGCGCGCTGTATGATGAGCAGCATACAGGCTGGCTGCAAATCGCGGCGCTCGGCTGTATTCTTTTCCTGTCGATCACCTTTCTGGTCAGCGGGACCTACAATCCATTTATCTATTTCCGTTTTTGACCCAGGGGGAAGCCATGAAAAAGCAGCATATTGCACTGATCTCTCTCTTTTTGTTTTTATTGATCGCACCGACCTTCCTGTATCCCCTTTTGAAACCAGTGCTGGATACAGAAAACCACGAAAACCGGACGCTTGCCGAATTCCCCTCTGTTGCCGAAACAGGATTCGGCTTTCCTGCGGCGTTTGAAACCTATTATAACGATCATCTTCCCTTCAAGAATCAGCTTACTGCGCTGCATTCTGAGGTTTTCCTCTCGCTTTTCAATACGACTTCCAATCCAAGAGTGGTCGTCGGCAAAGAGGGCTGGCTGTTTTACAACAACTACGACGCAGAAAACCCGATCGATGACCTGCTTGGAAAATCGACCTTTTCTTCGCAGGACATGGAAACGATCGCCCTCAATTTAAAACAGGCGGAAGAGATGCTTCAAGCGCAGGATCGGGAATTCTGTTTTATTCTTCCGCCGAATAAGGAAGCGATTTACAGCGAGTTTCTCCCGGACTATCTTGCCGAAAAAGCCGCGGATGCTTCCCGCGCGGACATGTTGTATGACTATCTCCTTTCGCAGAATATAGGCATCGTTTATCCGAAAGACGCTTTGCTTCAGGAAAAGGACAGCGCGCAGCTGTATTATAAATACGATACGCATTGGAACAAGCTGGGCGGCTATATCGGATTTCGTGAAATTTGCGCCGAGCTTGGCGTAGAGCTGCCGCCGCTGTCGGCGCTGCTCCCTGCCGAGGAAAGCGACGGATATCCCAAAGACCTGGCCCAGCTTGCGGGTATCGGTTCCAACTGCAACCAGGATGCCGAATATACCCTATCGCTTTTCCCGCAGGTAACGGTTGTACACGAAGAAGAGAGTGCGGACGGAAGCTTCAACCGCTACAGCTCAGATGCCGCAGACGAGCGAACCGTCCTGCTGATCCACGACTCTTATTACAAAAGCATGATTGATTATTTCCCGCAGGTTTTTGGCGAAGTCATTGCGGTTCATCGCGACTATACCGATTTGTACTCTGCCCAGGAACTGATTGAGAAATACGACTGCGATATCGTAGTGATGGAGGTAGTTGAGCGCGGCGCTACAATTCTTCTGCATGAGAATATGCCTTATTAAAAAGGGCTATAATGGCTGTGGAAACTGCTTAAAAAACCGTTTTGCGGGCAACCGGAACTACAATCTATAAAATTTAATAATTTTTTCTCAAAAATACTTGACGAATACATTTTTTTCCGTTATTATATTAAGGCACGTTACAAATAACGGAATGGAGAAGTCGCCTAGTCCGGCCGAGGGCGCACGATTGGAAATCGTGTAGGTGGTAAAACGCCTCGAGGGTTCAAATCCCTCCTTCTCCGCCAGTTGAGAGCCTCGATGCGCAAGTCGCGTTCGGGGCTTTTTTCTTTTTTTCTGTGCTATCCTCGCGCACGGGCGAGGATCTTTTTTTGCGGCACGCATGCAAAAGGCCGCAGCTTTGATAATTGTTGTCTCAAAGCCGCGGCCTTCTTATCTATTTCTTGTTTTGCGAATTAAGCGCCATAAGCACTGCTGAATTTTAAGATCGTGTGCTTCTCAATTTACTGATCAAAATACGAAAAGCCCCTGCAGGGGGCTTTTGCTTTGAGTCATGCTTTTTCGTAAATTTGCTTGCGCGCTTTCTGCCGCACGTCCTCCTCTTCCTGCATAGCATCGAGACTCAGTTCAAATGCATAAGCGACCTGCAAAGCTGTTTCCAGATTGGGAAGCGCATTTCCGGTTTCAAGATTTTGAAGCTGGCGCACAGAGATTCCGCACATCTCTGACGCCTTATCCTGCGACAGCCCAAGCTGTTTGCGTCGATTTCGTAGTTCCTGTGAAAATCTTCTTCGCACAGTCATAGCTTCTCACTCCCTGCTACAGATTTTATGCGATTTGAAGAGAGGTAGCCACGAAATGTGATGCGTGACAATTCCTTTTCATATAAGTGCACAAACAAATTAAGGTGAATCTATTTTGTATTCCGCTTCCAAATTCAGCTGCATGCAGCATTTTTTATATAAAATACAAGTTGTCACGACTTTGAAACAAAACATCTCATTTTTTCGTTATTTAATCAGTACCGGATGATTATTGACGCACGATCAGGCAAAGGATAAAATAAAGGAAAAAACTCATGAAGAAGAGTACAAAAGAACGCGTCCAAAGAATAAGAAAAAAATACAATCTATCTCAGGCTGTCCAGCGTTCGCAAGGTGTTTCTGCCGTCAGCAAATTTTTTAAGCGCATTTTGAATCAGACCTTTATAATTTTTGTGCTGTTGTTGGCGCAAATTATTCTGATTGTCGGCGGGATCATGCGGATACAGGGCTATTTTTTCTGGTCCATGCTTTTGCATGTCCTGAGCGTAGTTGTTGCGCTGCACATTGTTGTAAAACCGGAAAACCCGACTTATAAGCTTGCCTGGATCGTGCCAATCCTGCTTTTCCCGTTGTTCGGCGGTTTGTTTTATCTTGTGGTTCAGGCGCAGAAGCTGACTAAAAGCTACAAAAAAAGGCTGCGCGGTGTTTATACGGAAACTGCTCAATATCTTCGTCAGGATAAAAATGTTCTTAAAGCGCTGGAACAAGATGATCCTGCCCAAATGGATTTTGCAAACTATCTGAACCACTCGGGCGGATACCCTGTCGTAGGCCGTACAACGACCGCCTATCTTGCAACCGGAGAGGAAAAATGGGCCGCGATGCTCGAGGAGCTAAAAAAGGCCAAGCGGTATATTTTCCTGGAGTATTTTATTATTAAGGAAGGCGTCATGTGGGATCGCGTCCTGGATATTCTGCGTGATAAGGCCGCGCAGGGCGTGGATGTGCGCGTGATGTATGACGGCGTCGGCAGCGGATCAGTTTTACCTTTTAAATATTTTCAGCGTTTGCGTGAATACGGTATACAGGCAAAGGTGTTCAGCCCCTTTGTTCCTTTCCTGTCGGTTTTGCAGAATAACCGGGATCACAGAAAGATCTGCGTTGTCGACGGTGTAAGCGCCATTTGCGGCGGCATTAATCTCGGCGACGAGTATATTAATGTTGAGGAACGTTTCGGGCACTGGAAAGACTCTTCGATCCTGCTGCGCGGCGACGCCGCTTATGTATTTGCCATCATGTTTTTGCAGATGTGGCTGCTTTCCGGTTCGGAAGTCACCGATTTTGAAAAATTCCGTCCCCTGCCGGAAGAGAGGGCCAAATTCAAAAACGACGGATTCGTCGCGCCATATGGCGATTGTCCTCTGGATCGGGAAACAGTAGGAGAATGCGTTTATCTTGATGTAATCAACAGTGCAGAAAAATATCTTTACATTACTACACCATATCTGATACTGGATGATGAAGTCAGTACCGCACTCACATTTGCGGCAAAGCGCGGCGTCGACGTTCGCATCGTCGTTCCGGGCATTCCGGATAAATGGTACGCTTATCTCGTGACGACCTCATATTTTGAGGAGCTCCTTCGAGCAGGTGTAAAGGTTTACACCTATACGCCTGGCTTTATACACAGCAAAACCTTCGTTGCCGACGACGACACGGCGGTTGTCGGCAGCATCAATCTGGATTATCGCAGTCTTTATCTACACTATGAGTGTGCTGTCTGGGTTTACCGTTCCTCTGCTGTAAAACAGGTCAGAGAGGACTTCGATGAGCTTCTTGAAAGCTGTCATCTGGTAACATTGGAGGAGTGCCAGAAAACAAGCGCATTTAAAAAGCTACTAAGCTCGGTATTTCGTCTCTTTGCTCCGCTTATGTAAATTTTCCAGGTTGTGACGTGCTCGTTACTTTTGAAAATATCGTACGATATAAAATGCTATTTCAAACTGAAATGCTTTCGTCATACGCGCACAAAAACGCCCCGAGAAGGTTCGGGGCGTTTTTTAATAAGCAAGCTTCCGCTGTTCGGAGAGTTCAAAAGTTTTGGATGGATGCATCCCTGCGGGCAGTATAAACTGCAATTAAACCAAAAGTTCTTGCCTTGAAAAATGCGAACAATAGATGGTCCAGAATGCGTTTAAAATACGAATCAGCTTAAATATTTTTCGGTTACTGAAAACCGGTATCTCTTTAAAATTAGCACAAAACTCCGTAGGACTCCTGCAAGCGGATGTCGGTATAAAGGCTGCGGCTCAGCTATCGGGTAAAGTTAGATTCGCCGGCAGAAATTTTAATTTCTTATCTGTTGGAAAACAGCCATATAACAAAGTCTCATTAAGGCTACATTAACTTCCAGTACACGGCTTCTAAAGTCTATAAAACTTTTGCTGATTAAGTATCCCTATGTGTGTGAAAGGCTAAAAATAATCTTCAGGATTTTGCGGCTGTTCCTTCAGCCGCACTTCAAAATGCAGATGCGGACCGGTAGAATTTCCCGTTGACCCCGCTAACGCAATCAAGTCCCCTGCCTGGACCGTGTCACCGGCTTGAACGAGATTCCTTTCATTGTGCGCATACAGGGTTTGCAGACCTTCCCCATGATCAATCAAAACATAGTTTCCATATCCATTTTGCGAATCGTTGCCCGAAAAAATTACGGTGCCCGCAGCCGCTGCAACAATATCCGCCTGCCAATCCTGCTTGAAATCAATACCAGGGTGATTATCGGAAAATTCTCGTGAAATATCGGGATCACCTATAACCGGGCAGGACAGGAGCGCGCTTGTGTCGGTATTATTATTGAGGTTTTCAAGACAAAGGACCGGATCAATCACGATTCCGCCGTATCTCACCTCAAAATACAGCGTAGGAACTCCTACATCGCCTGACGAACCGGCAATGGCGATTGCCTCACCCGCCTGTACAGTCTCCCCCTCTTTTACCAGTATGGAAGCTGTATGCGCATAGAGCGTGCTGACTCCGTCTTGGTCTCCAATTATCAGGTAGTTGCCGCGTACTTCGTCTTTGCCCAACTCCAAAACGGAGCCCGACTGCGCAGCGAGTACATTTTTTCCTGCTAAATCAGAAGAGGAAAACGCAATTCCGGAATGAAAATCGAGTTGTCCTTTGGTGAATTTCCAGCCATATGCGGATGAAACAAACGCATCCTCTTCAAGCGGCAGCTGAAGTCCGAGTTCGCTAATTTGCTGCACTCCAGGTATTGGCGCCCAGCAGGAAACAATTCCACCATTTTCAGCCGTGAGATAAGAGCAGTAAAAACGGCCCTCCTGTGCGGCCGGGAGAACGAGCGCGTAGCAGGTTGTCCCGCCTGTACCGTTCACCGCACCGGTTACGGAAAAAACAGAAGACGTCTGCTGGCTTGACTGCCGCAAAGTGACAATCCCGGAGTGCTGGTTGATTTCCTCATCAGAGAGATGGACCGGTTCGCTGATGTCAATGGATGCTCCCGGAAAAGCTATCGTCAGTGCTTCACGCATCGTTTCGGCAGCAGCCTCCTCGACTGATGTATAGCTCGCAGGCTGCGTTTCTGTGCCATAGACATCGTTCTGCTGCACAAGCAGATTGAATCTGCTTTGCAAATGCGTGTGTGCATTAGTATTCGGGTAATCGGCCAGCTTTTCCGCAAGTCCCTCAATTTCCCTGCCATCCTCCGCAAGACAAAGCTTTTTCAGAGAATCCGCATATGCGTTTCCATCGTCCGGAAATTCGGCAGTGTCCAGTTCCCAGCTTCCCGCCTGCCCCTGCACCAGGGTAAGGCGGCAGGGGCGGCTTTCCGCGGATAATTCGTTAAGGCCATCTTCACTCTGGGCATAAGCGCCGGATCTTTCCCAAAGAAAATATACAGTTTTGTTCTCAAGCCGTTGGACGTGGAGAACGTCGATTGCAGTGAATACCCTGTCGCCCGGAATCTGCAACGCCCTGTTCTGCTGCTCATTGTATTCCTGCATGGCCGTTGTGGCTATTTTAAGTTCCTGCGCATCAGGTGTTTCAAGCAAAGTTTCCTTTGGATTGGCTGCCAGAAAAACAATCAACATTATGGCCGCAACAGCTCCGGTCGCTGTTATCCAGAAAGCGGGCTTTTTGAATTTGAGAACGTTTTTTATCCTCTTTTTTACGCTTCCTTCGCCGAAAGCAATCGGCGCGCCATACAGAAAGCTGCGCGGTGCGCTGAGTTTAAGCAAAGACTGTGCATATTCCGTGCGCAGCTCGGGCCTTTTACGCAGCACCGATTCGTCGCAGGCAGCCTCCATGTCCTGCACCATAAAATAAAATGCCGCCCATACCAGGGGATTAAACCAATGAATGCACAGCGCGACATAAAACAGCGCCTTTATCCAGACGTCACCCTTACGGATATGCATTCTTTCATGCAAAAGCACATGTTCTCTTTCCTGCTCACTGAGTCCGGCTGGCAGATAAATTACAGGCCGGATAAGTCCAAGTACAAAGGCAGTCTGTATCCGGCTGCTGATCTGGCAGCCTTCCATAACGCTGATAGAATCTGCAAGCTTGCGGTAAAGCCTGCATAAGGCAATTAGACTGCCCATCAGCGCAATGGCAAGCCCCAGCAGCCAGACCATTTCCCCGACAAACAACCAGATCTGCATCGGATTTGCGCTCGTCTGCGGCGTTGCTGCCGGCAACACCGCATTAACGGCATAATCCAGCGATGATATACCGGTATTGATCTGCGGCGTTGCCGCAAGGCCAATGTTTTGAGGAAGCGGCTGTGGATTAATCAAAAGCAGGCTGAATCGGCTCTCAAAACTGACCGGACATAACAGCCGGAACAAAACGACAATCCAAAGTGCATAAGAATACCGGCGCGGCAGCTTCCGCATCAGCAATCTTGCCAGAAGCACAAACAATATTACTGCGCCAGCACGCATGGACATATTCAGGATCGACAGAAAAAAATCTTCCATAATTCAGTCCTCCCTGCTTGCATCAATTAGCCTTTGAAGTTCTTCCGCATCCTCCCTGGACAATTTTCCGCCCGCTGTAAAAGCCGCGACAAATCGCGGCAGCGAGCCGCCAAAATCCTGCTGGACCATCGCGCGGCCCCGCATTGCCGCATAGTCCTCCCTGCTGATCAGCGCTTTTACTGTTCCCTTTTCATTTGCAAACAAGCCGCGCTCACAAAGTCTTTTCAGCATGGTATAAGTCGTGGACTTCTTCCAGTTAAACGCTTCGGCGCATTTGCGCACAAGCTCTCCGGATGGAACCGGGGCTGTCTGCCAGATCATTTCTGCAAATCGCATTTCCATCTCGCCTAGCCGTTCTTCCATAATGGCCCTCCATTTGGTCTAATGCCGTTAGATTAGCTTTAGTCTAACACCATTAGACCATTATGTCAACAATGATTTTTACATTAAGACGTTTGCGCTTCTTTGCAAAAAGCATACATAACATAAATAAAAAAGGACGCCTTGCTGGCGTCCTTTTTGGCTGCAAATGCGCTCTGATTATTTAAGATAAGCGATTGCCTCTACTTCGATCATGACGTCTTTCGGCAGTTTTGCGACCTGAAAAGCTGCACGTGCGGGCAGAACCTCGCCGTTAAAGTATTTGGCATAAACTTCGTTGACAGCTCCAAAATCATCCATGCTTTTCAGCAGCACTGTTGTCTTTACAACCTTGTCAAAGTCAGCACCGGCTTCTTTCAGGATCGCACCCATGCTCTGAAATACGCGGTTGGCCTGTTCCACAACGCCGCCGGCGACAATCTCGCCGGTTTGAGGATCAGCGGGGATCTGTCCGGAAACAAACAGAAAATCACCTGCTTTGACCGCCTGGGAATAAGGACCGATCGCTTTGGGGGCATGATCGGTGTGGATTTTCTCAATCATGATAAACCTCCGTACAAGTTAATTACGCATATATCGTATACCGCACAGAATCGTCTGTCAACAAATTTGCCGCTTTGCTGGGAAATTTTTCTGACTGTTTCGCCGCTCAAAATAGGGCAATACTGAGTGTTAGAAATGATAAGCGAGGACAGGCAGATGCAGAACTGCAAGGTTGAAATATGCGGAATAGACACTTCCAAGTTGAAGGTCATGCGGGAGAGTGAAAAAATTGAACTGCTCAAAAAAGCGCAGAACGGAGACAAGCAGGCGCGGGACGCGCTGGTATTCGGCAACCTGCGTCTTGTGTTAAGTATTGTACAGAGGTTTTTGAATCGAAGCGAATTGCCGGATGATCTGTTTCAGATCGGCTGTATCGGCCTGATTAAAGCTATAGATCACTTCGATCTTGGTCTGGGCGTTCGCTTCTCGACGTATGCATGTCCAATGATTATCGGAGAGGTGCGCCGTTATCTGCGGGACAACAATGCTGTGCGGGTAAGCCGTTCTTTGCGCGACACGGCTTATAAGGCGATGCAGACGCGGGAAATGCTGCAAAACCGAAACGCCAAAGAGCCGACCGTGCGGGAGATTTCCAACGAAATGAATCTTTCCTCACAGGAGGTTGTCGCTGCGTTGGAATCGGTCGTCGAGCCGCTTTCTCTTTACGAACCGGTTTTTTCCGACGGAAGCGACACGGTATATGTGTTCGACCAGGTCGGCGACGAAGGCGGCGAAGACGATTGGCTTTGTGAAATCTCTTTCAAACGGGCCATCCACAAGCTTTCCGAGCGTGAGCGCGCAATCCTGACCCTGCGGTTTATGAAGGGAAAAACGCAGATGGAGGTCGCCTCGATTATAGGAATCAGTCAGGCACAGGTAAGCAGGCTGGAAAAAAACGCACTGAACAAAATCCGGCAGGAGCTGTGACGTTCTTCTGTTGCGCAGCAGTATTCAAGCTGAAAATCTATGCGAAAGCGATTATTTTGCCCGTCCCGAGTTGTTTGCTCGGGCGGCTTAACAGTCGCTTTCGCTTTTCTCTATATCTTTTTTCAGTTTTTTTATAATTCTTTTTTCCAGCCGCGAAATATAGGACTGCGAAATGCCAACCATATCGGCAACTTCTTTCTGGGTGTGTTCTTTGGACCCGAAGAGGCCGAAGCGCAGCCGGATTATGGTTTTTTCCCGCTCCGGAAGCGCGCGCACAACGGCACAGAGCTGATTTTGCTCCGCCTCCTGTTCCATGTCACGATAGACCGTGTCGCTGTCTGTTCCCAGAATGTCGGACAGCAGCAGCTCATTGCCGTCCCAATCCACGTTCAGCGGCTCATCGATAGAAAGCTCCTGCTTTTTGTTTGTCGTTTTGCGCAGGAACATCAGAATCTCGTTTTCAATGCATCTGGAAGCGTAGGTCGCGAGCTTGATGTTTTTATCCGGCTGGAAGGTATTAACCGCTTTTATCAGTCCGATTGTCCCGATGGAGACCAGATCTTCTACGTTTATTCCCGTACTCTCAAATTTTTTCGCTATATACACGACCAGTCTCAGATTATGGGTAATCAATATTTCCCGTGCGCCAGCGTCTCCCTGTCGAAGCCGCTCAAAAACCTCCTTTTCCTCCTGGGCTGAAATCGGCGCCGGCAGGGTTTCAGGACCATTTATGTAATGGATCTGTTCGCCGCGGATTCGCGCAACGAGTCTTACCGCCCATATTTTCAATTTCAGAAAAATTTTGTTCATTTGCTCAATCCTCCAGCATATCTGTTCCAATCAATCCATCACATTCCGGAAGCATTTCGTCTTTTACGAATCCGATGTAAGGAGAAAATGAATGGCAGCCGGCATTTTTAGCCGATTTCGCTGCGGCGCCATCTGCTTTAAATGCCAGGATTACCCCCTCGCCCGCAACCGTTTTGAATGGCACTACTGAAAATGCGCCGCAATTTTCGGTGTGTCCGGATTGCAGGTTATTTTGTTCAAAGGCCTGCAATGCCTCAAGCTGACTGGCAGTCAGCATTTTTTCCGCCAGCGTCCTTTTCAAAATAATCACTTCTTTCCCCGATACCGGTTCTTTTAAACTTTTTCCGCTGTCTGCTATCAGCCGCACCTCAACTGTTTTTCCGCCCATACGAATCAGCCAGTCACCTTTTCGCTGTATCTGCGCCGGCTTTTTAAATAAAAGCTCATATAGACATAAAAGCAGATAAATCACCATCGCCAGGAGAACCAGCATTAGAGGTTTCACCTGAACATACAGGCCGAAGTTGTTTACAAAAAGATTTTCCGATCCGCTTTTTGTTTGAAGCAGCGCAATCAGTCCGGCGAACAGAGCGGAACTTAGAAAAAGAGCTGCGCAGTTTCTTAAAAATCCACGCAAGCTTGTAGCACCAAATGCAATCAGCGAGATAGTTGCACAACCGGCCGCTTTTACCAAAAGCGCGACGACAAAATGCATTTTGGGCATCAGGACTGTTAAGGAAAAAAGAGAGCCGAGAAATGCCGCAAACGCAAATCTGCCTCTTCTGACGGTTTCTTTCGTAAAAAAGCAGGTACCCAAAATCAGAAAATAGTTGATCAGCGCGTTGACAAGCAGCAAAACATCAATATAGATAACCCGCACGCCATCACCTCTACAAGCAAGATTGTACGCGGCATGCGGGTCGTATTTTGTCGAGAGCGGAAATCCGGCCTGTGAAACAAGGATCTTTTTTCCAGCGTCAGCACTTTCATTGCCCGGAAAAAGGTTGTCTTATGTTTTTGCTTATTGCAGAAGAATAGAAAAGTTTCCTGCAAGCGAATTTGAGTGGACAGACAACTTGCGCCTGTGTGTTTTATGCGATTTCATCGCACGGCAAAAAAGCGCCGTTTTCTGCCTAATTTACTCTGCGTTCTGTCAGCAACCGCTCTTCGTTTTACCAGGGATACGCATGATATTCGTCCTGTTTTGCGCTCTATCATCCAATATACAGAAACACGGAAGCGAACTCCGAACAAAAAAAGGCCCCAGCACCTTTCGGTGTGGGGTCTCATTACTCCATGTCTCACTTTGGAAATTTCATTTTGCCCTTTTATATGATGCTACTTCAGCTCCACGATTGTGACGCCGTCCTCGCCTTCTCCGTACTTGCCAAGCCGGAAAGATTTGACACATTTCAGCCGTTTCAGATCCTGATGCAGGCCGTTGCGAAGCGCACCAGTTCCCTTCCCATGGATCAGATAAACGGTTGACAGGTGCGAAAGCATCGCGCTGTCAATAAAACGTTCAGCTTCCATAATTGCTTCTTCAACCGTCATGCCGATAAGATTGATTTCATTGCGGCCGCTGCGTTTCTCTTCAACCGAGCCGGAATTGCGATAAACGGTTTTGGGCTTTGCTTTTTTCGCTGCGGGCGGCTTGCGGAGCGCATCAAGCGGCAATCTGGTTTTAATCAACCCGGCTTTGACCTCGACAATTCCCTTTGCATCCGGCGCGGCGGTTACAACACCGGTCTGTCCGAGCGCGGGTACATATACGCTGTCTCCGACCTTTGCTTCCTTGATATGTGGCAGATTATCCGGCTGGACTTCGTCTACCGGGTCGGCAGCGTCCAGAAGCCTTGCACTGTCATTATTTGCAATTGCCTTCGCACGTGCCTTTGCGGCCTGCCGGTCTTTCTCCTTCTGCGCATCCAGCTTTTTGATCTCATCCAGCAATTTATAGGCGTTTGCGGCGACGTCATTCGCCAACTGCTTGGCTTTCTGACGCGCAGCATCAAGCTCACGCTGCCCCTGCTTGATAAGTTTATCACGCTCCTGCTCCGCTTTTCTGACCAGCGAGGCTGCCTGCTCCTTCATCCCGTCGATTTCTTCCTGCCGGTCTGCAAGCTCGCTTTTCAGCCGCTCTATCTCGCTGAGCACATCCTCAAAGCGGCGATCCTGCGCGTCCATCCCACGGCGCGCTTCCTCCAGCAGTTCCTTATCCAGCCCAAGACGTTCCCCAATCAGCAGCGCGTTTGAGCGGCCGGGCACGCCGATATTCAGCCGATAGGTCGGCCGCAGCGTGGCAACGTCAAACTCACAGCTTGCGTTCTGGACGCCCGCTGTTTCCAGCGCATACATCTTGATCTCGCCATAGTGGGTGGTCGCCAATACACGGCATCCCTGACGGCGGAGACGCTCAAGAATCGCAACGGCCAGCGCTGCGCCCTCAGCCGGGTCTGTGCCTGCACCGAGCTCATCCAAAAGCACCAGCGAGTGTTCGTCCGCGCGTTTTAGAATCTGCGAAATATTCATAATGTGTGCAGAAAAGGTGGACAGGCTCTGCTCGATGCTCTGCTCATCGCCGATATCCACCAGCACCTGTTCAAAGACACACAGACGGCTTTCTTCCTTTGCGCTGATCAGCATTCCGGAACAGGCCATCAAACTCAGAAGCCCGGTTGTTTTCAGGGTTACCGTTTTACCGCCTGTGTTCGGGCCTGTGATAATGAGCGAACTGTAGTTCTCTCCGAGCGGCAGATCGATCGGGACGACCTGATTTTTCGGGATAAGCGGGTGCCGCGCCCTTTTCAGCTCAATAATCCCCTCGTCATTGAGAAGCGGCTTGGTTCCCTCGATGGATATGGCGTATTTCGCCTTGGCAAGGGCGAGATCAATCTGCACGAACGTCTCGTAGCTTGCGCGGATGCGCTGTGCGCCGTTCGCGACGCGGTCGGTAAATACACCGAGGATCCGATCAATTTCCCGCAGCTCGTCGCCGTGCAGCTGCATAATGAGGTTGTTTGCCTCAACAACGGCTGCCGGTTCAATAAAATAAGTCGAGCCGGAGGAGGAGACGTCGTGCACAAGTCCCGGGACGTCGTTTTTGTGCTCTGTCTTGACCGGCACGACAAAACGGCCGCCGCGCATGGTCACGATGGCGTCCTGTAAATACTTTTGTGTGCCCGCACCGCGGATAAGCGCATCCAGTTTTTCGCGTATCGAGCTTTCAGCACGGCGAATTTTGCGGCGTATCTCCCGCAGCGCAGGAGAAGCGTCATCCTGCATTTCGTTTTCGCTCAGGATGCAATCGGAAATATCTCTTTCAAGCGCAGCATCCTCATAAAGGAGGTAAAACAGGCGGTTGACATACCCTTCGCTGTCCAGTTCCTGCGAATACCAGCTGTTAAGCGCGCGCGCATTGCGCAGCATGGTGCGTACGCGAAGCAGCTCTCCCATCGAGAGCAGACCGCCTTTTTCCGCCCGCAGACAGATTTCGGGAATGCCGCTGACCCCGGAAACAGACGGGCCGGAATTTGAAATGATCATTTTAAACAGCGCATCGGTAATCTCCAGCAGCGGCACCGCATCCGCGAGGGTTGTCTGCGGCACAATCGACAGCGCGCGGGATTTTGCCTCTTCGCTGACCGCGTACTCAGCTACGCGGGCACATATTTTATCGAACTCCAACCGGGTGCGATAAATGGCGTTTTGTTCCTGTAAATCCATAATAAATACCCTACAATTTCAATGCGTTATAAAAGTCCAGCGTCGACAGTCCCCGCTCAATATGCGCAAGGACATACTGCTCGCTTAGTTCCCCAAGAAGCTTCAAACCGTCCGCGCCCAATTCAAAGGAAAATGCGCGGTTGAGCTCTCCGCCCAAAAGATACCGCATCGCATGCAGCACTGCGCGCGAACAATTTGGCTGCAAAGACAACGCCTTTGCGCACTCAGCACAAAGGTAAGCGCCGCCGGCAAGATCAAAGCGAAGCGACTGCGGCTCGGGCGCCCCGCAGCGCGCGCAGCCGGAAAGGTCAGGAAGATAACCCGCATACGCCATTGAGCGCAGCTCAAAAACCGCCTTGATCAGCGGGAGAGATTTTTTTCGCTCGTTGAGAAGATACAGGCTGTTGAGTGCAAGGGTGAGAAAATCCCGCGCGTCTTCTTCTACCGGGGCAAGCAGTTTGAGCAGTTCGCAGAAATAGACCGCAAGCGCGTAAGCCTCAACGTCCGAGGCCAGACGCACGAATCGCTTTATGCTCTGCGCGTCGTCTATGGTATACATGTTTTTTCCGGAATACAGCTCAAAGTTTGAGTAGCTGAGCATCGCTGTCGTAGACGTGAGCCTGTTTTTCGGACGCAGTGAATTTTTTGCATAGGCGGTAATCACGCCATTCGGGGTCAAAAGGGTGACGACTCGATCCGCTTCGCCCGTTTTGGTTTCCCAGATCACCAACCCGTCTGCCGTGGTTTTCATACCGCACGCCCCCTTCGTTCTTCCTTAAGTCATAGTAGCATATGTAAAAGAAGAGCGTCAAATTCAGGCGGACAATAAGAGCTTCGGCAGGCAGCAGCCCCCGAAGCTCTTTTGCCGATACTTATGTTCTGTTCAGGTATAGCCAAGGGTTTTGATGACCGATTCTTTGTTTCTCCAATCCTCGCGCACCTTAACCCAAAGTTTCAGGTTTACCCGGCAATCCAGAAAATCCTCTATATCCGCGCGCGCTTCGCTTCCGATTTTTTTAAGCATAGCGCCTTTTTTGCCGATTATCATGCCCTTATGCGATTCTTTTTCACAGAGGATTTCCGCGTCAATATCAATCAGCGGCTTGTCCATACGCTCTTTAAATCGTTCGACCGACACCGCACAGCCGTGCGGCAGCTCGTCAAACAGATTGAGCAGCAGCTTTTCGCGAATCAGCTCCGCCACGATCACCTTTTCCGGAATGTCGGTCAACGTGTCGTCCGGGAACAGATGCGGGCCTTCGCTTGCGTGCTTGTCCAGTTCCGCAGTCAATTCCTGCATTCCCGTCCCGTCCAGCGCACTGACGATCACAGAGCCGCAGAAGGGATAAAGCGCGCACAACGCCTCGATGAATTTTTCTCCCTTTGCCTTACTGGACAAGGTATCCGCCTTGTTCATGACCAGAATAACCGGCGTTCCCGCTGTTTTGAGCTCGGCAAGAAGCTGCGTCTCAATTTCGTCCAGTGTTTCTTTCGGATAGGTCACAAAAAGCGCGCAGTCTATATCCGCGACCGAATCGCGGACAGATTTAACCATATGTTCCCCAAGTTTTGTCTTAGGCAGATGGAAGCCGGGCGTGTCCAGAAAAACATACTGTTTTTCCCCATGCGTAACCACGCCCATGATGCGGTTGCGAGTTGTCTGCGGGCGAGGAGAGGTGATCGCGATTTTTGCGCCGATCATGCGGTTAAGCAAGGTCGACTTGCCGACATTGGGCTTTCCCACGATCGCCGCGAACACCGTCTGCTGCCCGCAGAAGAGTTCCGCGGCGCTCAAATCATATCCTCGTCAACAACATAGCTCAGTCCGCGCGGCAGGCCAAGCTGCTTCAGGATGGATTCTTCGCGTTCACGCATATGCACTTCCTGGATGCCGCCCTCTTCGTGGTGATGGCCGAGAAGGTGCAGCATCGAATGTACCGTCAAAAAGGCAATTTCGCGGCTGAGCGAGTGGCCGAACATATTCGCCTGTTCAACCGCTTTTTCAATGCTGATCACGATATCGCCCAGCGTGACCATTCCGGTCTCCGGCGTTATTTTGTATTCCCCATTTTCAAAAAGCGGGAAGGACAGGACATCGGTTTCGACCGGCTTGTTGCGGTACTCCGTGTTGATTTTTTTGATTTCCTCATTGTCGACAAAGCTGACGCTGATTTCCGCAGGCAGCTCGAATCCCTCGTTTTTCAGCGTTGCATTGCAGCAGCGGCGGATCAGCAGACGGGTGCCGGTCGGAATTTTGACCTTTTGCTGGCGGTTTGTGATAAGCACTTTATTGGACATTTTTATTTCCTCCCTTGGTATTTCTGGAAGATGAGCGTTCATAGGCCTTTACGATTTCGGCAACCAGCCGGAAACGCACGACATCCTTTTCGGTGAACCTCACCTGTTCAATCCCCTCAATATTTTTAAGAATCTTGATCGCGTCGACCAGTCCGGAACGTTTTCCATCCGGCAGATCGATCTGGGTAACGTCTCCGTTGACAACCATCTTTGATCCGGACCCAAGGCGGGTCAGGAACATTTTCATCTGTTCGGGCGTCGTATTCTGCGCCTCATCCAGAATCACGAAGGCATTATCCAGGGTTCGCCCGCGCATATAAGCAAGCGGGGCTACTTCGATCACCCCTTTTTCCATCTGGCGCTGGAAACCCTCCTGCCCAAGCGTGTCAAACAACGCATCATACAGCGGGCGCAGATATGGGTCGATTTTTGTCTGCAAATCTCCGGGCAGAAAGCCAAGCTTCTCGCCCGCTTCTACGGCCGGACGGGTCAGAATGATCCTGCTGACCTCATGCTCTTTGAGCGCTCGGACAGCCATAACGACCGAAAGATAGGTTTTTCCCGTACCGGCAGGACCGATTCCGAACACAACAAAATTGTTTTCAATCGCGCTGATATATTTCTTTTGGCCCAGTGTCCGAGGCTTGATCGGCTTGCCTTTTGAGGTAATAAATACACTGCCCGCATCCAGCTCGCGCAGCGCGTTTTCCTCGCCGGATTTGACCATATTGATGCAGTAGCGGACCGTTTGTTCGTCCAGAGCGCCGCCCGACCGCGCGATGCCGAACATCTCGGACATTGCGCGAAACGCGCCGAGAACGTTCGGCTCATCTCCGCTGATGATTGCGGTAGAACCCCGGCCGGTTACCTCGACCAGAAACGCTTTTTCGATCATGCGAATGTTTCCGTCCAGATTGCCGAAAACCGCGGATGCATATTCCTGTGCTGTGAGATCCAATTCTTTTTGCAGTTTCAACACGTTCCTTTCGAATCCTCACTTCTGCCCAATAGTATAGCATAAATTGTGAGATTTCAACAGTTTTTTTAAAATTTTTTGTTTTGTGCAACAGTTTTATTCCAGAACGATTTCACCGATGGATTCTTCAAGCAGATAATCTACTTTTAATGTGTATCCGCTATCATTTTGAGAAAAATGCACATTGCGATTCAGGATTTTTGCCTCCTGCATCTGTGATTCAAAATCTTTTCGCAGTTCTTCAAGCAATTCCCGCGCCTGGTCTTGGTCCAGCGTGACGGCTGTGGTTTTTGTCTCGGACGTTTCCAGTATTTCCAGCCGCAAAGGCAGCTCTACGCCGAATATATAAAATGGACGGCTGTACCGTTTTTCGGAAAATTCCTGGAAACCGTTGTTTGTTTTAACCGGAAAAACCGGATCGGACAATCCAAACGAAAAGCCATAATATTTCTTTACCTGTCCGGTAGGCTCCGTTTGCTGCACAGTATACGCGGTATCAAAACTGACCGAAACTGTCGTATAGCCTGTAATTTGCGCCTGAACGCTGCTCGCCCATGAATTGGTCATCGCTTCAGGATCCGGAATTACAAGGGGATCTCCTTGCTGAACAACAGCACCAGGTTGTACAAGGCTGACGCCGCTTACAAGATCGACCGATTTGATCTGCGCATCCTTTTTGGCGACAATCTGCGCGTTTGCTTCTCCGGTCATTTGTTCCGACGGGGGTATTTTGTCCCAAATCTGGACTTCAATAGCGCCGAAATGCGGATTGATCGTCATCCAGGTAAGGCGGTCAAACCGCAGCATCATGCGATTAGCAACGGCTGCAAAATCATGGCTGCTTTGCCAGCTGCCAACAACAACGCCGTTTTCCTCCAGCGCTTCAAGGATTTGCGCCCGCGGAATCGTAGAATTCCCGGATATTCTTACAGTAAAAACCATGCTGCCAAAAACGGCGATCACCATTGCCATCACACAGAGTCCGGCAGCAAGAGGCAGTGGAAAGGGCAATCGGCGGATCGCAAAGGGAATCCCGCGTTTTTTAACGATCCGCATTCGCCCTCCGGAATGTTTCGCCGCACGGCGCAGTTTGGGGTAATCGGCGGCTAAAACCGAAAAAAACACCGAACTGCCGGCATGTCGAACATGCTTGACGGGTATCCCGCCGTTCATGGCGTCGTTAAAAAACACTCCGGGAATCCCGGCAACCAGTTCAGCTTCTACCTGACCTTGAATCCAGAAAAATAAGCCTGTTTTTCCCATTCCTCACACCGCCCGTCGGTCAAATGATACTGATGATATCCGTCCGGTGACATTCATAGCCCCCTTTGCCAGATTTTCCATTACCAGATCACTTCCGAATATCGTTGCTGAATATTCCCCAAGATCGATCGTAATGCGTCCGGCTGCGTAATCGATTAATCCCCGGCAGCCTTCTATAATTGCCATACCGTTTCCGACTACACGAACAGACGGAATGTCAAAGACCGCATCCAGAGGATAGTCCAAGCCATATCCGATGCGGGTGATGTTGTCCTGTATATACTCTTTTGGCGGATGTTTCATATTTTGATCACCTCACCAACATATATATGGACAGAAAACCTTTTTTAGCCCGGAGGTGTGGGCGCATGTCGTCACGAAAGCAATCTCCCCTGGTCAGTACATCTATTTTTTTTGGATGTATCCTTTTCATAATTCTTCTGGTTTGTTTTCCGTCTTATGGTATAGAGGGCATGCGCGCCGGAATCGGGAGCTGTTATAACCGCCTTATTCCTTCTTTGTTTCCTTTTATGCTTGTATGCAATCTATTATCCTGTGCATTAGCGAGGCATAGTCGAACCTCCGGTCAAATTCAAATTATTTTTGCAATATTTCTGGGAATGATCGGAGGATTTCCGGTTGGCGCAGCAACCCTTGCAAATCTTGTAAGACAAAAACGCATTTCACCGCGCATGGCTTCCCTGCTGCTGTGTGGTTGTGTGAATGCCGGACCGGCATTTTTGGTTGGAACGGTTGGTGTTTCTCTTTTCGGGAACCAGATCATTGGTCTCTTTCTTTTTTTGTCTTTGAGTTTTGCCTCTTTATGCTGCATCGCGCTGGCCGCGCTTTTTCTCTCAGGAAATAGCGGCAATGCCTCCTGTCCAGTTGTCTCCGATACAGAGTGCAGCTTATCCGCCGCAATGAAAAAAAGCATACTTTCCATTGCGACGCTATGCGGCTACGTCTTATTTTTTTCCTGCCTTCTCAGCTATATAGAAGCTTTTTTGAATCTGGTCAATTTGGAAAACCCTATTGTTTCCTGGCTTGTTCATGCGCTTTTGGAGGTCACAAGCGGCTGTGAAACGGCGGCTCTAATTCCGGGCTCAGTCGGCGCGCTTTGCGCATGCGCAGGTATCAGCTTCTGCGGAATCAGTATTGTGTTGCAGATTAAAGGTATTCTCTCTGACACAGGGATATCTTTACGTTATTTTTGGCTGTTCCGTCCGCTGCATTGCCTGATATCTGTCTTAATGACGCGGGCCCTTCTTGTGCGATTTGAGCACGCAGTCGAGACAATGGCCGGTACCGCTTCACCTGACAGCGTCATGTTTTGCCTGTCGCCCGCCTTCAGTTTGGCCGCTTTCCTGCTTTGTGCTGCTTCTTTATGTGCAGATCGGGCCGGTTTTGGGTTTACGAATAAAAAAAACTAAGCTATAATATAGTTAAACTTTCGTATGTGGTGGGGAATTATGGGTTATAAACTATTTGATCAAAATATAACGCCTGCCTGTGAATACTGCGAATTCGGCAGACGAACCGATGACGGCACAATGGTTGAATGCAGTAAACGCGGTCTTGTGTCTCCCTACTTCAGGTGCAAAAAATTTCGCTATTCCCCCGTTCTGCGCGAACCGCGCCAGATTCAAAAGCTGCCGAAGTTTACGCCGGAAGATTTTAAGTTGTAATTTTTTCTTTTATATAGAATATTTTTTGGTATTTGTCTCATATGGAATTAGGCTCTTCGAACTACTCGAAGGGCTTTTTATTTTTATTCTAACTAAACGATTAATCTTCTTGCTGTGTTTTCCTATATCGCATAAATTTTTCGTCAATTACTGTCCCGACAACTACATTTTCTCCGGTAGGTGTGACGGGGACTTTTGCCGTGGTTTATTCAAACAATCCTCTAAGATACCGAATGGACAAAAAAGAGAGACGCTCATATAGAACGTCTCTCTCTTAATAGCTACTGTTTCTTGCCCTTTTACCCTATACCCACTTAGAATTCCTTGCTGGCCGCCCGTTCGGGATATCCCGTGGACAACGAGGTCTTCTTTCGTGGACAATCTGGGAAACTTATGGACAAAATGATTAGTGTTTCTGCATGCTGGCAACTTCAGCAGCGAAATCATCCTGACGCTTCTCAAGTCCTTCACCCTTCTCATAACGAGAGAAAGCAACGATCTTGATGGAAGCACCAAGAGCTTTTGCGGTATTGTCAGTATACTGCTGAACAGAAATCTTGTCGTCCTTGACGAACGGCTGCTCAAGCAGGCAGTTCTCCTTATAGAACTTGCCGATGCGGCCCATGACCATCTTCTCAGCGATGTTAGCGGGCTTGCCCTCGTTGATCGCCTGCTGGGTCAGGATCTCCTTCTCTTTCTCGATGTCCTCAGCGGGTACATCCTCTTTGCAGAGATAGCCGGGGTTTGCAGCCGCAATCTGCATCGCAACGTCCTTCGCATACTCAAGGAACTCGGGCTTCGCAGCGGTTGCGTCATCCGTATCGAATTTCACCAGAACAGCGTGGGTGCCGCCGCCGTGTACATACGGAACCAGCACGCCCTCATAGCGGTTAAAGCGGCGAATCTTGATATTCTCGCCAATGGTGAGAATCTTATCTTTCAGCATAGCGTCCACAGTCATACCGTTGACACTGCAAGCCAGAAGAGCCTCGACATCGGCCGGCGCCTGCTCGATTACAACTTTGGCGCAGGTGTTGACAAACTCGCGGAAGCTGTCGTTCTTCGCAACGAAATCAGTCTCAGCGTTAACTTCGATAACTACGCCCGCCTTGCCCTCGACAACCGCAAGAACAACGCCCTCAGCCGCGATGCGGCCGGCTTTTTTCGCAGCAGCGGCGAGACCTTTTTCACGCAGGAACTCAATCGCCTTGTCAATATCACCATTGGACTCGGTCAGCGCCTTTTTGCAGTCCATCATACCGCAGCCCGTACGCTCACGCAGGGCCTGTACATCTTTCGCAGTAAAAGCCATAACGCTTAAATCTCCTTTTATATTCTACAATTCAAAAATTATTCGGCGTCCTTGTCCTCTGCAGCGGGCTCTTCCTCGTTGAACTGCTCGCCCTGACGTGCAGACAGAACCGCGTCGGCCATCGCGCCGCAGATCAGCTTAACAGCACGGATCGCGTCGTCGTTGCCCGGAATGATATAGTCGATTTCGTCCGGATCGCAGTTGGTATCGACAATCGCGACGATCGGAATGTTCAGCTTGCGCGCTTCCGCAATTGCGATGTGCTCTTTGCGGGTATCAACAACAAACAGCGCTGCGGGAAGCTTCTCCATATTCTTGACGCCGCCGAGGAATTTCTCAAGTTTTTCAATTTCAAGCTCGAGCTTGCTGACTTCCTTTTTGGTCAGCAGATCGAAAGTGCCATCCTCGCGCATTTTCTTGAGCTGGTCAAGACGGGCAATGCGGCGGCGAATGGTGCGGAAGTTGGTCAGCATACCGCCGAGCCAACGGGCGTTGACATAGTGCATGCCGCAGCGCTCCGCTTCATCGCGGATAGATTCCTGCGCCTGCTTTTTGGTGCCGACGAAGAGAATATCTCCCTCGGTCGCAGCTTCACGGACGAACTCATAAGCAACATCCAGCATTTTGACCGTTTTCTGAAGGTCGATAATATAGATGCCGTTGCGCTCGGTGAAGATGTAGGGCGCCATTTTCGGGTTCCAGCGTCTGGTCTGATGACCGAAGTGCACGCCTGCTTCGAGAAGCTGTTTCATGGATACGACTGCCATTGGTGTTTGTACTCCTTTGATTTGTTTTTTTGTCCTCCGCACATCTCATTGCATAGCACCTGAGGCTCTCCCCAGGCACCCGCTGCGCACATGATATGCGTGCGAATTGCCGAATAAGTTTACCATAAATAAAAAATAAATGCAAGCCCCTGAGATGCTCTTCTATTACATATGATTTTTGCTTTTAAGTAGGCGCTTACTGTATCACCCCTCTCTTGTTTTCTATAAAGCTATAAACCTTTCTTTTTGCTCTTATTCCTCTTAATCTTCGCGGCGCCCCATTCTGCACATATCAATAAAATAAACAGTTCTGACGCTTCCGGATTTCTGCGCTTATTAAAATAATTACTATGTAGTTAATCAAATTCCAGCGCGCTCATGACAAGCCCGCTTGCGGTGATTCTGAATAAACTGCAAACAGGACGCCTTTTAAATCCGACAGATAATTTTCGCGTTTGACAGCGACGTGCAAACCGGATAAGATAAAAACCGATTAATAAAGAAAAAGGGGCCAATCCATGGCGGATGAATTCTACTCTATATCTCCCTCCTGCGCAGAATGCACTCTCCCTCCTGCGCTTTCGGATTCATACAGGCGTGCAGACGGCCCTGCTTTAAAGGTTGCCCTGTATCTTCTGTGCACCAAAGAAAGCTCGGTGGACCAAGTCAGCGACGCGCTGTCCATCTCAGAAGAAACGGTTCGACGCGCACTCGCTTTCTGGCAGAATGCCGGTCTCATCGTCCCCGGTTCAAACCTTTCTGAATGCGGCGCTGACAGGGCTTCCCGTCCTGATGCCGCGCCTGCCAAAACTGCGGCGGTCAAGCCGGCGCGCGCCCGTTTAACGCCCGAGCGCGCCGCTGAGCTTACTTTGCGCGATCCGGCCATTGCAGTTCTGTTTCAGGAGACACAGCGCTTTCTTGGCCGGACGCTGGACGCGGCAGAGAGCCGGACGCTGCTTGAACTGTATGAATATGACGAGCTGTCGGTTGACGTGATTTTGCTGCTGGTAGCATACTGTCTTCCGCGGATTCGCAACAAGCGCTCTCTTTGCAGCATGGTTTCCCGTATTGCCGATGACTGGTGCGAACAGGGCATCACCTCCCTGTCGGATGCTGAAAAGCAAATTCGCCTGCTCGAGCTGCGTGAGCAGCGGGAAACCGAGGTCGCCGAGGCTCTGGAAATGAAGGACCCAAGTTTCAGCAAAAGCCAGAAAGCGCTTATTGCCAAATGGTTTGAAGAATACGGATATGACGCGGCTTTTGTGCGGGAGGCCTATCTTGCAAAAGGAAACTCTTCTTTGGCCGCGGTCGGCAAAGTGCTGCAAAACTGGTACAACAGCGGCTATACCAGCCTTCGTCAGGTGCGAGGGGCGGGCGCCGCTCCAAACGCGCCGATTCAGTCTTCCGCTTCACGACGAAAAAACAGCGGATCGCTGCTTAAAAAAGCTGTTCGGGCCGGGTCCAGGGAGGATTAAGCATGGCATATAGCGAGCAGGTGCGAAGGGCTGCCGCAGATACCCTTCAGCGGCGGCGCAACCGCGCCAAAATAAGACAGGAGCAAACACAGCGCCGGTTGCTGGCGGAGATACCGGCGCTTGCTGAAAACCGTCAGCGCGTCGCGGCGCTAGGCGTTGAGCTGCTCAAACTTTCTCTGTTGCAGGATCAAAGCGCTATGAAAGAAATCCAGGCGCAGATCGATCAGCTGGGGCTTGAGCAGGCCGCGATGCTGCGTGAAGCCGGATATTCTGCTGACGCGCTTGAACTCAAACCATATTGTCCGAAATGCGGCGACACGGGAACGCTTCCAAACGGGGAAAAGTGCGATTGTGTCCGCGCGCTTCTGCAGTCCCTGTCCCTCGATGAAATTGCGCGTATTTCTCCGCTCGGCCTGTCTTCCTTTGAGGACTTTTCGCTTGATTATTACAGCGCCGGGATTGACGCGGAGTATGGCATGAGTCCGCGTGAAAATGCACGCGATAATCTGAACCGGTGCCGTGAGTTTGCCGCGCGCTTTCCCGCTGCGGGCGAGAATCTTCTGCTTTTGGGAGATGCCGGCCTTGGCAAGACACATCTTGCTCTGGCGATTGCGCGGAAAGTGCTGGAACGCGGCTTTGACGTGATTTATTGCAGCGCCGCGAGCGTCTTTCGCCAGATCGAAAAAGAACATTTTGACGGCGGCCACGAAACCGCAACGCTGGACAGTTTAAAGCGCTGCGAGCTTCTTGTGCTGGATGATCTTGGCGCTGAATTTAACGGACCTTTTGTGACAAGCGCCCTGTACGACATCATCAATACAAGAATTATTGAGCGCCGCTCCACGATTTACACTTCAAACATTGTGGAAGAGTCCGACTTCATGCGGCGTTACGGCGAAAAAATCAGTTCCCGTCTTTTGGGCTGCTGTGCCATCCTTCCCTTTTGGGGCGAGGATATCCGCAAATTAAAAGCTGCGCAGTCCGACAACATATAACTTTCATTCACAAGGGGCAGTATTTTCTGCCCCTTTTCCGGTTTATAAAAAGCGCAATGCATTTCAATCCGGCGAAAACATACCCAAGCCGTGAGATCCTGTTGTTCTGCAGGCGGGCCTGCCGCATCGCAAGGAACCCGTCAAAGTCTCTGCATACAGGCATGCCAATCAGCGCCGGAATTTATTTTGATCCACTGTTCGATCGAAAAATTTTCTCATGCAAGCAGTTTTCTCTTGACTGTAAAGCCGCTTGACAGTTTACAGTAAAAGAGTACGAGAGGAGGCATCCGAAATGACGATTCGCGAAATAGAGCAGCGCACCGGACTCAGCCGCGCAAACATCCGGTTTTATGAGCAGGAAGGCTTGATTTCCCCGGTGCGGTGCCAGAATGGATACCGGGAATACAATGAACAGGATTTGCAGATGCTGATGCGCATAAAACTGCTGCGCTCGCTTGGCATGTCCATTGAAGGGATCAGGTCCTTAAAATCCGGCGCCTTAACTTTAGAAACCGCGCTCTGTGACCGGCTGCGTTCGCTTGAGATGGAGTCGTATTTTAACGAAGCCGCGCAGGACGTTTGCCGCAGCATTCAAAAGGACAGCGTCTCTTTCGATTCTCTGGATGCGGAAAAATATCTCGCAGAGCTGGATAACCACGGCCGTTCTGCTTCCATGCCGTCCTCCTATGAGCAGGACGCCATTCCTGCGCCCGGCCGTCCCTGGCGCAGGTATTTTGCCCGTATGGCCGACCTGGCTATTTACGGCCTTCTCTGGTCTGCTTTCACAGCGGCAGTATTCTCACGCAATGTTTCAAATACTTCCAACGGTCTGGTGCAGCTGGCGGATATTGCGGCGGGATTTATTTTAATGCTTATTCTGGAGCCGATATTTTTGCATTAAACAGGCCCGGATACTGGGAAGCGCTCGATCGCACCTGGATCGTTTTCGCGAAAGGCTTTGGCTACAGCCTGCCCATCTACAACCTTGTAAGGCTTGTCAAGAGCTATCAGGCCGCTTCGCGCGGCGAGCCTCTGCCGTGGCAGGAGGATGAACGTCCGCAATGTGCCTATCGCGGCGACAAGTGGTTCCGTGTTCCGGTTTATCTGCTTGAGCAGCTCATGATAATTTTTCTGACCGTCGTTCTTATGCTCTCACAGCGGATTGCACCGAATCGCGGGCAGTTAACAATTGGCGAATACGCGGAAAACTACCGCTATTATTCCCAGTATCTGGATCTGCATTTCGACGGCTGGGAACTGGGTCAGGATGGCCAGTGGATTGAGCAGCCCACACGGCAGCCCGGGGTCGGCTATATGCAGGTTGGGTTTGCCGAGCATCCGGTATATAACTACGCAACAGATGAAAACGGCAATCTCACCTCGGTCAGTTTTCATGTGCAGACAAACAATGCCGACACCTGGATCTCCCTTTCCAAATACCATGCCCATCAAATCCTTTGCGCGCTTTCCTTTGCCGGCGCCCAGCCGCAGGTTGGTCTTTTTTCCACGGTCCCGGCCGATATCTCGGGAATGATCTATAATCAGCCGCTTTCGGACTATGTGTACGAATCGGGCGGCGTGCAAATTGAATGCAACTCCGACTGGGCCGGATATGAGTATATTGAATCCGCCGGTGTTTTACTGCCGCAGGAAGACGCGAATGCGTATTATTTTGAGCTGGAATACAAGGTCAGTGTCATCCCGGAAGCGTAATCCGCGTTCCCCTATTTTGCTGAAAGCTTCGCCGTGTTTTGCCGGCCGCGGACAAATTTGCACGCCGGCCCGGTTATCAGTCGACAACGACATGTTTGCATGTTATTATGGAATCGGAAAATGATTTTTTCTTGGGGAGGAATTCAGATGAATTTCAGGATTGACAACGGCATTCTTTCCGCAGAAATCTCCAGCATCGGCGGCGAACTGCGCTCTTTAAAATCCGCTGATGGCACCGAATATCTCTGGCAGGGCGATCCACGTTACTGGACCGGACATGCGCCGAATTTATTCCCTTACATCGGCCGTTTCACCGACGGAAAATACACCTTCGGCGGTCATACATATGAAATGACCCGTCATGGTTTTATCCGCAACACTCCGATGCAGCTTTGCGAGCAAAGCGATACAAAGCTTGCATTCGGCTATTGCGACTGCGCGCGCACCCTCGCCATGTATCCTTTCCGCTTCCGTTACAGAATTGAATATACACTTGAGGCGTCTTCCCTGTTTATTGCCTACATCGTAGAAAACATGGACGACAAAACGATTTATTTCGGCGCCGGCGGCCACCCCGCCTTTAATGTGCCGATTGAATCCGGGCGCGGTTTTGAGGATTACAGAATCCAGCTGGAACCGGGTGTTCAGCCGACCGCCATTTTATTGACTTCCAATGCGCTTGCAGGAAACGAAGTCCCTTATACAGGCCTGACAGACAGTGCGATACCTTTAAAACATTCCCTGTTCGACGACGACGCCATTATTCTGCACAATGCCGGCGCAAGCGCCCGGATCTGCGCTGATTCCGGCCGCGCTGTCACCGTGCGCTTTCCTGATATGCCTTATGTCGGTTTCTGGCACATGCCGCACACCGACGCACACTATGTCTGCATCGAGCCCTGGAGCTCGCTGTGTTCCCGGGACGGGATCGTCGAGGACTTTGCGACACAGCCGAGCCTGGTTTCGCTTGGTGCGGGCGGCGTCTGGACAAATCGCTGGTCAATCGAAATCGAGTGAACGCATTGCCGCGCGTTTGCGGCTTCGCTTCAAAGCCATTTTCAGAAAAGATAAAGCGATCTTCCTGTATATGATTGCAGCTAAAACAAGGAGTACATATGCTTTTATCGGATATATTCTCCGCTCAGGAAACCCGGCAAAAACTGAAAGCACTGTATGGTCCGGACTATATCTCGGAAAAAGCGCGCTTTGAGCAGCTGCTTGATGGGTTTCGCAGCGCATTCGGCGCCGAGCCCTGTGCGCTGTTCAGCGCGCCCGGCAGAACCGAAATCTGCGGCAACCACACCGACCATCAGCACGGCAGGGTGATTGCCGCAAGCGTCGACTTGGATATTATCGCAGCTGTTCGTCCAACCGCCTCTCCTCTTATCCGCATTCTGAGCGAGGGGTTTGAGATGGACTGCATCGACCTGTCCTGCCTCGATCCGCTTCCTGAGGAATCCGCGCATTCAGCCTCGATCATTCGTGGCGTTGCGTCCCGCTTTCATCAATTGGGCTACAGGATCGGCGGCTTTGACGCGTATACCACCTCCTGCGTTCCTAAAGGCAGCGGCCTTTCCTCTTCCGCGGCCTTTGAGGTGCTGGTTGGTACCATACTCAGCCACCTGTTCAATGCCGGAAAAGTATCCGACATTGAAATCGCGCAGATCGGACAATACGCGGAGAATGTGTTTTTCGGCAAACCGAGCGGACTGATGGATCAGACCGCTTCTTCGGTTGGCGGCGCTGTTTTTATTGATTTTGCTGACGTTCGTAAACCGGCGATCGAAAAACTGCGTCTGGACCCTGTAGAGCACGGCTATGCGCTGTGCATTATAAATACCGGTGCTGATCATGCGGACCTGACCGGCGAATATGCGGCCATGCCCCACGAGATGCGCGCCGTTGCAGCCTGTTTGGGCAAAGAAGTCCTGCGTGAGGTTGAGGAATCGGCATTTCTGGCGAATCTTGACCGGAACCGCAAAAAATGCGGCGACCGAGCAGCCTTGCGTGCTTTTCATTTTTTCGAAGAAGACAAACGGGTCGTTTCTCTAGCAGACGCATTAAAAAAGGATGATTTTGAATCCTTCCTTGCAATTGTTCGCGATTCCGGCCGCTCTTCCTTCATGTATCTGCAAAACGTTTTTCCGACTGGGGCTGTATTCCATCAGGAAGTTGCTTTTGCGCTTATGCTTTGCGATTCTTTGCTTAACCGACAAGGCGCGTTTCGGGTGCATGGCGGCGGGCTTGCGGGAACGATTCAGGCTTTTGTACCGCTTACTATACTTGACCGGTTCAAAAGTACAATCGAGACTGTTTTAGGTGCCGGGACCTGCTACAACCTGCGAATTCGGCCGGCCGGCGGAGAAAAAATTGCTGAATGGTGAGCTGGTTTCGTGGGAAATTTGGAAGCTTACAAAATTTCTTATTCTGTTTATGAGGTAACATAATGACTGTTCTGGTAACTGGCGGCACGGGTTATATTGGGTCGCATACCGTCCTTGCTCTTCTCGACGCAGGCTATGAAGTACTCGTTGCGGACAATTTCGTCAACAGCAAGCCCGAAGTCCTCCATCGTATGGCTGAACTTGCCGGTCGCGAGATTCCCTTTGTGCGCGCCGATTTGTGCAACAACAAAGATTGCGATGCTTTGTTTTCGGAATATTCCTTCGATGCAGTGATTCACTTTGCCGGCCTTAAAGCGGTCGGTGAATCGGTCGCCAAACCATTGGAATACTATTCCAACAACCTGATTTCTACCTTGAATCTGCTGAAAAACATGCAGACGCACGGTGTGCGGGATTTCGTGTTTAGTTCCTCCGCGACGGTATACGGCGATCCGGCAAGCGTACCGATTACCGAAGATTTTCCCTTGTCTGTAACAAACCCTTACGGACGCACCAAGCTGATGATTGAGGAGATGCTGCGCGACCTGTACAAAGCGCATCCGGAATTTAACATTGCTCTGCTCCGTTACTTTAACCCGATCGGCGCACACAAATCCGGTCGCATCGGCGAAGATCCTTTCGGCATTCCCAACAACCTGCTCCCCTATGTCGCGCAGGTTGCGGTCGGCAAGCTTCGTGAGGTCTCTGTTTTCGGTAATGACTACAACACGCCGGACGGAACCGGTGTGCGGGATTATATCCATGTGCTGGATCTTGCCGAAGGGCATGTCGCAGCGCTCAAAAAGTTGGAAACAGGTTGCGGGCTGGTCACTTATAATCTCGGAACCGGAAAAGGCTATTCGGTTTTA
The DNA here is from genome assembly GCA_944385925.1 of uncultured Clostridia bacterium. Taxonomy (GTDB): domain Bacteria; phylum Bacillota; class Clostridia; order Oscillospirales; family Ruminococcaceae; genus CALWZE01. The sequence continues at coordinate 32,704 of CALWZE010000026.1, forward strand.
GAGGTCATCCGCGCTTTTTCCAAAGCCTGTGGCAAAGAAATCCCCTATCGCATTACCGACCGCAGGCCGGGAGATATTGCGCAATGCTATGCTGACGCCTCCAAAGCTCAAAAAGAGCTGGGCTGGCAGGCGAAATATGGTCTGGATGAGATGTGTGCGGATTCCTGGCGCTGGCAGAGCTTGAATCCAAACGGATATGACGAATAGCACAAAGTATGACCTGATAAGAAAACGCCGCCTGGATCAGGCGGCGTTTTCTCTCTGCAATCTTCTGGAAACATCATTACAAAAAAGATATTCTCTTTTCGTCACCTGCACAGTGATAACAGAGTACTCTCTTCGAGCGTAAAATGACGATCCTTTCTGTCATTGACACTCTGTCTATATGGAAGGCATATGTTTTAACAATATTTGCCCGGTGACCCTGTCACCGACTCTGTTTGTAAAAATTGTCTATACTAATCAAAATCTTATCCTTCTGCTGCCGAAAGATACAGGAAAGGGGCTATTCATGCAATATTTGATATCTTTTCTCGAAGGGATCATCACCTTCATTTCTCCCTGTCTGCTGCCAATGCTGCCTATTTATCTGATCTATTTTGCAGCAGGTGAGTCGGGTACGAAGCATTTGTCCCGCACCGTCAAAAACGCGTTTGGATTTATTTCCGGCTTTACGATCGTATTTGTCGCGCTCGGGGCGCTGTCCGCCTCGCTCGGCAGCCTTCTGCGAAGCCATCAGACAACCGTGAATATCGTCACTGGGATTATTGTGATTATTTTCGGATTGAATTTTATGGGAGTCATAAAACTCGGATTTCTGAATGGGACACACAAGGTAGCCGAGAACTACCGTCCAAACGGCTTTTTTTCCTCTATGCTTTTCGGCATGATTTTTTCGGTCGGCTGGACGCCCTGCGTCGGCGCCTTTCTTGGTTCAGCCCTTCTGCTTGCTTCTCAGCAGGGTTCCATGCTCGTGGGGATTCTCATGCTGCTCGCCTATTCGGCCGGCCTTGGCATTCCCTTCCTGCTCAGCGCGCTGCTGATCGATAAATTGAAATCCACCTTCGATTTTATCAAGCGCAATTACAAAACGATTAATCTGGTTTGCGGTTTACTGCTTGTCGCGGTTGGCATCCTGATGATGACCGGCAGGATCGGGATGCTGCTGTCTGCGCTCTCATCTTGAAAAGGAGGCCCTCGATGTCTAAAGCTTTGAAACTTGTTTTGTGGATTCTTTTGTTTGTTCTTATTATCGGCGGCGCTGCCTTCGCCTACAACCGCCTGACGGCTGATTACTCGCCATCAAACAGTGGTCTTGTATCGCAGGACAGCCAGGAGCAGGAGCCAGAAAAAGAGGCAAATGACGGCGACAGTTCCTCTGACGAAGCCGATGAACCAGCACCGGTCGCGGCCCCGGACTTTACCGTTTATGATCAGGACGGCAATCCCGTGCAGCTGAGTGAAAGAGTCGGCGAAAAGCCCGTTGTGCTCAATTTCTGGGCAAGCTGGTGCGGTCCCTGCAAGTCCGAAATGCCGGATTTGGAGCAAATCTATTCAGAATATTCCGACAGGGTGGATTTCCTGATGATCAACATGACGGACGGCAGTCGTGAAACGATGGAGTCGGCAAACGACTTCATTCAGCAAAGCGGCTATACTTTCCCTGTTTATTACGATTCCGATATGTCCGCCGCTGCGGCCTATTCGGTTTATTCCATTCCCATGACTTTTATTATTGACGCAGAGGGCAATCTGAATGCCTATGCCCGCGGAGCTATCAGTTATGAAGCGCTCCGTGACGCGCTGGATAATCTTTTAGAATAAGCATAATGTCTTTTTAGCAGGCGCAGGAGTATTCCTGCGCCTGCTTTTTGCGATATAATGAAGAAATCCTCAAATAATGCTGGCGCGATTTCTGCCGCTTTGTGCTATACTGAAAAAGAAATTTTGTGCTGGAGTGTGTGCATGAAAAAGATATTGGTCATCGGCTCCACAGTCGTGGATGTGATCATCCATGTGGACCATCTTCCAAGTTCAACCGAGGACGTACATGTTCTTTCCCAAACCGCCGCATTGGGCGGCTGCGCTTACAATGTCTCTGAGGCCATTCGTCAATTTGGCGCGCCTTATCTTCTCTTTTCTCCGATCGGCACGGGAATCTACGGCGATTTTATCCGCTCTGAATTTGCCAAGAAGGGACGTTTCTCTCCCCTGCCAACCCCCGACATGCCAAACGGATGCTGCTATTGCTTCGTCGAGCGTTCAGGAGAGCGCACTTTCATTTCCAACCACGGTGCGGAATATCTTATCTATGAGAAATGGCTGACCGGCATTCAGTCGGAAGAGCTGGAATCTGTCTATGTCTGCGGACTCGAGATCGAAGAGAAAACCGGAGAGGATATCATCCGTTTTCTTGAGCGTCTTCAGAATGTACCGATCTTTTTTGCACCCGGCCCGCGCCTTGGTGTGATCGCGGACGAGCGTATGCGCCGAATCTTTGCACTTTCGCCGATTGTGCATCTTAACGCCGACGAGATTTGCCGGTACACCTGCAAATCGAACTTGGAAGATGCTGCCGCCGCGCTTTATGCCCAGACAAATAATACGGTAATCATTACGGACGGCGCAAAGGGCGCCTGTTATTTCGACGGCAAAAACCTTGTTCGCATCGATCCCTGCCCCGTCGACAAGGTCGTCGATACCATCGGCGCGGGAGATGCACACGTCGGCGCATGCATTGCCTCCCTTGCGCTTGGCCGAAGCATGGACGATGCAATCCGATACGCAAACAGACTTTCTGCCGCAGTCGTTGCTCACAGCGGTGCTGTCCTTCCGGACGAGCAGTTCAATTCACTTTTCTGATCCATAGCTTTTTACTTCTGCTTGCATAGAGATTCTGCACAGTTAACAAAACTTCTCTGCATCCTCTGTACTTCGCAGTGCAAACCACAAATCGGTTTTCTCCTTGGCCGGCAGCTTTTTCACATTGACAAATCGTACTTCCTTGTTATGTCCCACGCTGTACAATATTTACTTTTTTCCGTCAAGGTTAAATCCCAATAAATAACTTTCAATCAGCAAAGAGCCCTCTGGGCTCTTTTTTTATGCTTAGTCTTGATAATCCGAAAAGAACAACGGAGTTTTCGGAGCATTTTTTTGGTTGCCATTTGTTTGCCGACTGTCTTTTAAATTGCGCTTATCTTAGAGCAAGACAAGCGCAATTTTGTACACAAAATAAGCCAACAGCCAGGCAATCCCGGTCTGCGCAAGCATCGCAAGCGCGGCACTGCCCGATTTTCCCAACGTTTTTCTGATTGTGGATGCCGCCGCGGCGCAGGGCATATAAAACATGGTAAAGGTCAAAAATGCACATGCGGATGCGGATGTAAATACCACTCGCGGCCCCGCCCCTTGTGTCAATATGTTCAGCGTGCTGATAACCGATTCTTTGGCCGCGAGTCCGGTAAGCAGCGCAGTCGCCGCTCTCCAGTCTCCAAATCCGAGCGGTGCAAATAGCGGAGCAGCCTTTTTTCCCAACGCAGCGAGCATACTTTGTGACGCATCCTGTAAATAGGTAAAAGCAAAGTCAAAATGCTGCAAAAACCAAACCGTCGCTGAGGCAAGAAGAATGACCGTAAAGGCCTTTTTCAAAAAATCCATCGCGCGCCTGCGAAGACTGTGCATAAGATTTTTTGTGCTGGGAAATCGATACGCTGGAAGTTCCAACACAAAGGGCGGTTCCTTGGCGCGCAGCGAATTATTTTTGAACACAAGCGCATAAAGCAGGCCGATCAGTATGCCGCCAAGATACAATGGCGCCGCCACCAGCACTTTATTGCCCTGAAAAAACGCAGCGGCAAAGACAGCATAGATAGGCAATTTTGCGCTGCAGGACATAAACGGAACAAGCAGCGTCGTGATTTTTCGATCACGCTCACTTGCAAGGGTTCTTGTTGAAAGCACAGCCGGCACGGTACACCCGAACCCCATCAGAAGCGGCACGGCAGAGCGTCCGGACAATCCAAAAGCGCGCATGGGACGATCCAGTATAAATGCCACACGTGCCATATAACCGCTGTCCTCCAGGATTCCCAGCAGCAAAAACAGAATTAAAACCGTCGGCAAAAAGGCAAGCACGCTGCCAACCCCGGACAGCAATCCGTCGCAGATAAAGGAGCACAGCCAGGGGGCAAGCTGCCAGTTTTGCAGCAAAATTGCCAGCTGTGCGGAAAGGTATGCAACGCCCTGCTCTGCCATCTGGGAAACCCGACCCCCAACGGGGCCGAATGTAAACCAGAATACACCGAACATTATCAGAATAAACAGCGGAAAGGCGAGCAGTTTTCCGGTAGCAAGGCTGTCAAACTGCCATTTCACTCCGCTTTCCCGCTTTGTGTAACGGCAAGCCTTGCGGCAAATTTCATCAATATACGCATACCGCATCTGTACGACCGCAAGTTGCCGGTCAACTTTCAGCGCCTGTTCCATGGCGGACGTAATCCGCTCTATTTGCTTCATTTCTTCCGGTGGGAGTTTAAGCACCGGGACGGCCGGTTTGTCCCCCTGCAGCATACGAAGCGCGAAAAACAGGCGGTTAAAGCTTCCCGATGTTTTATTTTGGAGAATCATGCTTAGAATTTCGCGAGCCGCCTCACCGGTTTTTCCGGAATAGGCAGGATATTGGAAGCTTTTTTTGCCGGCCTGCTTTCCAACATTTTTTAAGCTTGCCACCAGTTCGTCGATTCCTTCGCCGCTGTTCGCGCAGATTGGCTTTACCGGCACTTGGAGATATTTTTCCAGCAGCTGAGCGTTGATCTTAATCCCCATTTTCTCCGCTTCGTCCATCATATTCAGCGCAACCACAACGGGCAGACCGAGTTCCAGCAGCTGCACTGTGAGATACAGTCCGCGCTGCAGTGCTGTCGCATCCAGGATATTCAGAACCACATCCGGAGCCCCATACAGCATATATTCTTCGCTTATTTTCTCCTCTGCTGAAAACGCGGCCAGCGAATATGCGCCGGGCAGATCAACGGCAAACCATCCTTCTGCCCCTCTGACGGATCCGGTCTTTTTTTCCACGGTTACCCCCGGAAAGTTCCCGACATGCTGGTCCAGTCCGGTCAAGGCATTAAAAAGGGTCGTCTTTCCGCAGTTTGGATTGCCGATCAGGGCTATGTTCAACGCATGCGCCTCCTTATGTCTATCAGCCTTGCATCGTTCCGGCGAATGGTCAGCACGTAACCGCGTAACCCGATCTCAATGGGATCGCCCAGCGGCGCGGCTTTGCGAAGCTGGATTTCCGTTCCGGGGACAATGCCCATTTCAAGCATTCGCAGACGCGTCATTCCCTCCCCTTTTACCTGCAGCACTTCTCCCCATTCCCCTCTCTTCAGCTTATCCAGCGTCATTTTTTTACCTTCTTCTCCTTTTTTCGCAATTTGCGCTCATTGCCGGCATACATTTACTGTATGACGCGTCCTTTAGTCCAAGTATATGGGGGGATCATCTTGTTTATTTCGCTGCGCGTCCGCAAATCCATCCTGATTGCCGCAATCGCCACCGCTGCTCTCGGCCTTTTGGTTGCCGTGCTGTTTTCAAGCCGCGGCAGTCAGCAAAGCGTTCCGACTTCAGCCAGCCCACAGCAGGTGCAGCAAAAACCCAGGACGGTCTATCTGACCTTTGACGACGGTCCAAGCCGAAATACGGATGCTTTGCTTGAGGTTCTAAACGAGCAGCAGGTCAAGGCTACTTTTTTTGTCACCGGACAAAATCCCGAGTATTTTGATTGCATAGCAAAAGCAAAGGAACAGGGACATTTAATCGCGCTGCACACCTATACTCACAACTTTTCCTCCATTTATTCCGGTTCAACCGCTTTCTGGGAAGATATTGAAAAACTCAACGAATTGATTTATGAGCAGACGGGAGAATACAGTAATCTGCTTCGCTTCCCCGGCGGCAGTTCTAATACGGTCAGCAAGCGGCATGGCGGCGTACATATTATGCAAACCCTGATCGCGGAATGCGAGCAGCGCGATATCGCTTATGTGGACTGGAACGTGGATACCAAGGACGCCGAAAACGGAACCTGTGACGCGGACACTATTTTTCAGCGCGCCGTACGAGGCGCCGATCAGGTTGACGGAGACCTTGTTATCCTGATGCACGACGGAACCGCAAACACCACCGCTGCACAGGCCACAGAACAGGTCATCCAATACTTCCGCGACCAGGGGTGTACTTTTGACACGCTGGATCATATGGAAGAGCTTGTCCACCATCATCTGACAAATTAATAAACGTTCACAAAATGTTAATCTGCCTTTCGTTGCAAAGGCACGGACATTGATGTAAAATATCCATATTGCGATGCTGAACCGCAGTTGGCAGCAGCGCATGAAGGAGCGTTGGATTGTTCGGCTATATTCTCCCCGATAAACCGGAACTGAAAATTAAGGAATTTGCAGCCTATCGCGCCGTCTACTGTTCGCTGTGCGGCGCGCTGCGCGATTTCGGCTTCGGCGCAAAAGCCCTTCTTAATTACGATTTCGTCTTTGCGGCCATGCTGATGATGGCTGTCCGGCAGGAGGACGCACCAAAGCCTTGCGAAGGGCGCTGCAACACCAATCCTCTGGAAAAGATAAACCTTATTCCGCAAAACGCGCAGCTGCGCAGTTGTGCGGCTGCGCTCCTCATCAGCGCGCGCTATAAGTTTATGGACAATGCGCGGGACGAAGGGCTTTTTAAGCGAATTGCGGCGCGTTTCCTGCTGTTTGCTTTGCGGCCGGCTTTCCGGCGCGCCGCCTGTGAGCTTCCTCAATTCGACCGCACTGTCAAGGAACAGATGGATGCACAGAGCGATTTTGAGAAAAGCGGCCTGGACAGCATTGATCGCGCCTGCGATGCAACAGCAACCGGACTCGCATCGTTTTTTTCGTCAATGAGCGTGCAAGAGAAGCTTTCCTGCGCACTGCAGCGCCTGGGCTATCTGATCGGGCGCTATGTATACCTTGCGGACGCGGGGGATGATCTTGCAGAGGATCTGAAAAAAGGCCGCTATAATCCGCTGATTCTCCGGTTCGGACTCTCTAGCGGCTGTTCGCAGCAGAAGATCGAACAGGCCAAAGACGAGCTGAAAGCGCAGTTGTACGCCACCATTGCGCAAATTGAGACATGTTATCAGAGCATACCGCTCACCTGTTACCGTGAAATACTGGACAACATAATTTATCTGGGCTTATATAAAACCGCACAGGAAATCGGTACAAAAAAGAAAGGAAAATCCAGACCATGACCAATCCTTACAGCGCCCTGGGCGTATCCTCCGGCGCGACAGACGAGCAGATTAAAGCGGCTTACCGCGAACTGGTCAAGCAGTACAGCGACGACGACGCACGCATAAATGAACTGAACGACGCCTATGACCAGATCATGGCAGAGCGTCGAACCGGCGGTCAAAGCGCTGATTATGCACAGAGCGCACAGAATACTACCGGTTCCGGATATGAGGCGTATGACGAGGCGGCCGCAAGAAACTATACCGAAATCCGCCAGCTGATACGCGCAAACGATATTCTTTCCGCCGAACAGCGGCTGCTTGCGATTAATCCCTCCCTGCGCGGCGCGGAGTGGAATTTTCTCATGGGATGCGTTTGCCAGTCAAAAGGGTGGCTGGACGAGGCTTATCGTTACTTTTCTGCTGCCAACTCAATTGATCCCCATAATTCGGAATATGCCGCCGCGTACAATCGCATGACAAGAGAGAGAACAACAGGCGGTTCTGAGTATAATCCCTACGGGCAGCGCCAGGCCGGCGGCTGCATGGATGACGATGCCTGCGCCAACGCCGTGCAGTGCATGTGCCTTTATTCTCTTTGTTCGAACTGCTGCTGCGGGAACTAAGCTATGAACCGTGATACCTATCGAATTGCTCTCGGGGGCCTACTAACCGCTGCAGCGGTCGCCATTCTATTTCTGGGCTCCGTCATCCCGTTTGCCACCTTTATATCCCCGGCGCTGGCCTCTATCTGCATACTTTATTTCTGCATGGAATACGGACGCCCGACCGCGTTGATCGTTTACGCGGCTGTTGGCATTCTGGCGGCGCTGCTTGCACCGGACAAGGAACAGGCACTTATTTTTATTTTTCTTCTTGGCTATTACCCGATCGTCAAGGGGCTTTTCGAACGCCTGCGTTCCAAAGCGGTTGTTTTGTTGTTAAAGGCACTGCTATGCGACCTGACTATGCTGAGCTTGTATTTTATCTTGACTCGCGTACTCGTTATCGCGGCCGTGCGCGAGGAATTTGCGCAATATACTGTTCCGCTCCTGATTTTGCTGACCGTGCTGGGGACCATAACTTTCCTTGTTTACGACGCGGCGCTGACCAAACTTGCGATTTATTATGAGGTCAAGCTTCGCCCACGCCTTAAGAGAGGCCGCTGATTGATCGTAAGAGGACAAGGTGTTTTTTATAGTCCGGGTTTTATGCTATGTCATAAAGCCCGGCTGTTTTTTTGATACAGCGCAGCTTTTCTGCATGGCCTTTTCCATTCAGCAAGTCGATACTTCAAAACCAATTATTTGAAATATCAAAAACAAGCCGGCATGATTGTCTCTCATGCCGGCTTGTTTTCTAACTCAATTGATTTTTGGCTGTTTAGCTGCAAAGTTCAGTTTAATAAATATCATGCTTTTTCTTATAAGCACGCACGATGGTAATTACAATGGAGGCCACGAATGCAACAACAAGAAACACTGGTCCGATCCATTCGTTCGGATTTTCATTGTAGCTCAGGATATCAGTCCAGTATTTGTCAATTGCCTCGTTTGCCTCCTCAGGCAGCGCCTTGAACACCTCGGTTTTTTCCAAAACGCTTGCATCCGGATAAGCAATCGCCATCGTTTCCTCGTCCAAATCGAGTAATTCTTTAGCCGCCGAGCTGGGCGTGGAGTAGCCGATATATTCCGCGTTCGCGGCAGACACCTCCGGCTCACACATGAAATTGATGAACATCTCGGCCGCTTCCTTATTCTCACAACCGGTCGGGATAACCATCGCATCCACAAAATAGTTTGTGCCTTCTTTGGGAATCGCAAATGCAAGGTCGGGATTTTCATCAATCATGGTGATTGCATCGCCCGCGTAATACGGTGCGATTGCCGCTTCTCCGCCCTCCATCTTATTAAAGATCTCATCCATGACATAAGCCTGCACGAGCATTTTCTGATTCTTCAGCTCGTTTGCAGCTTCTTCAAGATGGGCAGGATCGGTGTCATTCAGCGAATATCCAAGACGCGCAAGAGAAATGCCGAAAGCATCGCGGGAATTGCTGAACATGAGTATATTTCCCATATATCGCTCATCCCAGAGCGCGTTCCAGGAGTCGATCTCGTCATCGATCATGGTTGTATTGTAGATCAGTCCGACGATTCCCCACATATAGGGCACGGAATATTCCTCATTCTCGTCGTACTCCATTCCCTTATAGACGTCGTCAATCAGCGCATAATTTGGAATATTGGAAAAGTCCAGCTTTTCCAGCATTCCCTCCGACGCCATACGGGCAATCATATAATCGGACGGAATAATGACATCATACTGTCCGCCGCCGCTTTTGATTTTTGCGTACATCTCCTCGTTGGAGGCAAATGTCGTGTAGTGAACCGAAATTCCGGTCAATTCTTCGAATTCTTTAATCACGTTCATCGAATCGTCTGAACCGTCCGAAATATATTCGCCCCAGTTATACACGTTCAGCGTGATCTTTTCACCCTGGAAGCGCTGATAATAAGCCTCATCCACCACGCCGACCTCGGCAAAGGCGGGCAAAGCAAGCGCGCAGAATACAAGCGCACAAAGCAGAACACAGATTATCTTTTTCATCATATCCGGCGCTCCTTTGCAAGCTGTTTTTCGCCCCGGATGTCGCGGTAATTCATAATCAGCAGAATGGACAGAACCACAACAAACAGAATGGCAGAAAGGGCGTTGATCTCCGGACTGACCTTGCGCCGGGTCATGGAATAGACCGCGATGGGAAGTGTCTGTGCGGTGCCGGAGGTAAAGTAGCTGATAACAAAGTCGTCGATGGAATAGGTAAGCGCCATCAGGAAGCCGGTCGTAATTCCGGGCATAATTTCCGGGATAACGACTTTAAAGAATGCCTGTACCGGGCTGCATCCAAGATCCAGCGCTGCCTCGTAGAGATTTTTGTCCATCTGGCGCAGCTTTGGGCTGACTGACAGAATCACATAGGGCACGTTAAAAGTGATATGCGCAATAATCAGTGTGCCGAGTCCCATTTCAAATTCCAGTCCAAAGGCTGCAAAAGCCGTGCGCATCGCAACAAAAAGCAGCAGCATAGAAACACCGGTCACGATCTCCGGGTTAACAACCGGCGTATAGGTGCAGTTCATGATGATCGTCCGGCTGAATTTGTGCATCGAGCGGATACCGACCGCTGCCGCTGTCCCAAGGATGGTGGCAATGATCGAAGATACCGCAGCGACGAGCAGTGTCACGCCCAGCGCTTTAATGATCATTTCATTATGAAACAGCTGTTTGTACCAGTCGAGCGTAAAACCGGTGAAGACGTTGCGGCTTTTTGACTGATTAAACGAGAAAAGGATCAGCACCGCAATCGGCAGATAAAGGAAAATAAAAACAAGGGTTGTATAAGCCCTGGCTGTTTTGTTCATGCGTTTTTCGATCACAGCAGCATACCCTCCATTTCCTCGTCATCAAATTGATTGGCAATGGACATGCACAGCAGCACGATCACCATCAGCACCAGCGCCATCGCCGAGCCAAGGTGAGGATTGTAGGTGTTGCCGAGGAACTGCATCTCAATCAGGTCGCCGATCAGGATATTGCCGCCGCCGCCCAGCATGCGGGAAATAATAAAGGTGGAGATGGACGGGACGAAGACCATGGTAATTCCGGTTGTGATGCCGGGCATAGCAAGCGGAATGATGACCCGCCAGGTAACCTGCCACATATTTGCGCCAAGATCCTTCGCCGCATTAATGATGGAGTCGTCGATCTTGGTCATGATCGAATACAGCGGCAGGATCATGAACGGCAGATAGTTGTATACCATGCCGAGCACCACTGCGCCCTGGGTATTGATCATCTGAAACGGTCCGAGGCCAAAAAGACCAAGAAATCGGTTGATCAGGCCGTTGTTCTCCAGCAGCGTCATCCAGGCATAGGTGCGCAGCAGGAAGTTCATCCACATAGGCAGCATGATGAGCATAATCATCAGCGACTGCCGTGCGCCGCTCATGCGTGAAATAAGATAGGAGAGCGGAAAGGCAAGCAGCAGACAGATCACCGTGGCGATCAGTGCAAGCCAGATGGACCGGGCAAACACCGGCGCATACTGGCCAATGCTGGAGATGTTGTCGATTGTAAACTGTCCGGATTTATCCGTGAATGCGTACCAGGCGACCATGCACAGCGGCGCCACAATAAAGACCACCATCCAGATGACATACGGCACCCCGGCGATCCTTGCTTTTTTATTTATCATCGCCTTACGCCTCCGACCGCTTCATGATATGAATTTCGTCGGGGCCGATTTTAAGGCCGACCTGTGCGCCGGGTTCGGCACTCTGGGTGGAATGCACCTTCCAGGTGTATCCTGCCTGCTCGATGAGCATCTCAAAATGGACGCCCTTGAAGACAACGCTTTTGACGACGCCCCAGAGATCCCCCTTGTTCGGCGTAACGATCTGAATATCTTCCGGACGCACCACCACATCCACGAACTCGTCTTTTTCGAATCCTTTGTCGACGCACTTGAACTTCTCGCCCGCAAACTGAACCAGATAGTCCTCATGCATTATGCCTTCGATAATATTGCTCTCGCCGATGAAATCTGCGACAAAGGCGTTTCTGGGCTCATTATAGATATCTTCCGGCGTGCCGATCTGCTGGATAATGCCGTCATTCATGACGACCACCGTATCAGACATGGTCAACGCCTCTTCCTGATCGTGCGTAACATAAACAAAGGTGATGTCCAACTGCTGCTGAATGCGCTTGAGTTCGACCTGCATGTCCTTGCGCAGTTTGAGATCCAGCGCGCCGAGCGGCTCGTCCAGGAGCAGAATGCGCGGCTTGTTGACCAGGGCGCGCGCAATCGCGACACGCTGCTGCTGGCCACCGGACATAGCACCGATTTTGCGGGACTCAAACCCACGCAGGTTGACCAGCTCGATCATTTCGCCGACCAGTTCTTTGATCTCGTTTTCCGGCACCTTTTTCAGCCGCAGGCCAAACGCGATATTTTCAAACACATTCAGATGCGGAAACAGCGCATAGCGCTGAAACACTGTATTGACCTCGCGCTTGTAGGGCGGCACATGTGTGACGTCCTTGCCGTCAAAAAGAACCCTGCCGCTGTCCGGCGTCAAAAATCCACCGATAAAGCGCAGAGTCGTCGTCTTGCCACAGCCGGACGGCCCGAGAAGCGTTACGAACTCTTCGTCGTGAATGTCGAGGCTGAGGTTGTTCAGCACTGTTTCCCCGTCGAATGCAATCGAGCAGTTATCCAGCCGAACGATTACGTTGTCTTCCATTTTTCTGTACCCCTTTGCGGTTAATTTAGCTCTCGCCTTTTTGACGAGCGATACCGCCCATTGCCACCCCGCAAAAAGGTTTGTTACACCCCGCAGAAAACACGGGGCTACAGCGGCAACGTCGCGTATCGGGTTTCTTGCCCTTTTGGACAATAGCTATACTATAGGGTCCGTTTTCCCGTTTGTCAATAGTCTTTATTTTTTTGAATATTTCGGAATTGGCTGGAATCTTTTTGAAAAACGCCGGATGAATATTCTTATTCCTTTGATTATCTCTTAATTATTATGAAATACTTTAAAATGCTCTTATTTTACACAAGATTCATATTTTGTCTTTCTTGTATTACTTGTGCAAAATCATGCCGCATTACAGGCATAAAGTTTATTCAAAATAACAGCCGATTTTTGGATGAAATTTGTCGCAAATCGTCTTTCATTTTCCGTTTAAGAAACTATATAACAATTTTTAACGTGCCGGATCGGCAAAATGAAAAGCATCAGATTGCAAAACCCGCAAAAGCAAAATAGTTTTTATAAAAAATCACATAACCTTGACCGGTTTCTTTTCGTCCTTCCTCGTCTGCTGTTTAAACGAAGATTTTGAGAAATTGAGGGTTATCGGCAAAATAATACTGCACAAAAGCGGTGTCTTAAAAGACAACACGTCTTTCAAAACACCGCCTATGCTCTATTTTAAATGATGATCAAAAGCTATAACTGCCGGTCAGTTCAGATCTCGCGCAGCGTATGTGCCGCGCTTGATTTTTCCAGTGCGCGAAGCAGGATCAACCCCAAAACCGTACATGCGCCGAACTGGCCCAGCGCAATCATCCCCGCAAAGGCGAGGTAAGGGACAAAAGGCAGCCCACCTGTGACAACATAGCACCATTCGCCTCCGACAACCACAGCATTGAGCAGAACCGGCGGCAGTGTCGCAAGAACCGGCAGACCTTTCCAGCGATACTTGCCTAGTTTTGCGGTCATAAAAGCAGCGATCACGGTCGCAAGCGTACCGGTAAATACGTCTACTGCTCCCAGAAAATTCGCGCCGGTTGCGACACCGACAATATTGGTGATTAAGCAGCCGATTGTAACACCCCAGATGGCACAGGGATTCAAAACAGGCAGGATCGTGAGCGCTTCGGAAACACGGAGTTGGACCTGCCCAAAGGAAATCGGAGCAAGCGCAAGGCTGACTGCGGAATATACGGCAGCGATCAGGCCCGCAAAAACCATTTTTTTCAGATTTTGATTACGCATTTTATCTTCTCTCTTTCGTTGCAACAGTTATTTATCAAAAAAAGGGCGCAGAAAAGGGCGGCTGTCGCCGCCCCGGTGATTGTATTTCTGCTCTGTCATGCCTCCCGGCTTTTCATGGACAGATAAGCATTAATGAATCCATCCAAATCGCCGTCCATTACCGCATTAACGTTACCGGTCTCATAGCTTGTACGATGGTCTTTCACCAAAGTATAAGGCATAAAGACATAGCTGCGGATCTGCGAACCCCAGGCAATTTCCATCTGATTTCCCTTGATATCGTCGATTTTTTCCAGATGTTCCTGTTCCTTAATTTGCAGAAGTTTTGCTTTGAGCATCTTCATGCACATGTCTCTGTTTTGGAACTGGCTGCGCTCATTCTGGCAGGAGACGACGATACCGGTCGGAATATGGGTAAGCCTGACCGCCGAAGAGGTCTTATTGACGTGCTGACCGCCCGCACCGGACGAGCGGAAAACATCCATTTTAATATCTTCATCGCGAATTTCAATATCTTCGTCGTCCTTGAGTTCAGGCAGAACCTCCAAAGACGCGAAGCTGGTATGTCGTCTTCCCGAAGCGTCAAACGGCGAGACGCGGACAAGGCGATGCACGCCGCTTTCCCCTTTCAGGTAACCGTAAGCATTATGGCCTTCCACCATGATCGACGCGCTTTTGATTCCCGCCTCGTCGCCATCCAGATAATCCAAAACGGTCACCTTAAAGCCGTGCGCCGTTGCAAAACGGGTATACATACGATACAGCATCTGAACCCAATCCTGCGCTTCGGTTCCGCCCGCACCCGCATGAAATGTGAGAATCGCATTGCTGTCGTCATATTCACCGGTCAAAAGAGTTGCAAGTCGCTGCTCTTCAACCAGTGTCTCAAGCTTATGGAGTGCTTCTTCAATCTCGGGGCCCATCGTTTCATCGCCGGACTCATTTGCAATCTCGATAAGGGTTGCGACGTCATCGCAGCCCTCCTGCATTTTATGCGCGGCATCCACCTTTTCCTTCAGCGCCGCCTGATGCGCGAGCACGCCCTTGCTCTTTTCCGGATCATTCCAGAATTCGGGCTGTGCAGTCGTGATTTCCAACTCATCCAATTCCCTGTTCAGCGCATCCAGATCAAACGCCTGAATCAGCTCCTCCGCCTGCTTTGAAGCGGTATCCAAACGCATTGCGTATTCGTCCGTAATCAGCATATAAATAACCCCATTTATTAATTGCACAGATTATTATACATAAAACCCGGCCGCACGGCAACTGTTTTTTAGTGTTCCAGCCCGAATTCGGGGAAAAAGCGGGAAAACTTTGCTTTTTGATGGTAAATATTATAGAATATTAAATTAAAGAATCTATTTGGGGGTTTCCTCATGTTTCAATATGAAAACTGCATCTGTCCATACTGCGGAAAGCCTCTGCTTCCCTCAGATGAACTGGCTGTCTGTCCGGAATGCGGCACGCCTCATCACCGCAGCTGCTATCTGGAACACGGAAAATGCTCCGCTGAAGCGTTGCATGGGCAGAATTACGAATGGATACCGCCGGCCGGCTCAAAAGCTGAAGAAAACAGCCCCAACCGCGTGTGTTTAAACTGCGGCGCACCTTGCGAACCCGGCACGAATTTCTGCAACCATTGCGGCGCGCCAACCGGCTATGCGGAGCAGCATCGCAATGACCCGGTAGGTTATGATACAGTCCGGCCTGCCGTTACGATGCCTTACGAAATCGAGAAAGCTTTGCGCGAAAAGAAAAAGCTGGATGGGTTTCTTCTAAAAGACTGGATTACCTATATCGGTTCGAACATCGGCTATTATCTGTACTGTTTCAAAATGCAGGATGAAACCGGCAAAAAGGCCGCCTTTACCTGGAGCGCAATGTTTTTTCCAGAAGTTTATTTTCTTTACCGCAAGGTCTGGGGTGCGGCGGCAGTTTCTTTTTGTCTTAATCTGCTTCTGCATACGCCGGCTGTCTTTGTAAGTTATCTGCTTCCCTTGGGAATTAATCTTGGATTAAGTACTTCTTTTTGGAATAACCTCATGACTATTGCCTGGATTCTGTCTTTGAGCGTAAATTTTTTCTGGGGACTATATGCGGTTTATCTTTTCCGACGCTCTGCACTGAAAAGAATGAGCGCGATGCGCCGTACCTGCGCAGCGGAAGAGGAATTTTCTTATAAACTTAAGGCGATCTCCGGCCCCAGCTGGATTCCTGTTTTAATTCTTTTAGCCCCATATGCTTTGATTTTCTCTCTTCTTATGCTGGTCACTGTTCTGCGCGTGTAATTGCTCATAATAAAACGACTATCATCTTTCTGGAGGAACTTTATGAAGATTAAAAAAGCAGTCATTCCCGCAGCGGGTATGGGAACCCGTGTGCTGCCTGCATCCAAGGCGATTCCCAAAGAAATGCTGCCGATTGTGGACAAGCCTGCTATACAGTATATCGTTGAAGAGGCCGTTGCTTCCGGCATCGAGGACATTCTGATTATTACCAGCCGGGGAAAAGGCGCGATAGAAGATCATTTTGACCGCAACCCTGTACTTGAAGAAGCGCTCGCAAGCAGCGGCAAGGATGAACTTCTGGAAAGTGTTTTGCGTCCTGCGCAGCTTGCAAACATCTGTTTTCTGCGTCAAAAGGAAATCAAAGGACTTGGCCACGCAATTTATTGTGCCAAATCTTTCGTTGGGAATGAACCGTTCGCCGTTCTTTACGGAGATGATGTGATCATGTCCGATCAGCCGGTTACCCGTCAGCTAATGGATGCCTACGATGAATTTGGGCTTCCCGTACTTGGAATAAAAGAAGTAACTCCGCAGCAGATTCTGAAGTATTCATCCATGAAGGTCGAACCGATTCGCGACAATCTTTTCCGCATTGACGACATGATCGAAAAGCCAAAGCCGGATCAGATACTCTCGTTGTATTCGATTCTCGGACGAGTTGTTCTTACGCCGGAAGTGTTTGATATTCTTGAGACACTGCCCCCAGGGGCTCTCGGGGAAATTCAGCTTACCGACGCCATCCGTGAACTTGCGCACGGCAAGGGTACCATCGGCGTCGACTTTATCGGTACCCGCTACGACATGGGCAACAAGCTTGGAATGATGAAAGCCATTGTTGAAACCGCCCTCAAGCACAAAGAAATCGGTGAAGATTTCAGGGCCTACCTTAAATCACTTTCTTTGTAAGAATCTCTGATTTTCATTTGACATTTATCCTCTTTACTGCTATAATAAACCAGTTCTGCGCAAAGGCGCATTACATCCTTGCTCGCACAAGCGGGCCTAAAGTCCAAAAGGAGGTGCAAAAGTATGGCCAAGTATGAAACCATTATGGTGCTCAACACCAAGCTGGATGAGGAAGCGACCAAGGCGATGATCGAAAAGTTCACTTCCCTTATCTCGGCACACGGCACGGTTGAGTCGGTCGATGAATGGGGCAAGCGTAAACTGGCGTACGAAATCGAGGATGAGACCGAAGGTTACTACGTTCTTGTAAACTTCGAAGCTCCCACCGATTTCACCAAAGAGCTTGACCGCGTTTACCAGATTACCGATGGCATTCTGCGTACGATCATCGTGCGTAAAGACGCCTGAGAAACCGTCTGATCCACAGGAGGCGCTTACATGTTAAACCAAGTCGCTTTGATGGGCCGGCTGACCGCTGATCCTGAGCTTCGGCACACGCCGTCCAATATTTCGGTCACAACCTTTACCCTGGCCGTCAACCGTTCGTACGTGAAACAGGGCGCCGAGCGTCAGACAGATTTCATCGATATCGTCGCATGGCGCAACACGGCTGATTTTATCTGCCGTTACTTCAAAAAAGGCCAGATGATGGCTGTGGAAGGTTCGATTCAAACCCGAACCTACACCGACAAAGAAGGCAAAAACCGCAAGGCTTTCGAGGTTGTCGCAAACAACGTCTATTTCACTGAAAGCCGCAGCAGTTCCGCTGCTGCGAGCAGTGTTGGCGGCGGTTACGAAACACATCTCGAACCGCCTCCCGCGTCTATGCCTGAGACAAGCTTTTCATCCGGAGACAACGATGACTTTGCGGTCATCAGCGACGATGATGATCTGCCGTTCTAATTTCAAAATCTGTAAAGGAGTATCATAATGGAAAACACGACCGCTAAAGCGGAGCGTACCGAACAGGCTGCACAGCCTCAGCAGGCTGCCCAGCCCGCCCAGGGCCAGCGTCCTGAGCGTCCTGAAAGGCCCTATCGTTCCAATGGGCCCCGTCCCCGTCGTAGAAAAGTCTGCCAGTTCTGCGTGGACCGTCAGCAGGGCGAGATCGACTATAAAGATGTTGCTCGTCTTCGCAAGTTCATGTCCGAGCGCGCGAAGATCATTCCCCGCCGTGTTACCGGCACCTGCGCGCGTCATCAGCGCGAGTTGACTGTTGCGATCAAGCGTGCCCGTCAGGTTGCGCTTCTGCCCTACGTCAACGACTAAGGATATTGCAAATGAAAGCCGCCCTTTAAGGGCGGCTTTTTCATTTTGTAATTGCGTGTATAACCATTCACCTATGCTTGCGTGATTATGCTGCTTCAAGCAAAAGCTACAAAGACTCAGTCGCTCGACATAGTTATTCGTTGTTGTGCAGCAAACGCAGGCGGCAAAATTTTGAGTGCTGCATCTTGGTCCGCTCAAACAACCCCATATACAATTTGGCTGCGGCAAGAACTGCAAAGGAATCAGTTTTAAAACTGCTCAATCTCGCAAGAGGCACATGATTTCAAGCGTCCGTAGCTGTCAAACCAGCTTTCCGGACAGGCTGAGAGTTTTTCATCTTGTCGCACCATTAATAAAAGCAAAAATTTATCAACCGGCATTTTCCGGATTTTTAAAACCGTATGAAAATCCCGACTGCTTAGTTTTAGTTAATTCAAGGGTTGAATTGATATATCAAAATAATAAACCCAAAAGGCACCTGCCGCGTCCAGTGCGGCAGGTGCCTTTTTAAAAACCTTCCGATTATTATGCTGAGCACTTCTTCTGCCGGTATCTGACAATTTCTGTTCGAAGCCGGTCCGTGCCCTGCGCAAACAGCTTAAACACTCAAAAGCGCCACTATGTAATGATGATGCGGATACTTATGCCGCGGGCTGCGCTTCAGAAGGAAGGCCCGTATACTCTATGGCAACGGTGATTGTAACAATCTGGGTATTCGGATCGATTTCCGCCCCCTCCTGAATACTTTGCCTAATCACAGTACCTTTGGCATATTCTTTGCTTCCTTCCTCTACCACCTCATACTTTATGCCGGCTTCCTTTAACTCTTCTTCGGCCTGAGCCTGTGTAAGCCAGAGTACGTCGATCATCTCAATTTTTTCCGACTCATTATAATAAAGTATAATTGTCGTTCCTTCCGAAACCAGCGAACCGGCTTTCGGTTCCTGATCCACAATCAGTTTGTCTGCCGTATCCGGAACCGTTTTCTTTTCGAAAGTATATTTAAAATTATCACGATCGAACTTTACTTCCGACATCTGAGAGCCTACATAATCAGGCACTTCGATTCCCACAGGCTCCTGCTGCTCCTCATCGGGTTCCGGGTTCAAGGTATCCATCAACTTGGTTCCGACATAAAACATGACGCCGATTACAGCCAAAACCGCTACTGTCACAACAATTATGCTTACCCAGGGCACCTGTTTTTCTTCTTTTTTCTTTTTGGCCCGTTTTTTAGAGGCATTTGTTGTCAGCTGCTTCTTTTTTATTGTCTGCTCGCGAACCGGCTCTGCCACTGTCGTCGCCTCTGCAGGCGCCTCCATCACTCTGGTTTTGCTTGTCGGGGAAAGCGGGAGATTATTAAGTAGCCGCTTAAAATCCAGAATCGATTGTACGCGCTCTTTATTGTCCATCAGCATGGCGAGCATAATTGCACGGGATGCATACTGCGGCACAGTGCTCTGTAAGGCTATCGGCTGCTCCAGCGAATCATAGCTCTGGCGCTGGGACGCGTCCTGCGGCGTGACGCCGGTTAAACAGCGATAAAACACTGCAGCCATCCCATAGACATCCGTAGAAGCATTCTGCCACTTTGTCGCAGAATATTGTTCCGGCGCAGAGTAACCGCTGAAAAGCTTCGGCGCAACCTCTGTATCCTTTGTACGCACTGAGGAGGTCGCATAACCGCCCAGTTTTACGTCCCCGTTGCGGTTCACAAAAATTGTCTCAGGCGAAACGCCCCGGTGGATCAGATTGACAGAGTGTATTCTGCTCAGCGCATCCATGACAGGGGTAAGCAGAATAACCGCCTTTTCAAAAGGAATAGAACCGCCGGCCATCTCCAGAAATTCCCGCAGAGAAACTCCATTAAAGGTTTCCAAAACAGCATAGGCAGTCTGATTTGCTTCAAAAAAATCGTTCACATGAATGACATTCGGCTCTGCAGACAGTTTTGCCAGGTTGCGATACAGTTCACAAAAATCCATCATGGCTGTTTTGTAATGCAGTTCCGCGCCCGAATTTGGAATGAGAACATGGTTCTCTCCCCGCTTACAGGCTCCGTGAAGTAAAAATTCTTTCACCTCAACAACCACATTTGCAGAACAATCAAAGCCGGCATAGGTTATACAATCGCCGTCATGATATTTCTCCATTCCGATCACATATCGGCCGCGAAGCCTGTAACCGATCGGCAGGTCGTGTTCCGGATTTTTCTGTGTTCCGTTATAGCCGCATTTGGGGCAGGATTTTGCATCCGCAGGCACAGCACTCATGCAGCTCAAGCAAAGTTTTCTCTGTCCGCTCATTCTTTTCTCCACCACAAGCTTATTCTATCTCTAACTGTCCCAAAATCATTCAGTTGTTCTAATAATACAATTTTTTACGTTTTGATGCAAGTTTCTGTATTTTAAGACCAGAATTTTCAAAGCATTCAGAACAAATGCTTTTCTGCGAACAGCAAAAAAGATAGAAATTCTGTCATATGCTGAAATCCTTTTTTTGCCGTCGGACCCATCTCAAACATACAAAAAAGGAAGGCAAAAGACCAGCTTTGCCTTCCTTTTTTCAGTTTTCCTGTACAGTTTCAAATTGACTGTTATACAGCTTTGCATAGAATCCATTAAGCTTCATCAATTCATCATGCGTTCCCTGCTCCACGACGTCCCCCTCATTCAGACACAGGATCATATCTGCATTGCGTATGGTGGAAAGCCGGTGCGCGATGATAAAACTTGTTCGGCCCTTCATCAGGTTATCCATCGCCTGCTGAATCTGCAGTTCCGTGCGCGTGTCTACCGAACTGGTCGCCTCGTCCAGGATCAGGATACGTGCATTGGCAAGGATCGCCCGCGCGATTGTCATAAGCTGTTTTTGGCCTTGCGAAATATTGGTTGCCTCTTCATTCAGCACCATATTGTAGGAATCCGGCAATGAGCGTATAAAGCGGTGAATCTGCGCCGCTTTGGCCGCCGCAATAACCTCTTCGTCGGTGGCGTCCAGTTTTCCATAACGGATATTGTCCATAATTGTCCCGCTATAAAGCCAGGTATCCTGCAGAACCATACCGATCTCTGTGCGAATTTCTTCTCTGGTAAAGTCCTCAATATTGTGGCCGTCAATATAAATTGCACCGCCATTCAGATCATAAAACCGCATCAGAAGCTTAACCAGAGTTGTTTTCCCTGCGCCGGTCGGGCCGACGATTGCCACTTTCTGGCCGGCTTTAACATCTGCGCAGAAATCCTTGATGACAATTTTGTCCGGATCATAACCAAAACGCACATGGTCAAATCGAATGTTGCCTTCAATTTTCACGCTGTTCGGCTGGGGCTCTTCTCCTTCGTTAAGCACTGTACAAACCGGCGTAATTTCTTTTTCCTCAGTCTCATCCAAAAATTCAAAGACGCGCTCCGCAGCCGCAACCGTCATCTGAATCTGGTTAGAGACATTCGCAAGCTGCGTAATGGGTTGGTTAAGGTTGCGGACATACTGTATAAATGCCTGGATACCACCGATTGTCATATTTCCGTTGATCGTCATGGAAGCGCCGACAATACAGACCGCAACATAGCTGAGGTTTCCCACAAAGCTCATCAACGGTTGCATTAATCCCGAGAGAAACTGCGCTTTCCAAGTGGCGTTGTACAGTTTTTCATTTTCTGTATCAAAGTCGCGAATCGATGCCTGCTCATGGTTAAAGGCCTTTATAATCAGATGGCCGCCATACATTTCCTCCACATGCCCGTTAACCGATCCCAGGAATTCCTGCTGGCCGCGAAAATGTTTTTGCGAATGCTTGACGATGGTCATTACGACAATTGCGGAAATCGGGATCATAAGCAAGGAAATCAGCGTCAGCCCCACGCTGATCGAAAACATCATGGCAAGCACGCCGATAAATGTTGTCACTGAGGTGATGAACTGACTCAGGGATTGATTCAGGCTCTGTGTCAGTGTGTCGACGTCGTTGCTGATACGAGACAGCACGTCTCCGGTCGTCGTTGTGTGAAAATAGCCAAGCGGGAGCTTATTGATCTTATGCTCCAGCGCATTGCGCAGTCCATACGCCACCTTTGCCGAAACGCCGGACATAATAAAGCCCTGCGCGTACATGAAAGCGCTTGAGAGCAGATATAATCCGAGGCAGATAAGCAGAATCTGGCCGATATAGGAAAGATCCACCCCACCTGTACCGCTCAGCATCGCCTGCACGCCGCTTGCAAGCGCATCGGTTGCCTTCGCAAGGATCTTTGGCCCCGCAATTGCAAAAACGGTGGAAGCGGCAGCAAAAACCAGCACAAGAATAATCCTGCCTTTATATGGAGAAAGGTAACGGAGCAGTCTTGCAGAACTTCCCTTAAAGTTCTTGGCCTTTTCACCGACCATCATCGCCCCATGTCCGCGGCCGCCAAACATGCGCGGCGGCTTATGCTGATGTTGTTTCAGGTCGCTCATGCCAATTCCTCCTTGGAAAGCTGAGATTGTGCGATCTCTCTATAGGTCTCGCAACTTTTTAAAAGCTCGGTGTGTGTTCCCTGCCCTACGATCTGGCCGTCATTGAGAACAATGATGTTGTCCGCATGCATAATGGTGCTTA
>CALWZE010000027.1 GCA_944385925.1 uncultured Clostridia bacterium
GCACATGGTCGTCCCCGGAATGCTCTATATCGCGCACCCCACCGAATTCGGGACGCCGGAGGCAAAAAGATGCTCGATACAAGCAAAAAGCGTTACCCTGAATGCGCAAAGCCCCGGGCGACGGTCCGCCCGGGGCTTTATTTTCCCGGCGGCTTTCAATAAAGGCAAAAGCCGCCGGCATCAGAAAAGATTAGTCTTTCATACCTGTTCAAAATCAACCGGGTGCAGCGCGCAGAGCAGCTCGGCGGCAACGTCCAGCGCGCTTTCCCCCGCCTTGATCTCGGCGGCGATATAGCTTTTTCCGGTCGCGCTGACCAGCACCCGCCGCTTCTTTTGCCGGATATAGCCGCTCGCATCCACCCGTTCGGGATGATCGGTGTAAAGAAGCAGGCTTTCGGCGTCCCGCTGTTTGACTTCGTAAAAGCCAAGCGCCGAGGCGGTCGAGCGCACCAGCGAGACCGAAACCAGCGCCGAGACGCAGGCGGGAGGCGCCCCGAACCGGTCGCCCAGCTCGTCCAGCACATCCTGCGCGTCCTCCGGCGTCTCAACCGCCGCAATCCGCTTATACAGCTCGATGCGGCTCTCGTTGTCCGGTATATAGCTTTCCGGGATATAGGCGCTCAGCGCAAGATCGACCGTGCACTCAACCGGCTGGGCGAGCGCCTCGATATCCACCTGCCCGGCGTCCACCTGGCCGCTCTCGTCCCGAATTGCCTGGGAGAGGATTTTCAGATAGGTGTCGTAACCGACCGCCTGCATATGGCCGCTTTGCTTGGCGGACAATACGCTGCCCGCGCCGCGGATCTGCAAATCGCGCATCGCGATCTTGAAACCGCTGCCGAAACTGGTAAAATCCCGGATCGCCGCAAGGCGTTTTGCCGAAATATCGGTCAGGATCTTGTCCCGACGGAAGGTGAAATAGGCAAAGGCGCGCCGTCCGCTGCGTCCGACCCGTCCGCGGATCTGATACAGCTGGGAAAGACCCATGTGGTCGGCGTCCTCGACAATAAGGGTGTTGCAGTTGGGCACATCCACTCCCGTCTCGATGATGGTCGTGCAGACAAGGATGTCGCATTCGTGCCCGATCAGCCGCTTCCAGACTTCGCTGAGCTTTTCTTCCCCCATTTTGCCGTGGGCGGTCTCGATGCGCGCGTCCGGCAGTAGTTCCTTGAGCTTGGCGGCGCAAAGGTCGATGGTCTCAACACGGTTGTGCAGATAGTAGACCTGCCCGCCGCGGGAGAGCTCCCGGCGTATCGCGTCAATGAGGACCGGCAGGTCGTATTCCATGACGAAGGTCTGTACCGGGTGCCGGTCCTCGGGCGGTTCCTCGATGACCGACATGTCCCGAATACCGCTCATCGCCATGTTGAGGGTGCGCGGGATCGGGGTCGCCGAGAGGGTGAGGACGTCCACACCGGTGAAGGCCTGTTTGAGCTTTTCCTTGTGCGCGACCCCGAACCGCTGTTCCTCGTCCACGATAAGCAGCCCGAGATCCTTGAAATTCACGTCCTTTTGCAGCAGCCGGTGGGTGCCGATGGCGATATCCACCGTTCCCTTTCGGATTCCCTCCAGCGCCTCGCGGATTTCCTTGGCGGTCGAAAAGCGGGAGAGCATCGCGACTTTGATCGGAAACGCCTCCATCCGCTCGCAGAAGGTTTTATAGTGCTGCCACGCAAGGATGGTGGTCGGCACCAGCACGGCGCACTGTTTTCCGTCGGTCACGCATTTAAAAGCGGCGCGCAGCGCAACCTCGGTTTTGCCGACCCCGACGTCTCCGCACAGCAGCCGGTCCATCGGCCGCGCGCGTTCCATATCCTTTTTGATCTCCGCAATTGCCCGCAGTTGATCGTCGGTTTCGTCATAGGCGAACCGTCCCTCAAAGTCCTGCTGCCAGAGATTGTCCTCCGGGAAGGCGTGACCCTGTTCCTGTTCCCGTTTGGCGTACAGCTCGATGAGCTCTTTGGCCATCTCCCGCACCGCGCGGTAGACGGTCGCCTTGGTCTTGTTCCATTCGCCGGAATGCAGCTTGGCGAGCTTGACGTTGCCGTCTTCTTTCGGCGAGATGTACTGGGAGACCATGTCCAGCTGGGTGACCGGGACATAGAGGACGTCCGAGCCGCGGTAGGCGATCTTGATATAGTCCCGCACATAGCCGTGATGGTCGATGCGGTGGATGCCTTCATAAATGCCGATTCCGTGGGCGCTGTGTACGACATAGTCGCCGGGCTTGAGATCCTCCAGCGAAGCGAGCGCATGACCCTCCTTCGCGGCGGCGGACCGGCGGCGTTTGGCGGGCTTGTTTTCCCGTCTGGAGGCCAGCACGCAGAGTTTGCGGTCGGTCAGTTCAAAGCCGGAACTCAAGGTGCCGACCGTTACCCCGACCTTGCCGGCCGGCGGGATCGCGGCGCTTTCGTCCAGACGCTCCGCCGCAAGGCCGAGATCCTGCAGATCGTGCGCGATCGCCTGTGCGGCGCGGCTTGTACCGGCAAGCACCACGACGCTGTAGCCCATCTCGGTATAGCCCCGCACATCCTCGGCGAGCAGGGAGAGTTCCCCGCCCCAGCGCGGGATGCTGTTTGCCCGGACATTGACCAGCGCCGAAAGCCGCGCGCCGGTGATGGTTCGGGAAAAGACGTCGGCGAGCAGATTGGCCCGCCCGGTGTCGCTCATGTCCAGATGTTCAAGATAGAAGGTGGGCTGGCCTTTGCGCAGCGCGCCCTGATCGATCAGCGAGAACAGCTCCTCGCCGTGCATTTTGAGCAGGTTCTGATGACGGCGCTCCAAAGCGCCGGGCTCGCAGTAGAAATAGAGCGCGTCCGGCAGATAGTCATAGAGGGTTTCGGGTTTTTGGTAGGCGGCGAAGAGGTAGCGGTCGGCGCAGGCGGGCGCAATGCCGCCGCGCAGTTTTTCGATATCCTTGCGGACGGTCGCCGCAAGCGCTTCCCCGCAGCCGGGCGCCGCGAGCAGAGATTCCAGCGCGGCGATTCCCTCCTGCGGCGTGCCCAGTACAACCTCCCGCGCCGGGGTGACGGTCGCGGATGGAAGGCGGCCGGTCCGCCGCTGGGACTGTTCGTCGAATTCACTGATGGCGTCCACTTCGTCCCCGAACAGCTCGATGCGGACCGGATGCTCGGTTTGAGCGGGAAAAATATCGACAATGCCGCCGCGGATGGCGAACTGACCCCGACCGTCTACCCGGTCGGTGCGGGAATAGCCCGCCGCGACCAGCCCGGCGGACAGAGCCTGCAAATCGACCCGGTCTCCGGTCTGAATGGTGCGGGAAAGCGCGGCGTGGGTTTCGTGCGGCATGGTGTATTGGCACAGCGCTTCCAGCGAACAGCAGATGATCCGCGCGCTGCCCTGCACAATGCGGCCAAGCGCCGACAGCCGCGCGATCTCGAGTTCATGGGAAACGCCCTCAACGTCCAGAAAGACAAAGTCCCGGGCGGTATAGCTGACCGCCTGTGCGCCAAGTTCGGCAAAGTCGGCGGCGGCGGTCACTGCCTGCGCGTCGGTCTCGCAGACAAAGACGACCGGACGCGCGAGGGCTTTTTCCAGCGCGGCGGCGTACAGGACCCGGTGAATGGGCTGAACGCCGAAAAGCGCGGCGGTACCGTTTGGACGGAAGGCGCCGCGCAGCGTATCAAACTGTTCGGATTGGATAATGGGCGATAGAAAGTCCATGAGAACACCTGCGGGATTATTAAGTGTTGGGTTGTATGATGGAATATTGGGGCAAGCAGCAGACGGTCTGCCGCGCGTTCTTATGTTTTGCGAACTTTGCGCGTGCCCGGTGGCCGGAGATCGTTTGCCGTTTTTTCACCTGTTTGATTGCCGGCGGTAATTCGGGTATTATTGCTTGCGCTTTACGGCCGGACTGCGCTTGACTGATACGGCTGTCTTTTGCTTTTGCTGAAAGACGGGGGTCGGAAAATAGGATTTGTGTGATGGTTTATCCGGGAGGCTGCGTAATCGCCGGGCGGACGGTAAATTTCTTTTGCAATCTGCGCGGCTTGGAGTGCCGCGGTATAACGGGTGCGTTGACGCGGCTGTTGATATCTTCTATAAGCTGAATCCGATCGATCTCAATCAGGTCTGAATATTAACTGATAAGACCATCTTTTGCTTTTGCTGTAAGACGGGGGTCGGGGAAATGATCTGTGCGATGGTTCGTCCGGGAGGCTGCGCGGCCGACAAATAAAGTGCCGGCCTTATTTGCGCGAGTGTAGGAAAATACCGTGCCCGCCCCGCCCTTGCTCACGCGCCCGCCGCCGCGGACATTGCGAAACCCTCAGAGGTTTTCGCTCGTCCGCTCCGCCGTGCGCTCCGCGCGGGAAAAGGACAGTTTCGGGCGACGGGAAATTTAATTACTTCTTAAAATAAAAAATAAAGAGATTCCTGCGTTAAAGATACAACTTTCTGCAAAAAAGAGAGCTTATGCCTCCGGCGGGTCTCCGACGGCCCGGTTTCTTCCCAAGAAACCGGGGAAAGAACAAGGTCGGGCGTGGTGCTGAAATGGGGAACTTTACCCGTTGTATCGGCTTTGCGCAAGCTGAAGCTTGTCCTGTAAAATAAGTTCCAAAGCGCCGAATACATCGTCTGCTCGCGCGTCGATTTTTTTTCTGTCCTCTGCGGCGGGAACGCCGAGTACCCAGTCCGCGAGATCATAGTCCGGGCGCGGTTTTTTGCCGACGCCGACCCGGATGCGGGGGAAGGATTCTCCGCCGAGATTTTCGATGATGCTTTTTATTCCGTTGTGGCCGCCCGCGCTGCCTTCCGCGCGAATGCGCAGTACGCCGGGATCAAAGTTGACGTCGTCATAAATGACCACGATTCGCTGCGGCGGAATATTGTAAAAGTTTGCGGCTTGCCGTACCGCCTCGCCAGAAAGGTTCATGAAGGTGGTTGGCTTAAGCAGAAGAACCTTCTGGCCCGCTATGTTTCCGCTGCCGGTAAGGGCCTGGAACTTGGCTCTCGTGACCTGGATTCCGGTTTGCTCGGAAATTGCGTCCAGCATCCGAAAACCGACGTTGTGCCGGGTAAGCTCGTATTTTTTTCCGGGGTTGCCCAGACCGACCGCGATCCAGTCGGCGCCGCCGCCCATTTTTTTGAAAAACATCTCAGTTGATCTCCAGTGTATCGTCAAAGTAGTCGCGGATTACCGCGAGATAAGTCGTGCCGGTGTTGAGCACAAGTTCGCTTCCGTCCGCACGGGTGAAGATAAAGTCGCCGTCCCATTCCGGTTTTTCCCAGCTGATCTTTTCATATCTGCCCTGCGAGAAGTAGTAGCCTTCCCCGCCGCCTGCATAGTAGACGTCGACCAGCTCGGTGTTCGCGATGCCGCCAATATAGGCGAACAGCAGCAGGCAGTTGTCAAATGCGAGCTGTGCGTTATCGTTGCTCGCGTCGATCTGCTTTTCTCCGTCCTGCCATTTGTAATAGCGACCGTCTTCCGGATTGTACCGCAGGTCGCCGTCATAAGCGGAGGAAAATTCAAACCGGACCTGATTTGCCTCGCCGTCCGCGGGCAGGATTTTGTTTTCTTCATCGGTTGTGAAATTGAAAGCCGGCGGCATTTCGGTTTCCAGATCTTCCCGCAGGCCGAGCATTTCAATTCCGGCCGGAATCAGTTCCGCGCTGGTAAATTTGCAGTGTTCCGACGCATAGGTCTCCATGCGCTTTGTGTCGACATACAGGAAGTCCTCGGTATAATAGCCGTTCAGCGTGCTTACCCCATACATCCAAAGCCGCTCATTGCAATAGTCCGATGTGCCGATGTGGGTGATGATCGGGTCCCATTGATAAACCCCTTCCAGGAACTGATGGCGCAGCGAGCGCACCGACCCGATATAGCCCGCGTCCGACGGATCGGAAAAGATCGCCATCAGCCGGGTGATGCCGCCCTCGGTTTCGATTTCAACAATGATGTCCGCTTTGCTGATTCCGTATTGCGGCCAGCTTGCATAGTTGTTGTTAACCGATACCGCGATCGGACGTTTCCCGACCCGTGCATCCGGCAGGTCATACAGTCCGGTCAGATAGTTATAGTTGAGCCGTACAGGTTCGGGCTCCGGCTCCGGCTGAGGCTCGGTCTGCCCCGATTGGCCAGGATCAGAAATTGTGATTTCCGGTATATCCTCTTTCCCGCATCCGCCGAGCATGCTCAGGCAAAGCAGCAGACAAAGCAAAACTGAAACAGATTTTTTCATCCTGTCGGTCCCTCTCTGCGGCGAACTTTGCGCGGCTGACTGTCCGCACATGTATCTTTAGTTTATCGCAAAACCGCCTTTCCCGCAACCGCCCGTACTATGTACCCCACCCTGCCCGCCATGTTCTTTCCCCGGTTTCTTTTAAAGAAATCGGGCCGCCGGAGGCAAAAGGCAGTAAAGCAGCGGAACGCTGTATTTGAAACGAATAATTCCCTGTCGTTTTAAAAGAAATAATCTTTTAAAATCCCGGCGCCGGAAGTAACCTCCTCCCGCGCGCAGCGCACGGCCAGCGGACGAGCGGGAGTCAAGGGATTCCGCAATGTCCGCGGCGGCGCGCGCAAAGCGCGGGCAGAACAAGTCCGGTACTTAGCGGCCGCGTAGAGCGCCAAAAATTTCCCGCAACCGCCCGTACTATGTACCCTACCCTGCCCGCCATGTTCTTTCCCCGATTTCTTTTAAAGAAACCGCGCCGCCGGAGGCAAAGTGCAGTAAAGCAGCGGAACACTGTATCCGAAACGAATAATTCCCTGTCGTTTTAAAAGAAATA
>CALWZE010000028.1 GCA_944385925.1 uncultured Clostridia bacterium
CTTTGCATCTTCCTTCTTCGACAAATTATAGTTCTGTCCTACCTCCAGACCACATTTCCGCTTGACCTGGGAGATATACAGGCTGGACACTTTCAGATCGTACTTTTCCAGCACATAGGCTTTAATCACATCATAGGTGGCTTTGCTCTCCGCAGCAGTCAAATCCAGCTCGTCTAGATTCAACTCTACCTCGATATGCTGCTTGGTATTGAGTTTGGACAAAAGAACAACCGTCTCGACGTGCGGCGTGCGAGGAAACAGATCCACCGGCGTTGCGCAGCCGGCAGTGTAGCCGGCACTGCACAGCACTTTGAGGTCGCGGGCAAGGGAAGCCGGATTGCAGGAGATCATCACGATTTTTTCTGGGGCAATTCTAAACAGGGCGTCTAAAGTCGCGCCGTCGCATCCTTTGCGGGGCGGATCGACCACAGCAATATTCACAGTAAGCCCCTGCGCGGCAAATTCCCCGGCTGCACCCCCTGCGTCGCTGCAAAGGAAGCGGCAGTTGGCAAAACCCATCATGCGGGCATTCTCAGCCGCGTCCTGAACGGCGCTCGGCACGACTTCGACGCCGATCAGTTCGCGGATAGGATATCTGCGCGCTATGGATAAGCCGATGGTGCCTGCGCCGCAATAGAGATCGAGAAGCCGGTCATCCGGGCCGGGCGATGCGAGCTCTGCCGCGATTTCGTACAATTTTTCCGCGGCAGGCGTATTGATCTGAAAAAAGGAGAGGGGGGACAACCGGACCGGAACACCGCACATTTCGTCCCGCAGAACGCCCGGTCCGAAAAGGGTGCGGCATTGCTTGCCGAGAATCACATTTCCGCGGCTCCGATTAATATTCAGTACGATCGTTGACAACGCGGGGAATTGCCGGGTCATCTGCCGAACGAACTCGTCTTCGTCGGGCAGCCGTTTTCCGTTGATGACCGGACAGAGCATCACTTCGCCGGTCAGGCCGCTTCGACGCAAAAACAGATGCCGCAAAAGACCTTTACCGCGCAGCTCGTCATAGGCGCGGACTCCCTGGGCCTGCAAGACTTTGCAAGCCGACGCGGCAGTCTGATTGAGCAGCTCGGGCTGAAGCAGACAGTTGTCCGACGCAACAAGCGCATGGCTGCGCCGCGCGTAAAGTCCGATTCTGAGTTCCCCATCCACTTCGCAGACAGGGAACTGAACCTTGTTGCGATATGCGGCAATCTGAGGGCTGGGAACGGTGCTTGCGACAGGAATTTCCAGCCCGCCTATGCGGGAAAGCGCCGCGCGCACGATTTCCTGTTTGGCGTGTAATTCCGCTTCATAGCGAATATGCCGCAGACTGCATCCGCCGCAGCGCTTATAAACCTTGCAGTCCGGCTCCACACGATCGGCTGAAGGCTCCAGAATCTGTTCAATAATGCCGTATGCATAGCCCTGTTTTGGCCGCACGATACGGACAAGCAGCCGGTCGCCGACTGCGGAGCGGGGAACAAAAACCGGTATCCCGTCCGCACGGCCAACGCCGTTGCCATCATTTGAAATGGAATCGATCGTCAGTTCGATTATCTGATTTTTTAAGAACATAAAAACCGCCCGATGTTAACGCAGCCTGCCCGCGCTTATTTTTAGATTTATTATAGCATAATTTGCCGCCTGCAAAAAACCACTTACTTGTGAGACTGTAGTATATAATTCAGATGCAAATTCGTTGGAGTACCCCCAAAAAATTGCGAAGACGCTAAAAAATAAAAAAGCAGGGACTTCGTGCCTGCGTATAAGCAAGGAAAGACTAGTTCATTGAATAATCCGGACCCGAAAATAGCGAAAGAAGCATTTTTAGTTTTTTTATTGCAGTGTAAATAACGCTTGACGGTTAACTGCCTTCGGCATCCGCTTATACTGCCAAAATGCCAAAAAAGAAAACTGTATTTGTTGTTAAAAAATATTTCGGGAAAGCGACCGCTTTAACCAAAAGAACTGCGGGGGCTTATATGGTAATTGTTCAATTATAAGTGTTTTATCCCATTGAATTGCTGGCGCATATGCAGTTTTTTAATCAATTGCGATTCCCGCCCGGCAGACGAGAGAGTGTTCAATGTTAGGAAACAGAACTCTGGCTGTGGCGCGGGAAAAACAGAGAGGGGAGGACGCAAAGGAAATTGTCGCTTGAAATATAAATTTCCGCAGCATATGAAGAAATACAAGACTATTGTCGGCAATCACCGCAGACCGGCGGATTTACGCGCAAGCATTGTCCCGCTCCCTTTTCAATTGATTAAGCAGGCGATAAAACTTGATGAATGTTTCCTCTGAAACATCAAGATGATTGCACGCGTCGAAGTTGTTAATTTTATGAAGTTTATTTTGTAAAGGATTTTCGGGGCTATGGGAGTATATCCATCCTAAATTTATGAAATGGATAAATATTGAATTACAAGCATAAAATATTGATAAACAATAATTTTTAGTTGACAATCAATACAATCCGTGATAGGATACAGCCAGCAGAACGCTTCGGCAAAGGAGTATATGAGTTATGTGGACAAATTCAAAATCGCTTAAATTGACCTGCGCGCTCGTCTGGGTGGTATTTGCGCTGCTGATTACAGCGGTGTTTGTCATTCCGCAGTTTGTGGACTGGTATGAGAAGATTTCTCCCAGAGAGTCAATTTACTGGTGGTTTTGCGGCGTGCTTTATGCAAGCTTGATTCCGGCTTTTGCCGCGATGCTGCATTTGCATGGGCTATTGGGAAATATCCGGCTCGGAGAGGTGTTCGTGAAGGGAAATGCCGCGCATCTGCGGGCGCTGTCCTATTGTTGTTATGCAGAATGTGCGATCTTTTTTGCGTTTGGCTTTAAGCGTCCCATGTCCTTTGTGGTCTCCTTTGCCGCCTTTTTCTTTGGGCTGATTCTGCGGGTTCTTAAGAATGTATTTGAAAAAGCGATCGAGCTGCGTGAAGAAAATGACGCGGTGATTTGAGGGAGGCGCTTTATGTCTATTGTCGTGAATCTGGATGTGATGATGGCAAAGCGCAAGATCTCTTCGCTTGAGCTTTCCGAAAAAATCGGAATCACCCCGGCAAATCTGTCGATTTTAAAGACAGGCAAAGCGAAGGCCGTGCGCTTTTCGACGCTGGAAAGCCTGTGCAAAGTACTGGATTGCCAGCCGGGGGATCTCCTCGCTTACTTACCGGAGGACACAGAAGATGAATGAAGAGAACAGAATCGAGCAGGCCGCAATGCCCTGTACGGATAATGCGGAAAAGACGACGGATACAGCTTGCCCGGCAAAAAACAGCCGGCCTGTAGACGAGGGAGCCTCTAAAGACGCGGGGGCGTTTGAAGAGAAAGAGGTCGGCAAAGGTGCGGAGAATCCTCCCCGGACCGCAGACAACCCACGGGAAAAATCCGCTTTTCAGCAGGCTTTTGCAACTCCCTATGTTTCCCCCTATGTCAAAAAGGCGAAGAAAATCGCATTCAGCAAGCCGGAGCATCGCGCGGCGATCCTCTGCTTTTTGCTGGGACTGCTTTTTGCCCGGTACGCGTTCTGGCTGCCGAACGGCTACTTTACAACCCTGACCTTTTGGGCAATCATCGCGGGATTCTGGTATTTTCTGCGATCGAACGGTCAATCGTTCAGCCGTCGCGATAAGGCCTGCGCGGCGATTCTCACGGTGTTTTCAACCGCTTTTTCGATCACGGATAACGGTGTTATCAAGTTTTGCAACATCCTGTTTTTGATCGTGCTGGGCGCCTACTGGGTGTTTTCGGTCTGCGAAAAGAGAAGCAGGCTGGAAGAGGGAGCAGCCGGAGACATTGCCGATGCACTGCTGCTTCGTCCGTTTTCCTGCTTTACGCTTGCGCCGGGCGCTGCGCTTCGTCAGCCTGACGGAAAAGAGGACACGGGCAAGGCAAAATACCTGCTGGCGGGATTGATTGCCGCGATTCCTGTGACCGCTGTGGCGTCGGCGCTGCTCATCTCTGCGGATGAGGGCGTTGAGCGGCTCCTCAATGATTTTTTCGAAAACTTTTCCATTAACTGGTTCAACGGCATCGGACAGCTGTTTATCGGCGTCCTGGTCGGCTGTTTCCTTTTCGGAATGCTGTATGCCAATCTTCATCACAAGAATGAGGACGGCTACTCCAGCGTGCGAAGGGCGGAGAAACAGCAGCGCCGCCGCTTCATTCCGAATCTGGTGGGCTATATCGCGGTCACTCCGGCGCTGGGATTATATCTGCTTTTCTTCGCTTCTCAGACAAATTACTTTCTCTCGGCTTTTTCCGGACGGCTGCCGCAGGGAATGGGATATGCGGAATATGCCCGGCGCGGCTTTTTTGAATTGTTCGTGCTGGCAGCGATGAACCTGTTGCTCCTGTTCCTGCTCAATCGATGCACCGTCAATGGCCGCCGAACCAGAGCACTGACTGTGTATAATCTCCTGCTGTGTGTTTCGACCTTGCTGATGATTGCCATTGCGCTGAGCAAGATGGGAATGTATATTTCCCGCTTCGGGCTGACCCGTCTGCGGCTCTATACCTCCTGGACCATGGTGGTCATGGCAGCTGCGTTTTTGCTCATCCTCATACGCCAGTTCGCAAAAAAACTGAACGTTATCCGGATTCTGGGCGGTATTTTTCTGGGAATGTTTGCGCTGCTTTGTTTTTCGCAAAGCGACTACTGGATCGCGCGGTTCAATGTCGCCATGTATGAAAGCGGACGCCATGAGGAGCTGGATCTGAATTATCTGGTATACAGCCTGTCAGATGACGCGCTGGGCTTTGTACTGAAAAACTGCGATCTGGATGAGGCGCTGTATGAAGGCGCGCATGTCGACATTGTCCAGCAGAGAATAAGGGAGATGGAATCCAGAGACCTGCGCTTCCGCTGGTACAACCTTGCCAGCATGAGCGCAAACCGGGCTGTCAGCGAGGTGCAAAAAAATTTCTTTACCCTGCGTCTCGCCGTAAACACGTCCCAGCCGGTTTACGGTGTGCAGTATGAATACCTGAAAAATGGGAAGCCTCTTGGGAGCGGCGGCGTGTCATCGGCGGACGGTGACAGAATAAAGCGGGGAGAAGTGCTGGACATCTGCTTTTCGGCAAATCACTTTTCCGCAGAGAACCTGCAAGAAGAAATAGAGATTCGGTTTTGGACGCTTGATGAGAACTACGAGGAACAAGAGATTGCGAACACAATTACGGTAAACCCTCAGGCCGGCGAAATTATAACGCTCAGCCTGACCGGAATCCGGCCGGACAGCTATCAGATTGAGATAACCGAAGAATAAACAACAGACGCCCGCGGTCAAGTGCCGCGGGCGTCTGTTAATATTTAAAAACCGGACTATCTTTTGAAGGCGGAGAGTACAAAAAACGTCCGCTTCAAGATTTAATAAGAGCAAACGACAGGCGTTTTGGCCGGTTGGAAACAGCCTGGAACAAGCGAAAAAACAAATCCGCTTGAATTTCTCGTTGACACCCGGTTTTTGGGCAGATAGAATAAGGAAAGGAGGAAATGGACTATGAATTTTAGACTTCCTGACGGAATGTTGCTGGGCGTTGCTTCTGCCGCGGCACAAATTGAGGGCGGCGAGCTGAACAGCAGCTGGAACGATTGGTACCATAAAGGAAATATTAAGGACGGCAGCGATCCGGCAGCCAGCGATCACTGGGACCGCTGGCAGGAGGACACCGATTTGATGGCCTCGATGGGCATACAGGTTTGCAGGCTTGGGCTGGAATGGGCGAGAATCATGCCTGAACCGGACCGGGTGGATGAAGATGCGGTTGCGCATTACAGGCAGGAACTGGAGCGGATGCGCGAAAAGGGAATTCGCCCGCTGCTGACCCTGCATCACTTTGCCAACCCGATGTGGTTTGAGAAAAAAGGCGCGTTTGAAAAGCGGGAGAATCTTGAGGACTTCCTGCGCTTTGTGCAGCTTGCAGCCGAGCGGTTCGGCGACCTTGTCAGCGAATACATCACGATCAACGAACCAAACGTTTATGCGGTCAATGGGTACACTTTTGGCATCTGGCCTCCCGGAAAGCGTTCGGTGCCGCTGACCATTTCGGTGATGTCCAATCTTGCGTATTGCCATATCCGCGCCTATCAGATCATACATAAAACCCGCCTGGAGATGGGTTACAGCGACACAATGGTCGGATTCGCCAACCATCTGCGGGTGTTTGACCCGCAAAACCCGCGCAATCTCTGGCACCGCGGCTGTGCCCGTCTGACCGACAGAATGTTTCAGGGCGCACTGTCCCGCGCGCTGACGCTCGGAGAATTCCGGTGGCCGATCCGAAATATCGGCAGGCTGCCGCGCGGTGAATACGCGGATTTTCACGGCGTCAACTATTACACCCGCTCGACCGTTTCCGGCGTTGGGGACGGAGTCAGAGCCAACAGTCCGCGCAACGACCTTGACTGGGAAATCTATCCGGAAGGACTGGTGCTGTGTGCCCGCCCGCTTGTTGAAATGCTCAATCGGCCGGTATGGGTGACCGAAAACGGGACCTGCGATAACCAGGACCGATTCCGCGCACGGTATATCTGCGAACACCTTCAGGCGATGGCGGAATCAGACCTTCCCTTTGTGCGCTATTATCACTGGTGTTTCTGCGACAATTTTGAGTGGATTGAGGGCAACAGCGCCAGATTTGGCCTGGTCAAGGTGGATTTTGATGCGGCGCGTGCGCGCTCGATCAAGCGTTCGGGAGAATTTTTTGCCGCCGTTATTCGCAATGGCGGGGTCAGCGAAGAGTTATATGACACATATGTGCGCGCAGAGGAATATGAAATAAGATGATTGCGGAATGGGAAAATACCTTTTTGCTCGGCGGCGAAGGGTGGTCCTGCCTCTTGCGGATCGATCCTTATGGGCAATTGGAGCAGCTGCATTTCGGTGCGCCGGTCCAAATGGAGGATTGGACGGCGCTTCGGCCCAAGCCGGGACTTGGCTGGGGAACGGCGATCCAACTGGATGAGGAGGACCCTGAGAGCTGCCCGGATGCGGCCGCGCTTGGCTGGAGCGGCGCAGGCTGGGGAGACTACCGGGAAAGTCCGATCGAATTGGAAAGCGAAAGCGGTCCGCTGGATTCCGGATTTTTTTATGAAGGCCACACAATTCACTCCGGCGCTGTCCGGATGGACTGCTCGCTGCCGCAATCTGACGGCGGCGATATGCAGACACTGGAAATCCGGCTACGGCAGCGCAGCGGCCTGCTTCTGCGGCTTTATTTTACTGCGTTTGAAGATGCGCTGGTGCGCCGAACGGTGCTGGAAAATGAGAGCGGGGAACCGGTCTTTGTTCGCAAGCTGATGAGCTTGTGCGCCGATCTGCCCGGCGAATATGAGATGACGACGCTGGACGGCGGCTGGATTGCAGAAGCGCATCCGCACAGGACGCCGGTCGGCCCTGCGCGGGTGGTCAATGAGAGCGCGACCGGGTTTTCTTCCAACCGGCACAATCCCGGATTTTTGTTGAGCGAGCCCGGCGCGTCCGAAACAAAGGGAACGGTTTACGGCTTCAATCTGCTTTATTCCGGCAACCATTACGCATCGGCACAGCGCTCGTTGCAGGGGCTGACCCGTGTCATGCAGGGCATATCGCCGGCGCATTTTCGAAAAGCAATTGCGCCGGGAGAGAAGTTTGAGGCGCCGGAGGCGGTCATGGCCTGGTCGGACAAGGGGTTCGGCGGGCTGTCCGAGCGGATGCACCGGCTTGTCAACCGGCGGATCGTCCCGCCTTACTGGCGCGGCCGCCCCCGTCCGGTGCTGTATAACAGCTGGGAAGGGTGCATGTTCGACTTCGACCAGAACCTTCTGACCGATCTTGCGCGTAAGGCGGCGGCGCTGGGATGCGAGCTGTTTGTGCTGGATGACGGCTGGTTTGGCGCGCGGAAGGATGATCGCGCGGGACTTGGGGATTACACGGTTAACCGCAGAAAATTGAGGGGCGGCTTAAAAGCGCTCGCAGAACGAATCAACAGGCTCGGCATGGATTTCGGCCTTTGGTTTGAACCGGAAGCGGTCAATGAGGACAGTGCGCTTTTTCGCGCCCATCCGGACTGGGTATTGGGCGGCGGCAGCCTGCCGCCGCTTAAGGGAAGGCATGAATGGCTGCTTGACCTGCGCCTTAAGCAGGTGCGCGACTATATAGTCAACGCGGTTGGCGAGGTGCTGGACAGTGCGCCGATACGGTATGTGAAATGGGACATGAACCGTCATTCACAGGCGCTGGGGGTTGAGGCGCACGATTATATTCTCGGGCTGTATGAGGTGCTTGAGCGGATATTCGGTCCGCGTCCGGAAATCCTGCTGGAAAGCTGTGCGTCCGGAGGAAATCGATTTGATCTCGGAATGCTCTGTTATTCGCCCCAGATCTGGTGCTCGGACGACACGGACCCGATTGAGCGGCTGAAAATACAGGGCGGACTGTCCTATCTTTATCCGCAGTCGGTAATGGGTACCCATGTATCCGCTTCGCCGCACGCACAAACCCTGCGCACGACCCCGTTGCCCACTCGCGGAAATCTCTCGTTTTTCGGCCTGCTTGGTTACGAGTTGGACCTGCGGCATCTGCTGCCGGTGGAAAAGCGGGAGATTGCGGCGCAGATCGCTTATTATAAAGCGCACAGAATGCTTTTTCAGTTCGGATGTTTTCGCCGCCTGGAAACAGAGGAAGGGACGGCCTGGCAGGTCGGCGATCGGGATCATTTGATCACGGGACTTTTTCATGCGTTGCTTCCCGCGGCGCCCGGGTACGAACGGCTGCGGCCGTACGGGCTGGAAGAGCAGGAACAGTACCGGGTGTGCAGCCGCCCGCAGGCTTTGCGGGTTGGCCCGTTTGGCGGCCTGCTGCGGCATATTTCCCCGGTCCCGATCAATCCGAACGGTTCGCTGCTGCGGCTGGCTGACCGCCATTATACACTCGGTGACGGCGGGGAGAGCTTCTGCGCATCCGGCGCCGCGCTGATGGCGGGCTGGATGCTGTCGCCGCGTTTCAGCGGAACGGGCTATCGAAAAGATCTGCGGATGCAGGGGGATTTCGGTTCCATAATTTATGAAATCAGAAAGGTGCAGGAAGATGAAGGATATCAATCGGAGGAATAAGCTCTGCTTCGGGCTCGGCACAGTGGGACGGGATATGTTTTATGCGTTTGAGGCAAATGCGCTGCTGTATTTCCTGTCCAACGTGCTGACTCTGCCACTGTGGGTGTTTGTGACGACAAGCACCCTGCTGTCGGTGCTGCGGATACTGGATGCGGTCAATGATCCGATCACCGGTCTCGTCATTGACAATATCCGGTCTCCCTGGGGAAAATTCAAGCCGGCCATCCTTGTTGGCGGCGTCGCGAGCGTCTTGTTTTATCTGGTGCTCTTTGGCGGAGTGGGACAGGGAACGGGTTTTATTCTGCTGTTTGCAGCGGCCTACATCCTGTGGGATATCAGTTACGGCATAAATGATATTGCCTATTGGACGCTGCTGCCTGCACTGACCCAGGACCAGAAACAGCGGGAAAAATTCGGCGCGTTTGCCCGTATCTGCGCGAATATCGGCATGTATATCATCATGGTCGGCTGGCAGCCGATCACCGCGGCGCTTGGAAATACCCGCGAGGCGTGGTTTACCGTCGCGGCCGCGGTCAGTGCGGTTTACCTTTTGTTCCTGCTTTTCCCTCTGCTCGGTGTACGGGAAAACCGCGCAGCGGCTCAGCAGGAGGAAAAAACCACCTTGCGCCAGATGTGGCGGGCGCTTGCCGGAAACGATCAGCTGATGTGGACAACGCTGTCCATGGCGCTTTTTATGGTCGGATACTGCACCACGACCGGATTTGCTACCTATTACATGCAATACCTGTTTGGGGATATTGGAATGTACGCAGTGCTTGCTGCGGTCTGCGGCGTCGCGCAGCTTGCTGCGCTTGCGATCTTTCCGGCCTTTTCCAAGCGCTTTAACCGGCGCCAGCTTTATGGAGGCGCAACCGCGCTGGTGCTTTTGGGCTATGCGGTGTTTGCGTTTGCCGAGGTATCCCTTTTCCTGATTGCGGCAGCCGCTGTCCTGCTTTTTGTGGGCCAGGCGTTTATTCAGCTGCTGATGCTTATGTTCCTGGCGGATACGGTAGAGTATGGCCAATGGAAACTCGGCAAGCGAAACGAATCGGTCACCTTTTCCATTCAGCCGCTTGTCAACAAAATCGGCGGCGCGCTGTCAACCGGCCTGATCAGCATTTCCCTTGTCCTTTCCGGCATTAAAACAGGGGACACTGCAGCGGTCTCCATTGACGCGGGAGGACAGATGATCGTTAAGCTGTCGATGTTTGCCGTACCGCTTGTCATGATCCTTGCGGGCTATATTATTTATCGCAAAAAATTCCGGATCAGCGAGGAATTTTACGCACAGATCGTAAACGAACTGCGCGAGAAGGGTGAACTGGCCGCGCAGGAGGACGGGGCGGAATAAGCGCAATGCTTTCGGTGCAAAGAGTGCCGGACGAGCTTGCAAAATCCGCCGGGATTGCCTATTATATTAGCATATGTCAAAAACAGATTTGGAGATGAACAAGCATGAGCGAGTGTACACATGACTGTGCGAATTGCGCGAGCGACTGCGGCGAGCGCAAAAGCCCGCAGAGCTTTCGTGAACCGCCCCATCCCGGCAGCCGCATCAAAAAGGTGATCGCTGTTGTCAGCGGCAAGGGCGGCGTAGGTAAATCGATGGTGACCAGCCTGATGGCGGTGAATATGAAGCGCCGTGGCAAGTCGGTCGCAATTCTTGACGCGGATATCACCGGCCCCTCGATTCCGAAAGCGTTCGGCATCCATGAGCGGGCAACCGGCACCGATACCCAGATCGATCCGGTCTACAGTGCGGGCGGCATCGGCGTTATGTCGCTTAACCTGCTGGTGGAAAACGAGACCGATCCGGTCGTTTGGCGCGGCCCGGTCATCGCCGGAACGGTCAAGCAGTTTTGGACCGGGGTTGCCTGGGGCGATGTGGATTATCTTTTTGTGGATATGCCGCCGGGAACCGGCGATGTGCCGCTGACCGTCTTTCAGACCATGCCGGTGGACGGCATTATCATCGTGGCTTCGCCGCAGGAACTGGTTTCGATGATCGTTGAAAAGGCTGCGAACATGGCCAATATGATGAATATTCCGATCCTTGGCCTTGTGGAAAACATGAGTTATGTCGAGTGCCCGGATTGCGGGCGCAAGATTTTTGTGTTCGGAGAAAGCCATGCGGACGAGATTGCAAAACGGTTTGAAATCCCGACGGTAAGCAAGATGCCGATTGTCCGGGAGCTTGCAGCCGCCTGCGATGCAGGTGCAATCGAGAAGTTTGAGAGCGAGTGGCTGGACAACATGGCCACCATGCTTGAGCGGTTGTGACGCTGTCACAGATATTGCCCCCCGTCTGCGGGTATACTAAGTCCAGAAACAGGAAATATATCCGAAAACGGAGGTAAATACAATGTCTGTCAATCCGATTACAAAAGCGAATTTTGAACAGGAAGTTCTCAAAAGTGATAAGCCGGTTTTGCTCGATTTCTGGGCGACCTGGTGCGGCCCTTGCCGGATGCTTTCGCCGGTCATTGAGGAGATTGCCGCAGAGAATCCGAATCTCAAGGTCGGTTCGGTCAACGTAGATGAACAGCCCGAGCTTGCAGCTCAGTTCGGCGTTATGAGCATTCCGACGCTGATTGTCTTTAAAGGCGGCGTCAAGACCGCGCAGTCGGTCGGCGTGCAGCCCAAACAGAGAATTCTGGATATGATTGGCTGATTCATATCTATGCATTCAAAAAGAGCGGCTCGTTTTAGCGAGCCGCTCTTTTTTGCAATGAAGAAGTTACACGTTGGGGCAGCGAATGAAATGCAGATAGTACAAGACAAAAGGCTATTTAATGATGGAGGTGTATCAGGACTGGGAAAGATTGCGGAGCTTCTGCTTGTCCAGAATTCGGATGCCTCCCCGCATAAGCTCAACGACCCCTTCTTCGGCAAAATATTTCAGCATGCGGGTGACGACTTCCCGGGCGCTTCCGGTATACTTGGCAACCTGTTCATGGGTCATGTGAATCACCTCGTCGCCGCTTGAGGCATATTCATCCCACAGGAAAATGGCAAGCCGGCGGTCAAAGCTCATAAACAGGATCTGCTGCATTGCCCACATAACGTCCGAAAAGCGATCGGTCAGCAATTCATAGCAGTTGCAGCGGACATAGATATTTTCTTCACGCAGGTCGGCGTAGGTTTTGGAATCGATCACAATGGCGTCGAGATCGGTTTCAGCTTCAATATGTACGTCGAATGTAATTCCGGTGACAACACAGGAAGCGGACAAAATGCACATCTCGCCTGCTTTCAGACGGTACAGGGTGACCTCTTTGCCCTCGTCTGAAAGCAGATAAACCCGTACTTTTCCGGATCGAATCAGAATAAGACCGACACAGTCCAGACTGCCGTTATGAATGGTATCTCCCTTTTTATAGGAAGCCTCAACTGCGGCGCCGGCAACGCGCTCACGCTGTGCTTCGGTCAATTGTTCCCAGACCGGAAACAAACGGCTCAGTTCCTGCTGTTTTTCCTGTTTATTCATTCTGTCCCTCCAGCGATTACGATGTACTCATCTTACTCCAAAATTGCCCGCGGGACAAGGGCTTGCTTTGACGAATGTGTTATACTGTTAGAAGAACGAATGCAGCGAAAGAGAGGCGTATGACAGTTGAAAGTTCTGCTCATTAACGGAAGCCCGCATCCTTCAGGCACGACTGCGGCCGCCCTTGCCGAAGTGGCGGGGGCTATTCAGAAGAATGGGATTCAAACCGAAACCCTTCAGCTTGGCACAAAGCCGGTGCGCGGCTGTATTGCCTGCAAGAAATGCAGACAGTTGGGCAAATGTGTTTTTGAGGACGATCCTGTTAACGAATGGATTGTCAAGGCGCAGGAGGCAGACGGTCTGGTCATTGGATCGCCTGTATATTATGCTTCTCCGAACGGCGCGCTGCTCGCGGCGCTGGACCGGATGTTTTACGCTGCCGGCCCCACTTTGGCTTTTAAGCCGGGCGCAGCAATTGTGTGCGCACGACGTGCCGGTACAACGGCTTCGCTGGATGCGTTGAACAAGTATTTTCTGATTTCTCAGATGCCGGTCGTTGCCTCCTGGTATTGGAACATGGCGTTTGGAAACAATGCGCAGGAAGTGACGCAGGACGCGGAAGGCCTGGCGATCATGCGGGGCGTCGGGGAGAATATGGCCTGGGTCCTCAAAAGTATAGAGGCAGGCAGGGAAAAGGGAGTGCAGCAGCCGCGGCGCGATAAGGTCGTTCGCACCAACTTTATTCGATAAACCTGAGTTTTAAATAATTCTGCGGGAAACTGGGCTGTTTTGCCGCGGCATTTTTCGCAAGCCGCTTATCTTTTCTGCACCGCAGGAACCAAAGCTGAGATATTGCTTTATGCGGTTATCAGGCGCGAAAACCGGCGGCGCGGTATAAAGGTTTCGCGCCGCATTTTTAGAACAGAGCCGCATAACGGAAAAGCCGATATATGGAAAAATCAAGGGCCGCTGCACGGAATGCAGCGGCCCTTTTTAGGTTTAAACATGGTAAGAATGAGTAATTTCCTTTGCTGCTGTTTTGAGTTTAACAGCTCAAATACCAAGAGTCGGGATGATTGCTCCTCACTATAACCGGCGACGAAGCATTATAAGCCGAGAATTTCTTTTTTCTTTGCGGCGAATTCTTCTTGCGAAATGACACCGGCATCCAGAAGCTCTTTAAACTTTTTGAGTGCTTCCAACTGAGCATCATAATCTGCCTGCGGTGTTTCACCAGTTTCGGCTTTCGAATTGCCAACATCGCACGCAGCTGCTGCATGCTGACAATCTGAAGGTTTCATCTGCGCCTTTTGGTGTGCTTTTAGAACCGCGCCCAGACCGCCCAGCAGAGAACCGGCGGTGCTGTGCTCCAGAACGTCTCCAATCACATGGACGGTATCGACTCCGAGCGTATCGTTGATTAGTCCGATAGCGCCCTTAACCTTTTCGGCACCCCTCGCTTGAACCGATTTGCCGGTCGCGAGCTTCAATATTGCCATTTTGAATTTGGACAGCTCCAGTATCGATTCAAAATGAATTTTCAGCTGGGACTCCCGAAAGAAAATCTGGACGTCGTTGCCCTTTTGAATTATCTGGGGCTTTTCCTGATAAATCTTAATTGCCTGAACCGGGAAGGCCTCAACTATCTCCTCGGCTTTGGCAAACAGACCTGTTTTTACGGCATAAGACAGGACGATGTTCAGGTTGGTCAGCATAAGATGAATCTTTTCCTTTTTGGGCGGAACCAAAACGGCGCCTTCATACAGAACGGATTCTTCAGGCTGCAAAGAATACTTCGACATAATCTGTACCTCTTTTTTGAAATTGTTATACGCAGACATGACCTGCGCATAAAAGTCCCTG
Source organism: uncultured Clostridia bacterium (assembly GCA_944385925.1). Lineage (GTDB taxonomy): Bacteria > Bacillota > Clostridia > Oscillospirales > Ruminococcaceae > CALWZE01. Next base: position 14,448 of record CALWZE010000028.1, read on the forward strand.
TAAATTTTGCGAAGAAACTATAAGAAGCAAAAAGCCTGGTATCCGAAGTGGTGGTCAGGGTTCCGGCTTGCCTGGAATAGAAACCGCGGCCGGGATTATCCCTTTTTCTGCAATTGGGCAAATTTTGCGGCCTGCATTCCGGCAACGGCGCCGTCATGTACGGCTTTTGCAATCTGCAGAAGCCCGCCGACGCAGTCGCCGCAGGCATAAAGTCCTTCAATGCTGGTTTGCTGATTTTCATCTACTGCGATACGGTTGCCGTCCAGCTGCGCGCCGAGTGTCCGTGCAAGCTGGGAGGAACCAGCCGTTCCATAGGCGATAAATACACCGGCTACCGGTAAAGGTTGTGCCTGTGCAAAGTTTACCTGTTCGACTCTCTCGGAACCGGTGATGGATTCAACCGGCTCGGTACGCAGCGAAATGCCTTCCGGGAGCTGAAAGTGGGGCGTCTCGCCGTTTGTCAGAATGGTGACCGAACCCGCAACCGGCTGCAGCGCAAGCGCCTCATGAAGCGCATATTCACCAAAGCCAAGCACGGCGACGTCTTTGCCGCGATAGAAAAATGCATCACAGACTGCACAGTAACTTACGCCATGTCCCTCAAGTTCGGCGATGCCCGGAATTTTTGGAGCAAGACGGCCGGCACCGGTTGCGAAGATCAGTGTTCTTGATTCGAATTCGGCCGTTTTCGTTTGTACGATAAACCCGGCGCCCGTGTACTGTACTGCGAGCACCTCGTCCTCCACCAGCTCAACGCCGAGCTTTTTGGCTTGTTCCAGTCCGTTGTTAAACAGCTGTTCTCCGGAAATGCCGTCCGGAAAACCGTAATAGTTTTCTATTCGATCGGTTTTTAAAAGCGCGCCGCCGCGCTGGTAAAGCACAGTAACGGATGTGTTGGAGCGTTTGGCGTACAGTGCGGCGGATATTCCGGCAGGGCCTGCGCCGACAATCAGAACATCAATCATTTTAATCACCTCTTTGTAGCTATTATCCGCAAAGATACAGCGTTTAACAAGTGAGCGGGTCACCGATATTGCCTCAGACCGATCAGGGCCAAAAACAGGACAATCTCTGAAGCTGGAAATTCTCTGAAAGGCACAGTGGCAGAGTCAGAACAAATCCATTTTTTGCGGATAAGAATAGCGGTATGTCAATCAGGCGTGCTTATTAGGAAGTTTTTTTACATACCATGCTGCAAGCAGACTAAAAGCATGGTGCTGAGATTTTTTAGTAAGGAACAGCAAATCTTGATCCTGAATGAGTTGAAAAAATCCGACAGGATCGTTTCGGGCGGCCGGGTGAAGGATTCAATAAAAAAATACCCTGCCTTTCGGCAGGGGTGAAGTAAATAGAAAGGAATTGTTGTTTATACTATAGGGCGAGATCGGCAATAAGTCAATAGTATATTTAAAAAATCGTTATTATTAACGAAACTATTTGTGCAAAATGATGAAAATGCTTTTTGAGCAGGCAGATAAATCGATCTGTGATCTGCGCATGGTATAATTAAAAACAGTCAGATCGATGTCGAGATAAGGAGAACAGAACGATGATTTTCTGGGACAGACCGACACTGAAAATGCGGGCAAAACAGGTGCTGCGGCGCAGCTACTGGATGTCCTTTGCAGCAACGCTTATTTTGAATGTTCTTATTTTCGGGGGCGCCATAACAGGGAGATTCGGCGGATTTCGGTTTAATTACAATGTTACTTATAACACAGACTATCCGTCTTTTCCGATAGATCAGATTGATCCTGATTTTTTTGCCAAGTCGATTCTGATGGGGTTGGCCTTTTTACTTGTGATGACGGTAATCACCATGGTGATTACCTTTGTATATTTGGCATTTGTCGGCAATATCATGGTAATCGGTAAAGCACGTTTTTTTACCCTGTGCAGATATGATACGATCAATCTGAATGAGCTGTTCTGGGGGTTCCGCAACAGAAAATACCTCAGCAATGTAAAAACCATGTTTTTGCGCAGCCTCTATCAGTGCCTGTGGACACTGCTTTTCTATGTTCCGGGGATTGTGAAGTATTACAGCTATTGGATGATCCCCTATCTGCTGGCAGAGAACCCCAATTTAACGACCAAACGGGCGTTTGAAATCAGCATGCAGACCACAAAGGGAGAAAAGTGGAATATGTTTGTGCTGGATCTGTCCTTCCTTGGATGGATGCTGCTCTGCCTGCTGACCTGCGGGATTGGGTATCTTTTCCTTGAGCCCTATATGGAGGCAACCAAGGCAGAGCTTTACGGTGCGCTGCGTCTTAAGGCGATCCAGACCGGTATTGCCGACCGCAGTGAAATCGGGGCGGAACTGTAAGCGAAAGCAAGCAGCAAAGTTTCCTGACTCGATTCAGAAAAGACGAGTTATAGCGTTATTTAGCTCGGAACTACGGATAATACTTCGGCAAGAACACGGCTGACCGATACGCAAAGACGGGAAGCATATAATCCGGATTTGCTCCACGGCTTTTCATTGCCTGCCGTCAAAGAAGCTTAAATCAACAAATTTTATTTGAGTAAAGCCACACGTTTTCGTGTGGCTTTTTTATATAAAAAAGCTCCCCGTCTCATAAGCCGGGGAGCTTTAACAGCTCAATATAAAAATTGATTTGCCTAAAGACGTGGTGTTGATCAGGAAACGTTTGAATTGTGCAAAAAAGCGTCTCCTGCAAAATACCGAAGGCAAACACAGGTGCAGCTGAAAATCTTTAAAGGTAATCAGCTTTTAAGATAGTTTCCGGACCAAACAGATTAGAGGCCGAGCTTTGCAATTCCCTGTTCGCCCGCCAGGTTTTCGAAGCCCATCAGAATAAGCGCGTCGGTGTAACCGTCATCAGCAAGCTCGGAGAAAGGCAGATTGTAGTAGCGGGGGTCAAGGAGTACGATTTTGTTATAGTGCGCCGTCAGGTATGGCACAAGGGAATCCGCATAAGAATCGCGGATGATCAGAATGGAGTCCCGCTTTTCCTCGCTGTATTCGGTTTCAATTTCCACGAGGCTGCTGTTTCCAAACAGAAATGCCGCGTACTTGTCCCTTTTCTCAAACTGCTCGAGATTGTAAAGCGTATCGTGTTCTTCTCCGTTGTTGACGAGCGAAACGCATTCAAGCTCGGGAAAATAAGTGATCGTGTCCGGCTGGGCATTGAAGGCCTTGCATTTGGAGTAGCTGGTGCCGAGGAAGCCCTCCACCTCGGTCCCCTCAAGAGCGTCATAGTCGATCGGGGTCAGACCAACGGATTCTGCATAAGCGGCATAAGCAAGATAGGCGCCGTAAGTTGTCCAGTGGTGATCGGTACGATAGTAAATATATGAATCCTGATGCGTCTGCAAAACCGGCAGCAGTTCAACAAAACCGGCGCTACCCTGCAGATTTTGACTGACCTGCTCGAGCCAATAAGCCTGATCCACCCCAGGCAGCCCGGCCGGCAGCTTGTTGGTCAAAACACTATAGGAAGAAGGAACGATCAGCATATTCAGATCGCAGTCAAGTCGGTCGGAGAAGAGGCGGATCGCTTCCAGATTGGCGCGCAGCCTGGTTTCATTCAACGAGGTATATTTCTGGAACATATAGCCGTCTTTTCCATAGGCGACGCCGTTGTTTTCGGTTTTAAGCAAAGCGTATTCCGCGATGGACTTCGCGGCGATCCACTCGTCCCGCATCCAGAACTGATCGGCGACATACTCCTCGTAATCTGAGGCAAAATCGCCGTTAAGCAGCGTTTTAAAAGAAGGGGAGGGAAGCTGCGCGAGCATTTTGTTCTCGTTTTCCGAAAAAGTTTTATCCGGCAGAATGAGTGATACAACGCTGATTGTCAGAATCATGGCTGCAATCAGAATAAAAAGCAGGGAATCTTTCGCTTTTTTAAGCATTTTTTACCGCCTCCTTCTCAGAAACGGAAATAGAGGAAAGGATTATAGGTGGAGTCCACAAGGTAGGCCACCGAGACGAGGAAGAGCAGAAGCATCAACAGAATTTTAATTGCTCTTTTTTCACGGACAATCCCATAAAGATAGCTTGCCGTATCGGTGGAGAAAAAGCAGCCGACCGCAAGGCTGACGGCATAATTGCGCAGATAATAAACCACGCTTACCGTTTTGCCTGCAACAGCAAGCGAGCTTGGGACGAACAGACGGGAGAAATACACGCCGAGTCCGGCAAAGTCAGTGATTGCGAACAGAACCCAGCCGATTACCACAGCAAATAAGGTATAAACATGGGCGAATGCACGGTGCTTTTGAAGGAAATTCAGGTATCCGGCCTTTTCAATGGCCAGCAGGACAAAATAATACAGTCCCCATAACACGAAGTTCCAGGAAGCGCCGTGCCAGAATCCGGTGCAGGCCCAAACGACGAACATATTGAACAGCTGGCGCTTGTAGCCTTTGCGGTTGCCGCCCAGCGGAATATAGACATATTCCCGGAACCAGCTCGAAAGGGTCATGTGCCAGCGCCGCCAGAACTCCGTAATGCTTTTGGAGGAATAAGGATTGTCGAAGTTCTGGGGGAAGTTGAAGCCCATCATCCGGCCCAGTCCGATTGCCATCTGGGAATAGCCGGAAAAGTCGAAATAAATCTGCAAGGTGAAGGCAAGCGCGCCCAGCCAGGCAAGCGGCGTGGAAACCGAGCTGAAGCCGAGTGTCTCGATCTCGGTCCATAGTGCGCCGACATTGTTGGCAATCAGCACCTTTTTTGCAAGACCGATAACGAATTCCTCCATGCCCTGTTCCAACATGCCGGGCGTTATGGTGCGATTCCGCAGCTCACGCTGGATGTCCGAATAACGGACGATCGGGCCCGCGATCAGCTGGGGGAAAAGGACGACGAACGCGGCGGCATTGATAAAGCTGCGTTCGGCCTGCACCTTGCCGCGGTAAACGTCAATGGTGTAGGAGAGGGTCTGGAAGGTGTAAAAACTGATGCCGAGCGGCAGCGTAAGCTTGAGCAAAGGAAGTCCGGCGCCGGTCAGCGCATTGATATTGGTAATAAAGAAGTCGGCATACTTGAAAACGAACAGGAATCCGAAGCTGATGACCAGTGCAATGATCAAAAGGATTTTGCGTGTCCGTGCCGGCCGTCCCTTCAGCGCCGCATTTTCAATCCCGATTGCGCAGAAATAATTGACCAGAATCGTGGCCAGCATGATCGGGAAATAACGGACCTCGCCCCAGGAGTAAAATACCAGACTGACCAGAAAAAGCACGAAATTTTTTGCTTTTTTCGGGGCGGTATAGTAAAGTATAAGTGCAATAGGCAAAAATTGAAAGATAAACAGCAGGCTGCTGAAAACCATGATGCGCTCTCCGTATAACAGGTTGTAAGTGTCGTCGCCTTGTGGCGGTACTGCAATAAGTATGGCCAATTTGTGCCGTGCTAAGCGGCTGCCAAAGGAAGCTTTTGGCATAGCCACTGTATTATACTACACGTTCAGGTCGGGATTCAAGTTAAGCCGCTGTTAAAGAGGCGGGAATAAAAAGACCGCTTTCCGCCCAAGCTGTACGGAAAGCGGGAATATTTCAGGCGGAGAACAGGCGCCTGTATCGGATGATGGATGCAAAAGCGGTGCCTTGCCTGTTTTCAATTTTTTGAAAAAAGCTGAAAACAGGTCTGTGAATCTGTCGGTCAACTGCAGTGTTGGTAAACCTGGCGGTATTTCTTGCTCCGTCAGGAAGAATGGATACAGTATTAGCCGGAACGCTGCGGCCGTGAAACAATCACGGTCTCTGTATTTCCGTTGCAGACTGCCTCTTCCAGCGCCTGAACAAGGAGAATGAAGTCGTTGGAGGTCCAGGTCGCGCCTGCGACAATGTCCACGCTGCTGGATTGAGGATCGGCAAGATACTGATTGATCAGATCCTTGTAATATTTTTCCGGATAGGTGCCGCACAGCGGCTCCATGTCGTTCCTGACCGATTCGCAGGCGGATTTTAGACTGCCGTCCGCTTCACTGATGGCGTCCGCCTCGATTTCGGTGACAAGTCCGTCTGAAAAGGTGATCTCTACGTAGTCTTTGTATCCGTTTGCGTCATAGGTGTCGAATTCCGCGCGATAGGTGCCGTCTGTGATGACGTAATCCTGGTTTTCGCATCCGCTTAGCAGCGCGCAGAGTACCAGGAGCACAGAGAAAAAACCGAAACGTCTTTTTACATTGTTCTTCATGTTATCGCCTCCCGCATTGGCTGAAATACAGTGAACAGATTCTGCGATAAAACGCCGGGCAGCGCACAGGAATCAGTATAGCGCGGCGGGAATGCAGATTCGGTCGAAAGCACGCTGCCTGTTGTCACCATATGCGCGGCAAACCCGGAATATGCATGGGCAAAAAGTTTGAGAGGTAGTTGCTTTGAACCGTACAACCAGAAAAATTACCTATTGTGGATTGCTGCTCGCAATGGCTGTGGCGCTCAGCGCGCTGGAGAATGCGCTGCCTGGTTTTGTCACTGTCCCGGGTGTAAAGCTTGGATTGTCCAATATCGTCACGATGTATGCCGTGTTTTTTATGGGAGCGCCCTATGCGCTGGTTCTTGCAGTGCTCAAATCGGGCTTTGTTCTGCTGACCAGGGGCGCAACCGCCTCCATGCTCAGCGTTGCGGGCGGACTGTTTTCAGTGGGAATGATGCTGCTTGCAAACCGTTTAAAAGCGAGCGAAACCATGACCAGCATTGTCGGGGCAATCAGCCACAACTTTGCACAGCTGTTGGTGGCATGGAGCTTTTTGCGTTCGATAGCTGTCCTTTATTATGCGCCGGTCCTGCTTCTCAGCGGAATCGTGATGGGGCTGCTGACCGCCTTGCTTTTGCGGACGGTTTTACCGGCGCTGCGAAGAATCGGGATCAAACCAGACGAGGGAGGAGACAAGCCGTGAAATATCTGTTTATCGTCAATCCGGTTGCGGGAAAGCGAGAAGCCGAAAGCGCAGTAATTCCACAGATCCAGGCCTATTTTGAAAGCTGCGGCGCGGAGATGGACTGGGAAATCGAGGAGACACAGTATGCCGGACATGCGAAACGCCTTGCGCTTGCGGCGGCAGAATCCGGTGAGCCTGTCAGAATCTGCGCATGTGGCGGCGACGGCACTTTAAGCGAAGCGGTTGCGGGCGCTTATCAGTTTCCGAATGTTGAATTTGCAGTTTTTCCCTGCGGCAGCGGAAATGACTTTATTAAGTGCTTTGGCGACGCGGCGCATTTTCGCAGCATAAAGGAGATCGTTGAAGGGGTGGGCAAACCGATTGATCTGCTGCGGGTGAACGATTACATATGCATGAATCTCGTGTCTGTGGGTATTGATGCCGATGTTGCGAATGCAATGAACCGCTGGCGTGGAATTCCGCTCTTTCGAGGACCAATCTCCTATGATCTTGCCGTGATTGAGTGTTTGCTGAAGCCGCTTGGAAAGCAGCTGCGCCTGCGAATTGGAGATGAGCGGCGTGAGGGCAGTTTCATGCTGGCGGCGGCAGGCAACGGAAAGGTTTATGGCGGACACTATATGGCGGCGCCCAACGCGAAGGTGGATGACGGCGTGATCGATCTGATCGCAGTGGATAAAATTCCGCTGACAAGGATCATGAAAGTGCTTGGGATTTATCAGCGCGGTGAACATATTGACCGGCAAGGGCAGGTAACTGCGCAGCTGCGGGATTGCTTGAAATATTATCGAACGGATCGCATTGAAATTGAGAGCGACCGCCCCTTTGTGGTCAATATTGACGGCGAGATCATCGAAACTGCGCGTGTAAATATTGAAATGATGCACCATCAGGTGAAATTTGTGGTGCCGGCTGCGCTGACAAACGAAAAGCAGTAAGTATACGGCAAAAAAGGCGGGAATAGGACCGAGCAGCGCAGGCGAAAAAATGATGATATTTAATGGGCGCTGTTGATTTGCAGCCATAAAGGAAACGGCATGCTCAAAGGCGTGAAAGTAAGATTCAAACAGATGACATATTAATGCACAGGACCCGGGAAAGAGAAGAAAAGAGAATCAGCTTTCCTAGTGGATAAAATCAAATGAAAAGGCGCGGGGCAGATGCCCCGCGTCTTTGTGCTTTTTGGGAATAAAAAATAGTTAAAGAAATCGCACCAGCTCATTAAACGGTTTCTCGAATAATCAGCTCGCTGCGCAGAAAAACTTTGCGAATCGGCGTTGAGGGCTGGCGAATTTTTTCCAGCAGGTATTCGACAGTCGAACAGCCCAGCTCAAAGCAATCCTGACTTACTGTTGTCAGTTTTGGATTACCGATAATAAAACCCGGGTTTGCCAGCCGGAAGGAAGGCGGTTGGAGGAGGGAGGATGGCATAATCGCTTTCCATTTTTCTTCGCTTGTTTTCCAATTGATACGCCATTTTATATTACTATAATATCGAATTAGAATCGTGCACTTTGTCAATTGCGCAGATGTGGAATTTAAAATAAACTCATAATCAAAGTGTTGGAATAAAAGGGAAAGGAAAACAAATGGAGATTTTGTATTTGTCTCAGCAGGATGTTGTGGATTTGCAGATGACGCCGAGTGAGTATGTGGATGCTGTGGAAACCGGACTCGCTGCAAAAGCAGAAGGTCGGGTGGACATGCCGCCGAAGCTGGAAATTCTGCCCCAGGGAAGCGACTTTATTCACGCGATGCCCTGCGCGGTGCATCAGGAGAAATACTGCGGAATAAAATGGATCAGCGGTTATTTTGATAATCCCGGAAAAACGCAGCTTCCGGCGCTGATGGGACTAATTATTCTAAATGATGCGCGCACCGGAATGCCGCTGGCGGTGATGGACTGCATGGAAATCACGAAAATGCGCACGGCGGCCGTCAGCGGTGTGGCAATGCGGCATCTTGCGAATAAGGACAGCAAAAAGGCATGCATACTAGGCTGCGGAAATCAGGGACAGGCGCATTTGGAGTTTCTTATAAGTGAGCTGCCGAGTGTGAATCAAATAAATTTGTGGAACCCAACTGCCCAAAAAGCGCACAAAATCCGCGAAAATGCCAGCATGTGTGCGGGCCGCGATGTGGCGGTCTGCGACAGCATCCGGCAGGCAATGCAGGACTGCGACGTCGTCCTTGTGACCGGACCGGGCAAAAGGGACGACTCTTTGCGAGCGATCGAAGCGGACTGGATAAAGCCGGGTGCAACGGTTATCACAGTAAATCACGATGCGGAATTCAAAAGAGGCGCCATTTCACAGTGCGCCGATAAGGTGTACATTGACGATGTCGCCATGTATCACTGGAGCAGAAAAGATAATTTGTTTGATGGAATCGAGGAGGAACCCTTGGAGCTGGGCCGGATGCTTATCGGCCAATGCCCGGCAAGGGAAAGCCGCGAGGAAATTATTTTCAGCATGCCGATCGGCATCGCGATCGACGATCTTGTTTGCGCTGCCAAAATTTATGATAAAGCAATTGAACAAGGAAGGGGCGTTCGGCTGCCGATGTAACTGCCAAAACGTCGATAAGTGATGCAGGTATAAAGGTAATTTTGCCTGATTTGGAAAGCTCATGGAAAACGGAAAAATGCTAGTTCTGATAAGGCCCTGTTGTTGGATCTGAAACGTTTGAAACGGGCGCTGTCTGGCGGGGTACTTTGACAGGGATTTTGATGTGCGACAATTATTCGGATACTGAGATACGTTGCTGCAAGGCTCGGAATACAGCGGGGTAATCGCGGATTGCATGCTGAAACAACAGCAGCAATAGAAGTTGAGGCATACATCAGGTATGACAAAAGGCCGGACAAGCTGCCGGCCTTTTGCCGATTGTGGCTAATGGACAGGGAAGAGCTGCGAAGACACTTCGATCCGCAGAACGATTATTGAAGAATCCGCAAGCGTTAAAGTTTTTATCCGGAAGGTTAGTCCCGAAGGAATGGGAGGAAATTAAGACTCAGAAGACTCTTTTGGGGGATAAGCAGTTGGAGAAGAAAAAGCCGGAAAGACAGATTAAGTCTTAATATATTTTGTTGCGCTGGAAAAAAATTGGGCTTTTCGGCTGCCGCGTTTACGGATCAATGAGGAATCTGTTGGCGGCGGGATTTATCCTGCATGATGTCTAAAATGGTCTTTTCTGTCTCGACCATACCGGGCGAAGCAATCAAACCAATTTGACGCATGGTATCTTCGGGCAAAGTTGCGCAAATGCCGTGTTCAGGCTCAATCGATATGCCGGAAAGCGCGAAATCGACTGCGCGCCAGGCGACATCCACAGCAAGAATGCCTTTCATTACACAGCCGTGATTTCCGCCATCACAGATCATTCCGGTGATACTGGCCGCCATATTGTTCAGAACATGACAAAGTTCTTCATACTTTCCACCTTTTATCCAGGCAAGAGCACAGGCCATGCCGCTTCCGGCGGCAATACCGCAGCCGCAGAAAGCTGACAGCCTGCCGGAATACTCTTTGATATACATGGTGATCAGATAGCTTAGTGCCGTGGCGCGGAGCAACAGTTCAGAAGAGTAATTGTTTACTTGCTGGCAGGCATAAAGCGGCATGGTGCAAATAATACCGTGAGCGCCGCTGCCGGTTATGCTCATCGCGGGGTGATTCAGACCAATCACTCTGCCCTCAATTGCCGCACTGCAAAGCAACTGGGCGGTTGCCAGCTCGTCTTTTGAGATCCTTTGCCCGCCGTTGCGCTGCAGCAGCTTGTGCGCGAAGGGGGTGCTGTCTGAACTTAATGCGAGCTCGAACAGACCCAAATTGATTTCGTAAGCCTCATTCAGCGCTGCGAGCTCCTGCAGGGGGACTGTTTCGATATAGTTAAGAAAATCTTTGACGGTAAACTGATGAATTGGATGCTTGCCGTCCTGGACACATTCTTTTTCGTCTGCGGAAGACTGCGCACAGAAAACGGGAACGCCATTTACGCGAATCGACTCGACACTGGTGTGTTGATGCCGGATAACCACCTCGCAGCTTCCAAGATCGGTAATCAGCTCGGTTTTTATGTATATATCTGAGGTGATTCCGCTCAGATCAGCCTCTACGACGCCGCCGGAAACGAGCGCTTCAGCTGCCTGATAGTCGTGGGACTGAATGTCGGAAAGCACTTCCAGGCCTTTGTCCGGATCTCCGGCAACATATCCTAATGCGGCAGAAATAAGAATACCGGTTTGCTTGCTGTTGGGAACGCCGCATGTGAAAGCGTTCTTGTACATACCGGAATTGAGCGTTGTACGAAGTTTAGTTGGATTGCCGCTCATGTGACGGCGAGCAATCGCTGCGCCCAGAGCAATCGCCGCGGGCTCTGTCACGCCTAAAGCGGGTTTCATATCAGCCGAAATCATTTGGGTCAGAGTGTGCATGGCTATTCATCCTTTGAACCAATCTGTTTTTAAAGAGGCTTTTCAAACTTTTTAAGAAGAGAATTAATGCAAAAGCAAAAAGCTTAAAAATTATTTTAGTTTGAAAATGTAAAATGTCAATTGAATCTAAAAATGCATTGGTCAGAAAATGATTATAGATTTCGCTTAATGTTTCGACCCTCCAAGTTGCGTTCTTCTTTATCGAATAACTTGGTTAAGCCGGCGAAAAAAAGCTTAATGATTCTTTTTTTTATTTGTATGCTGCGGTCTGTGCGGTTACTTACACAAAATTTGTCCAGAAAAAAATTAAAACTTGCACAAAACCGCTTGACAAACAGAAAAAATGCGTTAAAATATTCTTAGCACTCAAGAAGATGGAGTGCTAATGAGTTGGAAAATTTTTGATCGGAGGAAAGTCAAAATGAATATCAGACCTCTCGCAGATAGAGTCGTTGTAAAAATGACAGAAGCGGAAGAAACCACAAAGAGCGGCATCATCCTTACGGCCTCGGCAAAAGAAAAACCGCAGGTTGCAGAAGTTGTTGCCGTTGGTCCCGGCGGACTGGTTGACGGCAATCAGGTTGAGATGACCGTGAAGGCCGGCGATAAGGTAATTATCAGCAAATATGCCGGTACCGAAGTCAAGTGCGGCGGCGAGGAGTGCCTGATCGTCCGCCTGTCCGACATCCTCGCGATCGTCGAGTGATTTGGCTGAATTCCGGCAAAGCAGCCGGAAAACCACTTAAATCCGTTTATTATATAAGGAGTGTATAGAAAATGGCTAAAGATCTGAAATACGGCGAAGAAGCCCGCAAGGGCCTGCAGGCCGGTATCGACAAGCTGGCTGATACTGTCAAGATTACTCTTGGACCGAAGGGCCGCAATGTCGTGCTCGATAAGAAGTTTGGCGCGCCGCTGATCACCAACGACGGTGTCACCATTGCTAAGGAAATCGAACTGGAAGACAAGTTCGAAAATATGGGTGCCCAGCTTATTAAGGAAGCGGCAACCAAGACCAATGATGCTGCGGGCGATGGTACTACAACTGCTACGCTGCTTGCGCAGGCGCTTGTCCGCGAGGGCATGAAGGTTGTTTCTTCCGGCGCGAACCCCATGGTTCTGCGCAAGGGTATTTCCAAGGCTGTCGACACTGCTGTTGACGCGATTGTCGCGAACAGCAAGAAGGTTAGCGGCTCCAACGATATCGCCCGTGTTGCAACGGTTTCCGCCGGCGACGAAGTGATCGGCAAGCTGATTGCGGAGGCAATGGAGAAGGTCACCAACGACGGCGTCATTACGATTGAGGAGTCCAAGACCGCTGAGACCTACACCGAGGTTGTCGAGGGCATGCAGTTCGACCGCGGCTATATCACTCCTTATCTTGTGACCGATACTGAGAAGATGGAGGCTGTGCTTGACAACGCGTCCATTCTTATCACCGATAAGAAGATCAGCAATATTCAGGAGATCCTCCCGCTGCTTGAGCAGATCGTCCAGACCGGCCGCAAGCTGCTCATCATCGCTGAGGATGTTGAGGGCGACGCGCTTGCCAACCTGATTGTCAACAAGCTGCGCGGTACCTTTGTCTGCGTTGCGGTTAAAGCGCCGGGCTTCGGCGATCGCCGCAAGGAGATGCTGCAGGATATCGCTATCCTCACCGGCGGCCGTGTCATCAGCGAGGAGCTGGGCATGACGCTGCAGGATGCGAAGCTTGAGGATCTCGGCACCGCGACCAAGGTGCAGGTCAAGAAAGAGAACACCATCATCATGGGCGGCGCAGGCGACAAGAAGGCGATTGCCGACCGTGTTGCGGCGATTCGTTCCCAGATTGCCGAGACCACTTCCGATTACGACCGCGAGAAGCTGCAGGAGCGTCTTGCAAAACTCGCCGGCGGCGTTGCGGTAATCCGCGTTGGCGCTGCGACCGAGATCGAGATGAAAGAGCGCAAGCTCCGCATTGAGGATGCTCTGTCCGCGACCAAGGCGGCTGTTGAAGAGGGCATTGTTGCAGGCGGCGGTGTTGCGTTTATCAATGCGATGCCCGCGGTTGCCAAGCTGGTCAATGAACTGGAAGATGACGAAAAGACCGGCGCTCGCATCGTTTTGAAAGCGCTGGAAGCTCCGGTTCGTCAGATTGCGCTTAACGCTGGCCTGGAGGGCTCGGTCATCATCGACAAGATCAATGCCTCCGGTAAGGTCGGTTACGGCATGAACATGGCCAACGAAACCTACGGCGACATGATCGATCAGGGCATTGTTGACCCGACCAAGGTTTCCCGCTCTGCGCTGCAGAACGCTGCTTCGGTTGCGTCGATGGTTCTGACCACTGAGGCGCTTGTCGCGGACATTCCTGAGGAGAATCCCGCGCCGATGGCTAACCCCGGCATGGGCGGCATGTATTAATCCGCATCAAAAAACATTTAAAAGGACTGCACCTGAACCGGTGCAGTCCTTTTTTGCGCCGCTGAGCAGACGGAACATTCTGTGACCATGATTAACAAGCTTAGATATCATGAGAAAATAAAAAGGAGGTTATTTGATAATTCAATTCGTGGAATATAAGCGATGCACAGCTGGAATAAGCACACAATCCCATCGCGGCAATGGATTGCCGCCCTAAAAACTTTATAAAAAAGTGCTCTTTTACAAGTAAAGGGCGGATAAAAACATCGATCAAATTTCGTCAATTATAAATTATACTTGTAACTATGAAAGGCACCTCCAAAATATCGTTGAGGCAAATTTCAAAATTTTTGGCCTGAATCAATTCATCGCAGGGGAACCATAGCCGGATTTTCTCAGGCGTTCATTAATGCCATCGATCCAGAGGCCGTTTGAAGAATGTTAAAATTGCCCGCGCAGTGCAAGGCGCCTTGCACTGCGCGGGCAGAACAGCAGAAATACCGAATGCCTCGCGATGTGTCCCCTAACCGCGTGGCATTGTCTGCCTGTTTATTATATCTGGATTTCAGATATTTTGCAATATCTGAAATCCAGATAACGCAAAATAATGTTGAGGTGATATCATGATTTGCCCCAACATAAGATCCCTGCGCGAGGACAGGGATTTGAAACAAAAAGAACTTGCGCAGTTTTTAAGCATAGCCCAGAACACCTATTCACAGTATGAAAACGGGCTTATTGAATGGACGGCGCCAATGCTTGTGCAGCTGGCTGAGTTTTATGGCGTGAGCACGGATTATCTGCTGGGCCTGACAAAACACAAGGAACCATATCCGAAGGAATAACTGGTGATCTTGCGGGGCGGAAGAAGGAGACGTACCATTCATTCAAATGGATGGTCTTATGTCCTTCTGCAAAACTGTGTCGGCATGCATTCGCAGCCGCTTGCAAACGTTGCCGCTCTGCTTGTTTGTGCTTCACTGAGATAAAGTGGGCCCGTGTTGTGCAGAAAATTGGATTTTCGGGCAAAGCTTGGCTCCGTGAAATAATAGCGGATAGCGGCTGTCCGGGTTTTGTCATAGACTTTTCAGGCAATAAAAATAATATGAAAGATCAAAACAGCCGGTAAACAGACTCAGGAGCCTGTTTACCGGCTGTAGATAATGCAACACTGAAAAACCGGGACGAGATTGCCGGATGATTACCGGAATAGCCTGCTTTTCCGTTTAGTTTTGATGACGTACCAGTTCATAGTCGTCTCCGGAACGGTAGTACGGACAGTTGTAAAACGAGCTGCGCAGAAATTTTTCAGTCTCGTCTTCGTCCAAATCCATTTCGCAAATATAGCATTCATCGTATTCGTCATACACATAATTGACGCAGTCTTCACAGTTGGTCATACTTAAATTACTCCTTTTGAGAAATCAGCGCGTTAAGCCGGTTTAAAAATTCCGTTTCAACATCTTCGAAGGGACGCAGGGACAGATCGGGCAGTGAAATTAACTCTGAGTCCTCGTTTTGCAGGTCGATTCCGATCAGCTGCTCAAATTCATAGCGCAGAATACGGTCGTCTATTGAGCGGATTTTAGAAAATTCCTGCTCGCTCAGGTCGTCAAGATCAAATTTTGCAAATATTGCACTTTGCAGCACAGACTCAATTTCAAGGTAGTTTGCAAGGCGGTGCTTGACAGGGCGGACAATGTCGGCGATATAAGCTTCGCTTGCGTCGTGCAGCAGACAGGCGAGCGCAATCCGATTTCCCCACCCGCGCGCAAGAGCTTCGGCGGCGCAGTTGAGCGAGTGCTGCGCGACAGAATAGAAGTGACTGGTGTGACTGTTCGAACGGCAGACAAGGGAAAGCGCGTGCGCGATGTCCTCCTGACGGATTGTTTCAGCGGTCGGATGAAAGGGATCAAGCGGCGTATGGGTAAAGGTGCAAAGGCAGTTTTTCAGAAATTGTTCGTTCATTCAGCGTCCTCCGGGAAAGCGTCGATATATTTCTGAATCAGCTGCTGTGCAACGCTTTGCTGCGGAACTTCTTCCAACGCCTGACGCAGCGGAAACCAATCCGCGCTGGCAACTTCACCTGACAGAGTAAAATCGGCTTTAGGTACCCGCGCGCCAAAGCCGAGCATAAGCAGCTCACGTTTCGGCATCGCCCAGCTTCCAAGCGGACGAAGCCACTGGGCCTGAAGCCCGATCTCCTCCTGCAATTCCCGCGCGGCGGTTTCCTCCGCGCTTTCGCCTATTTTGATATATCCTGCAATACAGACGTGCTTCTCTTGATACCCATAGCTTTGACGGATTAGCGCAGCCTCTCCCTGCTCATTTACCGCGACGACGATGACGCACGCCGACGGCATCTCAAACAGCGGTTTGGCACAGCGCTCGCAATAGGGTACAAGGCCTTCGTCGCCGATTTCACGTTCGATTAGTTTTTGTCCGCAGTGAGGACAATAGATGAATCGCATGGGACTGTTCCTTTTATGTATTAGTCTTTTGTCGGATTATTTATATCATAGCATACCCCCGGTAATCTGTAAAACAACTTGCCGATGCTGCGGCGAAACTGTATAATATAAACCGAAATAATCATGTCAGGGAAAAGAGCGGTAGGGATGGAACAGGAGAAAATAGATCGAATTAATGCGCTTGCCCGCAAAAGCAGGACGGATGAAGGCCTGACAGAGGCGGAAAAGGCCGAGCAGCAGGCACTGCGACAGGAATATCTTGAAGCCGTGCGCCGGAACTTCCGTGCCCAGCTCGATTCAATTCGGGTGCTGGAGCCGGATGGCAGGGTCAGTGAGCTGAAGCCAAAAGACGGAAAAAAGGACTGCTAAGTCTTTTGTGCATAAAACAACAAAATGTTACCCAATTCAACGGAAAAGATTGGAGAATTTTTTGTTTGACAAACCGATAGGGAATCTGTAAAATCAGTAAGGTTAAGCACAAGGGAGGTTCACACATGCGTATTTTGCTGGCAGGCGGCATGGTATATATGGGTTCGTCCTTCCACCGGCTAAATGTTGCCGTAGAGAACGGCCGTGTTGTTTCTGTTTCCCCGAATTCGCCGAAAGACATGGGCTTTCGTGTTTTTGACGTTTCTGGTTATTATATTGTTCCGGGCTTTGTTGATGTTCATGTGCATCTTCGCGAGCCAGGTTTTTCTTATAAAGAGACAATTTCAGCCGGAACGGCAGCGGCGGCGCGCAGCGGTTATACAACGGTCTGCACGATGCCGAATCTGAATCCCGCGCCGGACAGCGTGCAGGCGCTCGGCGCGCAGCTTGAACTGATCCGGCGGGACGCGCGGGTGCGGGTGATCCCGGTTGGCTGCATCACGGCAGGACAAAAGGGAGAGACGCTTGCAGATTTGCAGGGCATGGCCCCGGACGTGATCGGGTTTTCGGACGACGGGCGCGGCGTGCAGAGCCGCGAGATGATGCGTGAGGCGATGCTGCTTGCAAAACAGCTGGACAAGCCGATCATTGCCCATTGCGAGGATAACGCGCTGCTTGGCGGCAGCGCAATTCACGCGGGGGCATACGCAGCCCGTTTCGGCATTGAGGGAATCAGTTCCGAAAGCGAGTGGCGGCAGGTCGAGCGGGATCTTGAGCTGGTTGCCGAGACGGGATGCCGGTACCACGTCTGCCATATCTCGACGGCACAGAGCGCGGCGCTTATCCGGCAGGCGAAAAAGGATGGGTTGCCGGTAAGCTGCGAGACAGGACCGCATTATCTGACCCTGTGCGACGCGGATTTGCAGGACGAAGGCCGCTTCAAAATGAACCCGCCGTTGCGATCGGCAGCGGACCGGGAGGCGCTGGTCGAGGCGCTGTGCGACGGGACGATCGACATGATCGCAACCGATCACGCGCCCCATTCCGCCGCTGAAAAATCGGGCGGACTGCGCGGCAGTCTGATGGGGATTGTCGGGTTGGAAACGGCTTTTCCGGTCCTTTACACCAAACTGGTTGAAACCGGAGTTCTGCCGCTGGAAACACTGATTGACCGGATGGCCTGTGCGCCGCGGCGGGTGTTTGGAATGACGCCGGCTGCATTTGAACCGGGGACGCCCGCGGACATCGCGGTGCTGGATCTGGGCGCGGATTACAGGATCGACAGCGGATGCTTTTTGTCAAAAGGAAAATCGACCCCGTTCGACGGGATGCGGGTTCGGGGCGAATGTGCAATGACGATGGTTAACGGAGGGATTGTATGGAACAGAAATATACGCGAAAGCTGGTGACCGAGCACGGCCGGGAATTTTACGGCTATGGCTTTGGCGCGCAGAAAGAAACGGTCGCCGAGCTGGTGTTTAATACGTCGATGGCCGGTTATCAGGAAATCATCTCGGACCCGTCTTATACGGATCAGGCAATCGTGATGACCTATCCGCTCATCGGCAACTATGGTATGACCGACGAGGATTATGAGTCAAAAAATCCTTCTGCGAGCGGCATGATTGTGCGGGAGTACAACGATCTGCCCTCCAACTTCCGCTATACGCGGACCC
>CALWZE010000029.1 GCA_944385925.1 uncultured Clostridia bacterium
CACGCCCAAGCCCCACGAGCCAAGAGGGACAAACCTGCGCCAGCAATGCGACGAGCATAATATTCCTATCGCAACCCATAGTGCGACGGCGGAAGTGCTTATCCCCGGCCTTGAGCGCGGCGATCTCGATTGGCGCAACATTGTGAACCCGAAATAATCTAAACGTCTGCTTTTTCACCGCAGCGTAAACGTAAAAGTAAGATTAAAAAAACAGACCTGCCGCAATGCGGTTTTAAGGTCTGTTTTTGTTTTGCAAACTCCCTGGCTGCAAGTTATTCTTTCCCTGGAAGTCGTTTTGCAGCCATATTGATTTCTTATAGATTTTTTGAACTTTCTTTAGTACAATGAAAAAAACAGCGTCTAACCGCAAATGCCGCCAGACGCTGTTTTATTTTGTGCTTTCGGATAAACAAACTCACAGTTTCTGTTGGGGAATGTAAAAAACTCGCCTTAACGCGCAAAAATCGATAATCTGATTATTATTTCATGATTCGCAGAATTTGCCGTTGTATCAAAAAGCGCCTGCTTACAGACTTCCAAATGAGCGGCACGAAAGGCCAATTTTTTCAGAGTCATGCAAGGGATCTTTCGGCATGAATTCCTTTCAGGCGGCGGCTTTATACTCCTTTGAACAAAGCAATTTTTCCATCACGCTTAGCGCATAAAGGAATGTTGACTTCAAGAGACAGGAACGGTTAAACATTGTATATCCAAGATAGACAGGGTTTGCCTGTCAGCACCTTTCGAGAAACTTTCCAGCTTGTCCTAATAAAATTTGCTCCTTTCGCCAAGCCTTAACCCACATTTCCAGGCACCGGCAAAAGGCTCTCAAAATGTTTACACTGCCATTTTATAGGCCGTGTGCTTGCAATCGATTCATCAAAATTTTGCTTAGCCGCGATTGCCCTCTTTATCCAACGCTTCAGCCCATTCTTCCGGCTTGAATCCAACTAACACCCGATTTTCCATGACCAGAATCGGACGCTTGACCAACATCCCATCGCTGGCAAGCAGACGCAGCTGTTCCTCTTCACTCATTTCGGGCAACTTGCTTTTAAGCTCCAATGACTTATACAGCAGTCCGCTGGTGTTAAAAAATCGCCGGAGCGGCAGCCCGCTTTTTTCGTACCATTCCCGCAGCTCTTTTTCGTTTGGGTTGCAGCTTTTTATGTCTCTGATTTCAAATTGTTCCTCACGGCTTTGCAGCCACTCCTTCGCTTTCTTACAAGTTGAGCATCTTTCATAACAAATAAACAGCATTATAATTCTTCTCCTTTTTTAAAATCGACAATTTCCGCACCCGATTTGCGCTTAGTCTAACACAGGTGCACGAGAATATCAAAAACCTTCCAGTCTCATAATTATCCACATCTTGATTTGTAATCCCATTTTAACACATCCTTTTTATTGATTTTACACAATTATTTCATTTATTTTTTCACTCAACTTTGCTATTTAGACCAAATTTCTATTGAAATATTTCCATTTTCTTGGTATTATAAGCGTATATTAAGGGAAGAGGTGGTGCAACTTTGACCGCAAAGAAGAAAGACGATCTGCCGCTGTATTTTTTCCATCAGGGTACGAATTT
The DNA here is from genome assembly GCA_944385925.1 of uncultured Clostridia bacterium. Classification (GTDB taxonomy): domain Bacteria; phylum Bacillota; class Clostridia; order Oscillospirales; family Ruminococcaceae; genus CALWZE01. The sequence continues at coordinate 1,592 of CALWZE010000029.1, forward strand.
TGAGTCTTATCGCTATTTCGGCGCGCACCGCACCGCGACGGGTTTTATGTTTCGCGTGTGGGCGCCTAACGCAAAGGATGTATCTGTCGTTGGCTCCTTCAACAACTGGGATCCTCTGGCTGCGCCCATGACCAGGATTCGCGACGGAATTTATGAATGCGAGATCGAGGGTGTCTCGATCTATGACGCATACAAGTTCTGCATCACTGCTGCGGACGGTCGCAGTTTGTATAAATCCGACCCTTATGCATTTCACTGCGAAACCCGTCCCGCCAACGCCTCTAAAATCTATGATCTGGGCGGTTATGCGTGGGGGGACGAAAAGTGGCAATCCCGCAGCAATCCCGACCTTTACCGGCGTCCGATGAACATTTATGAACTGCACGCCGGCTCCTGGCAGCGCAATGCGGACGGCAGTTTCCTGGATTACAGAACGCTTGCCGACCGTCTTGCCGATTATCTGTCCGATATGGGATACACACATGTCGAGCTGATGCCGATTGCGGAATATCCCTTTGACGGCTCCTGGGGCTATCAGGTCACCGGTTATTATGCGCCGACCTCCCGTTATGGCACGCCGCACGATTTCATGTACTTTGTGGATCGGATGCACCGGGCTGGCATCGGCGTTATTCTGGACTGGGTTCCCGCGCATTTCCCAAAAGACGAATTTGGTCTTTGCGAGTTCGACGGCGGATACTGCTATGAGGACAAAAACCCACTGCGTATGGAGCACAAAGGATGGGGTACCCGCGTCTTTGATTACGGCAAGCCTGAGGTGCAGAGTTTCCTTATATCCAACGTCCTTTTCTGGCTTGAGCAATACCATATCGACGGAATTCGCGTTGACGCGGTGGCCTCAATGCTTTATCTTGATTATGATCGCCGTGCGGGCGAATGGTCCCCCAATAAAGACGGCGGACACGAAAATTATGAAGCCATCGCCTTTTTGCGCAAGCTGAACACCGAGGTTTTCGCCCGGCATCCGCACGCGCTGATGATTGCGGAAGAATCCACTGCATGGCCGCTTGTAACCAAGCCGACCGATATCGGCGGACTCGGCTTTAACTTCAAATGGAACATGGGTTGGATGAACGATGTTCTGGACTACATGTCCCTGAACCCTTTTTTCCGCAAAGACAATCACAACAAAATTACCTTTTCCCTTTTCTATGCGTTTTCGGAAAACTACATTCTCCCGCTGTCTCATGATGAAGTTGTGCATGGAAAATGCTCACTGATCAACAAGATGCCGGGCGAATACGAGGAAAAATTCGCAAGTTTGCGTGCGTTCTATGCCTACATGTACGCTCATCCGGGCAAAAAGCTCATCTTTATGGGACAGGAATTCGCGCAGTTTATTGAGTGGAATTATGAACAGCAGCTTGATTGGATGCTGCTTGACTATGAGAAGCACAGACAGTTCAAAGATTACGTCCGCACGCTGAACCATTTCTATACGGACAACGCGCCGATGTGGGAAATCGAGGACAGCTGGGACGGCTTCCAGTGGATCAGCAGCGACGACAATGTTCAGAACGTTATTGCCTTTACCCGCACCGATGCAAAGGGCAACAGTCTGCTGACTGTTTGCAATTTTTCGCCGGTTGAGCGTCAGGATTACCGCATTGGCGTTCCGCGCCGCGGAAATTACAATCTCCTGGTCAACACCGAGTGGAAACGTTTCGGCGGCACGGACGCAGAAGAACCGGTCGTTTGCCGCAGCACAAACAAGCCCATGCACGGTTTCGATCAGTCGATCATCCTTCGGCTGCCGCCAATGTCCACCCTTTATTTTTCCATTCCAAAAGCTCGTACCAAAAAGGAGAGCGGCGCGGCGGCCGGTCAGGCAAAATCGTCCGCCAAAAAGACGGCAAAGCCGTTAGATTCAGGTAAAAAAACCGCTGTAAAACCATCAGTGGATAAAAAGAAAAAGGCTGCCGGAAAGGCTGCCGGGGAGGCAAAGAAATCATGAAAGAATGTATTGCCATGCTGCTTGCAGGAGGTCAGGGGAGCCGCCTGTACGCATTGACCCAAAACATCGCAAAACCTGCGGTGCCCTATGGCGGAAAGTATCGTATTATCGATTTTCCGCTGAGCAACTGCATCAATTCAGGCATTGATACGGTCGGCGTATTGACACAGTATCAGCCGCTGGAGCTCAACGATTATATCGGCGACGGCCGGCCCTGGGACCTGGACCGCATGGGCGGCGGCGTCCATGTTCTGCCTCCCTATCAGAAACAGAAGGGCAGCGACTGGTACCTGGGTACCGCAAACGCCATCTATCAGAACATAAATTTTATCGAGCGCTACAACCCTGAATATGTGCTGATTCTTTCCGGCGACCATATCTACAAAATGGATTATTCCATCATGCTCGAACAGCACAAGCGAACCGAAGCCGCCTGCACCATTGCGGTTCTTGAAGTGCCGATCGACGAAGCTTCCCGTTTTGGTATCATGAACGTAAACGAGGACGGGTCGGTATACGAGTTTGAGGAAAAACCGAAGGTGCCGAAAAGCAACCTTGCCTCGATGGGCATTTACATATTCACCTGGAAAAAGCTTCGGGAATACCTGGAGCGGGAAAGCCGCCGTCCGGAAACCTCCCACGATTTCGGCAAGGATGTGATTCCCGCCATGCTCAATGCAGGCGAGCGGATGTTCACCTATCGTTTTGACGGTTACTGGAAAGACGTCGGCACCATTGACAGCCTGTGGGAAGCAAACATGGATCTTATCAATCCGAAGGTTCCGTTCGATCTGTGGGAGCCGCATTGGAAGATCTATTCCCGCAACCCGATCAAGCCGCCGCACTATGTCGATGAAAAAGGCGTTGTTCAGAACTCCATCGTCACCGAAGGCTGCCGGATTATGGGTTCAATTGATTTTTCAGTTCTGTTTGACAGCGTTACCGTTGAAGAAGGCGCAGTCGTTACCGACAGCATCATCATGCCGGGTGCGGTTATCAAGTCCGGCGCGGTTGTACAGTATGCAATTGTTGCGCAGGACGCTGTGGTCGAAAACGGCGTAACGATCGGCGAACGGCCGGAAAACGTCGAGGACAAGGACAAATGGGGAATCGCAGTCATTGCTCCCGGCGCGACCATCGGTAAAAACGCGGTTATTAAAGCAAAAGCCATGGTTTATGGCGATGTAAAGGAGGGCGAAGTGGTATGCTGACAAACAGAGCGCTTGGCATTATCTTTGCCAATATGCATGATAATATGGTCGGCGAAATGACCGAGATCCGCTCTATGGCCTCTTTGCCCTATGGCGGAAGATATCGCCTGATTGACTTTTATCTCTCCTCTCTGGTGAATGCAGGCGTTACCAAGGTCGGCGTCATCGCGAAACACAACTACCAGTCCCTGCTCGATCATCTCGGCAGCGGCCGTTCCTGGGATCTTGCGCGCAAACGCGCCGGACTCTCTATCTTCCCTCCCTACTCTACCTCGCAGGAAGGCGCTTATCACGGACGCATTCAGGCGCTGAACAATATTTCCCGCTATATTAAGCTGTCCAGCGAAAAATACGTCATCCTGATGGACTGCGACCACGTCTGCAATCTTGACTTTTCGGATATCCTGAACAGACACGCCGAAAGCGGCGCAGATGTAACCATCGTCACCCGCGACGTCATCCCGGATGAGGACATGGAGAAAAATCTCGTCACAGTGCGTTCCGATGCGGACGGCCGTGTGCGGGAGATGCTGCTCAACCGCTATGAAGAGGGGTGCAGCGTCAGCATGGACATCTTTGTTCTCGCCAAAGATAAGCTGACTGAGCTTGTCGATAACGCGGTCTGCCGCATGCAGACCATGTTTGAGCGGGATATTCTTATGACCAATCTGGATACTCTGAATATCCGTACCTATCAATTTGAGGGCTTTGTCCGTCGGGTTTACAGCACCAAAAGTTACTACGGCGCCAACATGGCCCTGCTGGACCCGAAAAATATGGATGCGCTGTTCCCGGAAGACCGGCCTGTTTATACCAAGGTTCGTGACCAGGCGCCGGTGCGCTACGGAATTGACGCAAAGGTCAAAAATTCTCTCATTGCCGACGGCTGCGTAATTCTCGGCGAGGTTGAGAACTGCCTGCTTTTCCGCGGCGTCACGATCGGCAAAGACTGCAAGGTTAAAAACTCCATCATCATGCAGGATACGATCATCAGCGAGCGCAGCGAACTGAATTACGTCATCACAGACAAAGACGTCGTTATCAATCCCGACCGTTCTCTTATGGGTCACGAAAACTATCCCCTGTACATCAAAAAATTCAGCAATATCTGACCTGAACGAAAGGAGTCTGAGGTTATGAATGTTCTGTTTGCTTCCAGCGAATGCGTACCTTTTGCCTCGTCCGGCGGATTGGGCGACGTAACCGGCTCCCTGCCCAAGGCGCTGTGTCGCTGCGGCATCGATTGCCGGGTCGTCCTGCCTCTTTACGGAGACATAAAGCAGGAACATCGTGAAAAAATGACCTACCTGTGTAATTTTTATGTCCCTGTAGCCTGGCGCAGCCAATACTGCGGTCTGTTTGAACTGACTGAGGACGGTGTGACCTATTACTTTTTGGACAACGAATATTACTTTAAACGTTCCGGTCTGTATGGCTATTACGATGACGCTGAGCGGTTTGTATTTTTCTCCCGCGCAATTCTGGAAATGCTGCGGCATTGTGATTTCGCCCCGGACATTATCCAGGCAAATGACTGGCAGACTGCGCTGGTCAACGTATATCTGAACAAATTTTATCGCGGAGAAGAAAAATTCTCGAAAATCAAAACGCTGTTTACCATTCACAATATTCAATATCAGGGAAAATACGGCGTTGAATTGCTTGGAGACGTCGTCGGTATCGCACCCGGCGAAGCGTCAGTATTGGAATACGGCGGCTGCGTCAATTTCATGAAAGGCGCAATTGAAGTTTCCGATAAGGTCAACACCGTTTCTCCGACCTATGCGCATGAGATTCTTGACCCGTGGTTTGCGCACGGTCTTGACCCGCTGCTTCGCGAAAAGCAATATAAACTCTGTGGCATATTGAACGGAATTGATACAGAGAGTTATGATCCGCAAACTGATCCCAAGATTGCCGCAAACTACTCTGCCCGCTACCCGCAGAAAAAAAGCCTTTGCAAGCGTGAGCTGATCGAAAAGTTTTCGCTGGAGGACAACGGTGCGCCGATTATCGCCATCGTATCTCGGCTTGTTGCCCACAAAGGGATCGATTTGGTCAAACATGTGCTGGAATATATACTCCTCGGCGGAATGCAGGTTGTTGTTCTTGGCTCTGGCGAATATATGTACGAAAACTGCTTCAATGATTTTGCCCGCCGCTATCCCGGCAAGATCGGTGTAAAGATCGGCTTTATCCCTGAGCTGGCGCGCAAGATCTACGCGGGCGCGGATATGTTCCTGATGCCCAGCAAAAGCGAGCCGTGCGGTCTTTCTCAAATGATCGCCCTGCGCTACGGAACCGTACCGATCGTCCGAATGATCGGCGGACTTGCGGACAGCATCTCGGACAGCGGCGACGGTGAGGGCAACGGGTTCACCTTCCGCAGCTATAATGCACATGACATGTTGGATGCCTGCCTGCGCGCAAAAGCCGTCTATGAAAACAAAAACGACTGGAACGTGCTGGTAAAACGTGCGCTGAAATGCGATTTCAGCTGGGATCGCTCTGCGCAAAGCTATATCGGACTTTATAACGAAATGGTCACACTTTGGTAACATATTTTCTTGCCATCATGTGATATAATATCTATAATGATAAGAAAAGCCGCAGATGCGGCTTTTCTTGTGCATCATGCGGTGCACGGTATGGCCGCTGCTCGCTTGTCGGGCGGCAGAGGAGAACGGAGGATGCATTATGGCAATCAAAATCATCGCAGACAGCTGCTGTGACACGACACCGGAACTCAAAAAAGCGCTGGGCATTACCCATGTACCGCTGACGATTATTCCGGCGACAAACATCTGTTTTGTTGACGATGAAAAAATTGACCTGAAATCTTTGATGGCAGAGATGAAAAAAGCCAAAGATCCGGTCAGAACCGCGTGTCCCTCTGTCGAGGCGTATGCCGACGCCATGCGCGCATGCGACGAATGCATCGTAATCACCCTTTCTGCCAAACTCAGCGGCTCTTACAATGCGGCCAGGTTGGCCCGTCAAGCAGTTCTGGAGGAATTTCCGGATAAGAAAATCTTTGTTGCCGACTCTAAATCCGCCTCAGCCGGAGAGCTGTTGATTGCTCTGCACGCGCATGATCTGATTGCGAACGGCGCAAGCTATATGGAAACGGTAAAAGGCGTTACCGAGCTGATCGGTCGGATGCACACCCTCTTTGTTCTGGAAGACCTGTCCAATCTGGTAAAAAACGGCCGCATGAGCAAGGTAGAAGGAGTTGTGGCCTCGGTTATGTCGCTGCACCCTGTCCTTTCCGACAACGGGGATGGTGAGATTGCCAAGCTTAAAGTTGTCCGCGGACTGCAAAACGCCCTGAACCATATGGTTGCGGTGATTGCCGAGATGACGAAAAATGAGCCGGCAAAGTCCCTCACCCTCACGCTCGCATACTGCAACTGTTTGGGCCGTGCGGAAAATTTGCGGCTGGATCTATTGGAGAAATGTCCCGCTTTTAAGGAGATTATACTCGTTCCCACCGCCGGAATTTCTACTGTTTACGCAAACGAAGGCGGCATTGTCGTAGCTTTTTAATCGGCAATCCTTCCCTGGCGGCAAACTGATCTGCGTCAAAATGATTTCTCCTTATTTTACATCCGTCTATTTTGTGAATACTCGAAATTTTTCATAAAAGCTTCTTTGTGAATCATACTGTAAAATTGCACACTGTAAACAAAATCTCCCGTCTTATTTTAGTGCGGGAGGTTTTTCTTATGTACGCTTTATCGAGATGAGCCTTCCATTCTGCTGAGGAGCGCAAAAAGCTTTCGCTGCAAGAATCAATTGAGATGAGAAGAAAATAATTGCAGTTTTTATAATGCAAGGGTTAATTTAGTGCGTTAATTGTCTGTTTACAGACTGCAAGGCAGGTCATGCAGACGGGGGGGCTTTCAATGTTTCTCGATAAAAAGGCAAGCCGAGCAATCGGCACAAGCTATTCGCGGTGCGGTTGCCGCTTACCGCCCATTCGACGATACAAAGCAATTGTAAGCAAAACTCACCGTCTTTTGAAGGAAATCGAAAATATTAAGCAAAAGCAATTAATATATAAACCTTTTGCCCATCTCCTCTTGACGGTAACAAAAAAGCAGGGACTTTCCAAGTCCCTGCTTTTTCAGTTTATTCATCCGCTTTTTCAGCCGACTTCTGTTGATTGTGCCGATAGGTAAGGTAGCTTTCCAAAATAATCGAAGCTGCCGCGGCATCCAGCACTTCCTTGCGTTTTTTTCCGCGCGTGTCGGTCTGGTTCATATAATAAAGCGCCGATTTTGTCGTATTCCGTTCGTCCCAAAGTTCCACGGGGATATCCGGCAAAATATTTTGCAGCATTCCTGCTACCCGCCGGCACTTCTGGGCGCGCTCGCCCTCCGAGCCATCCATGTTTTTGGGCAAACCCACCACGATCATTGCTGCCTCATATTCTCTTGCGGCATAAACGATTTTTTCCACTGTTTTGGGCAGGCTTTTTTCCTGAATAATTCCGAGCGGAGATGCCAGAAATTCCGTTCGATCGCACATGGCAAGGCCGGTGCGCGCATCTCCAAAATCCACAGCCATTATTTTCATATCTGATTTCCAATTCTTTCTCTGTGTTATTCCGATAAAAACTGCAAGCCGGCTTATAATCTCGAGTTTGATCCAAACAATCGAGGCCAGCCTTTTCCAGCGTCTAATCCGCTGTTTACACCAGGGAACATTATCGCAATTCAGTATACCGATTCCCATCAATCAAGTCAAGGCTGCCTCGCTATACTTATCCCTGACGCATTCGATTACAACAGGGCACCGGACGGCTTAATAAACCGCTTTGCTATTCTGCCTTTGCAATGCCGTGTTTCTCTATTATTACTTATATTGCGATTGCGTTTTGCACTGCGCCAAAAAGGTTTCTTCTTGCAGTTTATCCATTGTTCCGGCTTATGCAAAAGCTACGCTGCCGGTGCTCTCAATTCAAGTACTTTTGCCCGCATACTTCCCTGAACCGGCATGGGCTTTCCGTAAATTTGAGCATTGCCTACAATTTCATCAATCAGGTCTTCTGCGCATCGACAACAGAATTTTTTTCGGACAACTGCAAGAAAAAGCCCCTGCATAAAGCAGGGACTTCGCTTGATTTTTGTGGTTATAGCAAGCTTTACAAGCCGCCCAAATAGGCTTCCCGAACAATTTCCGAGCCCAACAGCTCGCTGGAAGATCCTTCCAAAGCAATATTGCCCGTTTCCAATACATAACCGCGATCAGAGTTTTTAAGCGCCATGCGCGCATTTTGTTCCACCAGCAGCACCGTCGTGCCGGCAGCGCGGATTTTTTCCACCAGCGAAAAGATCTCGCTGACAAGAAGCGGGGCCAATCCCAGAGAAGGTTCATCCAGCAGCAGCATTTTGGGTCTGCTCATCAGCGCTCGCGCCACCGCCAGCATCTGCTGTTCGCCGCCCGACATGGTTCCCGCCATCTGCTTTTCTCTTTCGCGCAGGACAGGGAAAATCTCATACTGTTTCTCTATCTCCTCCTGCACTTCAGAATCCTTAAGGAAATAGCCGCCCAGAGCGAGATTATCCCGTGTCGAAAGTTCGGGGAATATTTTTCTGCCCTCGGGAGAGAGCGCCAAACCGCTTTGCACAATTTTCTTGGTTTCTGTTCCCGCAATTTCACGGCCCATAAACTGGATGCTTCCGGATTCCGGTTTAATCAAACCCATAATTGTGCGCATCAGGGTTGTTTTTCCCGCGCCGTTTGCGCCGATCAGCGCCACAACCTCCCCGGCGTTAATATGCAGCGAGATGCCTTTTAATGCCCGGATATTTCCATAGCTTACCTTGAGATCCTCTATTTTCAGCATGCATTCCATTTTCAGGACTCCTTCCCCAGATAAGCTTCAATTACGGCCGCATTCTTCTTGATCTCTTCCGGAGTACCTTCAGCGATCTTGGCGCCGTGGTTAAACACATACAGCCGTTCGCAGATATTCATAATGAATTTCATATCATGTTCAATAATAATGATTGTATATCCAAGCTCTTTCAGCTTTTGAATTATTCCGAGCAGATCCTCTGTTTCCTGCTCGTTCATGCCCGCCGCCGGTTCGTCCAGCAGCAGAATAAGGGGATCTGTAGCCAAAGCGCGCGCGATTTCCAGTCTTCTTTGCAGGCCATAAGGCAGACTTCCCGCAAGCTCATATCTGAAATCATCGAGGTCCAGCAGCTGCAATATCTCCAACGCCTTTTTTTCAGACTCCGCTTCTTCCTTTCGAACAGATCTGGTTTTCAGCAACGACGCCAGCAAAGACGCGTGCGTCTTATTATGCAGACCAACCATGACGTTGTCCAGAACCGTCATTTTTTTGAACAGTCGAATATTCTGAAATGTCCGCGCAAATCCTTTAGAGGAAATAATATGTGGTTTGATACCGGTAATGTCTTCCCCCATCAGCTCTATCTTGCCGCGGGTAGGCGGGATGATTCCGGTCAGCGCATTGAAAAAGGTTGTCTTTCCCGCGCCGTTTGGCCCGATAACCCCCAGAATTTCCCCCTGCTCGACCGTCATATTAATATCCGAAAGCGCGACGAGTCCTCCGAATACCTGTGTAAGTCCAGTTACTTTGAGAATGCTGCTCATAATTCTGCCTCCGCTCCCTTTTCTGCGGTCTTTTTGCTGCGCTCTTTTTCAAACAGCAGTTTCTGGCGGACATAGCGGAGGTTTACGCCGCCCATAAGTCCGTCCGGCCTGACCTGCATAATCAAAAGCAGCACAACGCCATAGAGAAGCATGCGGTATTCCATCAATTCCCGAATCATTTCCGGAAGTATAGTGAGCACAATCGCGCCGATGAACGGGCCGATCTGACTTCCCATACCGCCGAGCAGCGCCATGATGATAAGCAGCGTGGACTGGTCGCTCTTGAAGGAGGTCGGATCGATGTAATTGGTATACTGCGCAAAAAACGCTCCGCACAGACCCGCCATAGCCGCCGCAATTACGAAGACCATCGTTTTATATTTGAAGATATTGATTCCCATCGCCTCAGCAGCAATGGAGTCTTCTCTGGTCGCAACGATCGCGCGGCCGGTTCTGGAATTCACTAACCGGCAAAGCAGCACTGTGCTTAAAACCAGAATAATGAGCATAAGGAAATAAAATTGAATATTGCTCTTGATCTGATAGCCGAAAAACTCGGGTTTCGGAATATTGAGTATACCAAGCGGCCCGCGGGTCAGCGACACCCAGTTGATTTCTATCAAGCGGATAATTTCGCCGAAGCCCAGCGTTACGATGGTCAGATAATAGCCGCTCAGCCGAAGGGTCGGCAGCGCAAGCGCAAATCCGAAAAGAGCAGAAACAGCAATCGCCGCAAGCCATGCGGCCCAGGTCGGGAAATCATAGTTTTTGGCAAGAATAGTGCAGGTATACGCACCGATTCCGTAAAAGGCAATATGTCCCAGGGAAATTTGGCCGAGCACCCCTGCAAGCAGGTTCAAACTCTGGGTCAGGAATATCCACTGGAGAGACAGGATGGCCAAACGGAAAATATACTGGTTTTTGATGGTGAACGGCAAAACTATCGCGAATACCAGAAGAAGCAGGATAATAAATTTCTGCTTTAATGCTAAAAATCCTATAAAGCGCCGATGCATTCTATTCCCTCCCTTAAACTTTTTCCACGACTTTTTTGCCGAAAATGCCGGCAGGCTTAATCAGCAAAACAACAATGAGGATGAAGAACGCAATGGCGTCGCGAAGTCCTGAAGACAGGTAAACCGCTACGAAGGTTTCGATTACGCCGACCACAATGCCGCCTACAAATGCACCCGGAATGCTTCCGACACCGCCCAAAACTGCCGCCGCAAAGGTTTTCATGCCAATAGAGGTGCCGAGCGTGACGTCAATTGCCTGATAATACAAACCAATCATACTGCCGGCAAAGCAGGCCAGCGCTGCGCTGATCGCGAAGGTCAAAGAAATTATCCGGTTAACGCTGATTCCCATGAGCATCGCCGCTTCGGGATCCTGTGCGGTTGCCAGCATGGATTTTCCGAGTTTTGTCTTATAAATCAGATAGCTTAAAATCAGTACAATTGCCAGAATGGAGAGCAGTATATAAATCTGCAGCTTTCCGACCACAGCGTCTCCGATAAGTATATTTCCAAAATCTTTCGGGCGCTTGAAAGGCCTCGTCTGACTTCCGAACAGGATGATTACCGCGTTGTCAATGATGGTTGCAATCGCCAACGTCGTGATCATGCCAGAAACGCGTGCAGCACCTTTTTTTCTGAGTCTGTAAAGCGCAAGACGGTCGACCATAACGCCGACAAAGGCGGTGGCCAAAATTGCGCAAAGCAAGCTGAGCAAAAAATGCCCCTGCATAGCAGTGTAAATAATTAGTGTGAAAAAAGCACCAAGTGCAAATATGGATCCATTGGCAAGGTTCACCAGCCGCAGAACGCCAAATACCATTGTAAATCCAATCGCTACAAGTGCGTAGTTGCATCCAATTGTGATGCCGTTAATCAATTGCTGTATAAACATATAGGTTCCTTTCGACAGCCCCGAAGCATTATCCCAGATTCCCAAAGCGCGAGGCCGCAGTGTATGCAGCCTCGCGCTTTGCACATTTGCGCGGTTTGTATCAAATTGTCAGCGCAGTCAGATTACAGGGTATACTTCATGAATGCGCCGTTCTGCAGCATATAAAGGGTAACGTCGCGCGTGATAACCTTATCCTCAACAGACAGGATCTTGGCACAGAACATGCCTTCCGCATTCAGCAGGTACTCAGGCAGCGCCTCAACCAGTGCGTCGCTGTCGGTGCCGACTCCTGCAACCATATCCAGCAGAATGGTGGTGGCATCCCAGGCCAGAACCGCGTTTGTGTCGGGGTTGTCTCCGCCGCTGTATTCTTTGAAGGATTCAACAAAAGCTTTTTCCGCGTCACTGAGGGTATTGTAGGCCTCTTCGTTCTCAAGCGTTGTCTGGAGATAAACGGCGAGCGAAGAGGTTGCAATCAGGCCGTCCGCTTTGTCTCCGACGATTTCGGGGAAGCTGTCGACCATGAGCTGCGAGTTGGTAAAGAACTGGAAGTCCAGTCCGAGGTCAGCAGCCTGCAGGATGATCTGCGCGCCATCAGAATAGGTGCTGCTGATAAACACGGTCTCAGCGCCAGCTTCGGCAAGTTTGGAAAGCAGGGGTTTGAAGTCCTTGGTGTCGCCGGGGATAAAGGTCTCGGAAGCGACTACCTCGCCGCCATAGGTCGGATAATACTCGACGGTTGCATCGTTGGTCAGGATACCGTGATCGGTGCTCTGATAGATAACGCCGAGAGGCGCATTGTCGGTATATTCGGAAATCGCGCTGCACATCGCCTTGCACTCATTGGTGATCGGCTGCGCATAGGTCCAGATATAATTTCCTGCCTTGGGCACGTCGACGTGAGAAGCACCCGGGCTGAACAGGAGCAGGCCGGCTTCTTCAAATACAGGCGCCGCAGACAGAACACAGCTGGACGCATAGCTGCCCATGCCGCAGATCATCGCGGGATCGGAGCAAATCAGGTTGGCGACGTTTACCGCTTCCTTCGGGTCGCCCTTGTCATCAAAGACCTCGACGACGTAGTTGGTGCCGTTCGCCTCGTTATACTGTTTAACTTTCAATTCAATCGCGTTTTTGATCATTACGCCGTACTGCTGCTGATCGCCGGTGAGCGGAACGAAAACGCCAATTTTATTCTTTTCTACGGTCTCGCCACCCTGGGCGCCCTCATCGGTTGTGGTCTCGCCGGAAGAGCAGCCGACAAACAGCGAAACTGCCATGACCAGCACAAGTACCATGCTCAGGAACTTTGTAAACTTAGACATTCTCTCTCTCCTTTGGTTGTTTTTCCCTTTGGCATGTCAACAGATATTGCGGGATTGTATATCTGCTATGAAATGCGCCGAAATACTGCGACGCCAAATCATCAAGTTAAGGATTCACCTGCTGTCCAGCAACCAGCGTCCGAAGCCGATAAATTTTATCGCTTGCGCACAGGTACAGGCTTTTCATATCCGCATCTCCAAAACACAGATTTCCCATCTGTTCCTTAATTCGAATACGACCGAGATATTCTGCCTGCGGTGTATAAACCTGGACGCCGCCTTGCGCGGTTACATAGACATTTCCCAGCACATCCACTTTGATTCCGTCCGGTTTTCCCGGCTCATCGCCCTGTGTCAGGGTAAAAATCCCGGCGTCCTCAAAGCTGCCGTCCGCTTTCAGCAGAAACTTTCGTATTTGATATCTCTGCGAGTCGTTAACGTACAGAATTCTTTCATCCGGCGAGAAACACAGCCCGTTCGGTGTCTCAAAGTCGTCCTGCATCAGTTCAAGCTTACCTTCCTTTAGCCGATACAGTCCTTGAAAGTTCAGTTGTTGCCGCCGTTCGAATCCGAACCTGGTATTATACCGTCCATAGGGCGGATCGGTGAACCAGAGCGCGCCGTCTGATCCAACCACCAGATCGTTCGGGCTGTTCAGCTCTTTGTCCCCATAGTAAGCGCAGAGCACCTCATATTCACCGCCATCCAGATTTCTCGTAACAATCCGGCTGGTTACATGTTCGCAGGTGATCAGTTGGTTTTCCCTGCCAATCGCATTGCCGTTCGCTTTCAGACTGAAGGAACACAAGGTATTCAGGCCTTCGCTGTCTGAATAAAAATACATCTTATTTCCGGCCATGTCATTAAAATAAAATCTCTGACGCTCGGTACTCCAGACAGGTCCTTCGGTAAACTCCAGTCCCTGATTTTTGTCTGCAATCACTTGCAGCCCTTTTTCAGTCTCAATCAAATCAAAAAAGCGTTTATCTTTCGCTTCGTACACCATTTCCATCGCGAAATATCTCCTGCCCGCTTGAAAATCACTAACTAAGTTAATAACTGTGTTACTAGTATAGTGTCACAGAAATTACAATTTCAAGTGTAATTTTATACGAATTTTTAGTGTTTATTTTCTACATCATGACAAAGGCATTGAAATTTTGTGGAACAAATATATAATATATTCGATAGAGGGAGGATTCTTATGCAGAAAGGCAAGGCCAGGGAAACGATCTACAACTCTGTTTTAGAAAGCATACTGAATTACGAATACGCACCCGAATGTATAATCAATGAAGGCGACCTGGCACGCAAATTCAATTGCAGCAAGGCGCCGGTCCGGGAGGCGCTTGCCTCTCTGTGTGATGCCAAAATACTGCGCAATATTCCGCGATATGGCTATGAAATTGTGCGCATAAGTTACGAAGAGGTCCGAGACATCCTTCAATTTCGCTATCTTGCCGAAGGCGGCATGATGAAAAAAAATCTGCAAAATTATAAAGATGCAGATTTGGACAAGCTGCGAAACATCAATGAGCAGTACATAAAAAGCATCGTCGAAAAGACTGATTCCTGGAAATTCAACTGCGAATTTCATCTGACCTTGATGGCCTGCAGCGGGAACCTTCATTTACAGGAATTGGTAAAAGTTTCGATGGAAAAATTAAAAAGGGCCTGTGTACAGATTGAATGGGCAAGACGATGTCCTGAGGAACTCTCGCCCGATACGGTTAATCACCAAAAAATAGTCGACGCACTGCAAGCCAGGGATATTCGCACCGCGCTGGAATTCCTTCGAAAGGATTTGAGCGATTTTTGCGAAATGCATTATGACGTCGGTGACTGGCTTTGAGTCTGCCGGCTTCTTCACCTGATGCAGAAACCTGTTTTTTTAATTAATTCCGGATTTGTGTTTTAAAACAATTACTTATAAGTTTTGAAACATGCAACCTTGAAGATTTATTCCATTATCAATTTATTCGCATTCACACTGCAAAAACATACACATATCGTCGAACGTCAAGCAAAATATTTAAGACCCAAAAAATAAATTAAATAGACGCTTAATATCAGCAATCTCCTCTTTTCCGTGCTGAAATCCTGGCAGAGCAACCGGCTTGCTAATGTTATATTTTGCTTTCCGCTCCGACTTCTTTTCGATAATTAAATAATTAAAAAGTTTTAACTCTCGTATTTTAAGTCTTGCAATGATGCAGGCATCAATTAATAAACCGCATACAGGAATAACAATCTTGTGTTGCTGTGTGTTATTTGTTTCATGCTCTTTCGCGGAAAGCGAGTCCTTTTATACTCATAACCAAAATCGGCACTGTTTCGAAATGACTGATAAAAAAACAGAACTGCCTTCACTGTGGCAGTTCTGTTTCTATTTTTATTATTTGAATAATCTTCGGGCCGCTTTCCTTCGCCCCGCTTTGAATTCTCTTGCCTGCTCGTTCACTGCGATCTTTGCAATCCTATTACAAACATATAAGTAGTTATCGCCGTTTCCTATCGGTTGGATAATAAATTTCCCTTCCCCATTTTAAATCGTTTCAAGCCTTGGTGAAGGTGAGGTTAGTTTACCTCAAAGATCTTCGGCAGCATTAGACTTATTTACAAAATTTCACAGTCAGAATAAAGGCCATCAAACACAGCTTAATATGCGGTAATCTTGCCATTAAATGCACAAACAGACAGTCCCTTTTAAGATACTCAACCTAGAACAGAATTTTATCTTTTTTTGTACAGCACTAATTCCGGATTTAATCCCTCCTTCTCATAAGTGCACACAAGCAGAAATTCCATACTTGCGACAATTCCAAAACGTCTTTCACCGCCGAATGTGCTTTCAAGTTGATTTCCAAGATATGTTTTTGCGTCATCCAAAAACTTGACCGAATCGCCGCTTGGCAACATATACTCCAAATTTACATACTTTCCTACGAGCGCATTTAATCTTTCAACCAATGGCAGTCCTTCTATATGAAGTTCGTTTATTTCCTTAATTAGCTGCTGCTTAAATTCTTCAAATTGGCCATTGTCGCTGAGTTCATCGTAACGCTTCCAGTAATCCAATTGGGGAAGCATCTCTTTCATATAAGAACGGACCTGCTCTTCAGTGAAATTTTCACTTACCATATTTTTAACGCAGACTTCAATCAGGTCATCCATATTGTTATAGGTATAAGTTCCGTCCGCATAGCACCACTTGCAATAGTCCTCGTTAAATGTGCCATCGCAATTATGACTTATGATCGCGTCATCATCAAGTGGCATTCCGCAGCACTGGCAGATAAGTTTTCTCGGTGTTCCTAGAAGCGTATTAATTGATACATCAAAAAACTTGGAGAGCAGTTTTAATGTTTCTGTATTTGGAATTGTTTCTCCGTTTTCCCAGCGTGATACTGCTTGCCTCGTAACATAAAGTTTCCGGGCAAGTTCGTCCTGCGACAGGCCTTTTTTCGTTCGCAGTTCGAATATAATATTCTTCGTATCCATTAAAATCATCACCCTGAATTATAATAATTTACCTGCATAGTATAAGCAAGCAACTCGCTGTTGCCTATACCGGTTACTTCTTCTCTCTTGTCAGGACAGCTCCAACAATTGCTCCAATTAGAACAATCGGTGCTACTCTGACAAAAATCCACTCCAAAGTGTGAAAACCTACTCCTATGACCGCGGTTTCAGGATTATTAAAATCCCATTCCAAATATGGACTATTCAGCAAAAATAGAACCGCAAAAGCAATTACGATCAACGCACACAAGAAAATAAATCCCCAATGAAACATTTTTCGTCTCATGCTTTTCCTTTTTGCAAACTGGAGATTTATAACCTCCAACTTTTCACAAATCGCTTTTAAGTCATCCGGTTTTGATTCATCTATCGTTTCTCCAAGCAAAATACTTACAGGCGTGCCCAGCACCTCCGATATGGAAATCAGCATATCGGAATCGGGAACAGACAAGCCTTTCTCCCATTTGGAAATTGTTTGCCGGACTACATTTAGTTTTACAGCGAGTTCTTCCTGCGAAAGTCCCTTTGACTTTCTTATAGATTTAATATTTTCATTTAACATTACGGGATAACCGCCTTTCTTTCAGTCGTTGCCATTATTGTCTTCAAAAAAGGCCGTTGCTACAAGCAACGCATATTAACATTGGATATGTTAGTCACAAACTTGTTCCTATATATTTTTTCGCAAGTAAATCATATCTGTCAGCTTCACACCACCATCATAAATCGGGTGGTCATAATT
>CALWZE010000030.1 GCA_944385925.1 uncultured Clostridia bacterium
CATATGCTTTTCGCTGCGCCGCACGGCTCACGCCTCAAAGCCATATTTCAAGCGGAAAACGGCCATGCACGAAGGCCCCGGCGACTTCAAGCACCTTGGTGTGCATGCAGGAATTGGTAAGCTGAAAATAACAGTATTCCATGGCATTTTCCTCAATCCTTGCCTGGACCCTGCAATCCGGCAGCTGCTTTTCCAAACCCAGACGAAGAAAGCGAAAAAGCCGTAGAAATTCCTGGTAACCGGCCTGAATATCCGTTGTCTGCAAAAGTTCACGATAACGTTCAAGCTTTTTTCTATCAAACCGCATTTTCCCGCCCCACGTTTTTATACATTACGTTCCCAAACGTTTTTTAAAAAACATTTTCGATTCTGCACAGCCGAAGCCGCAAAAGCCGCCTCGCTGTTTTCAGGCGGGCAAGCGCCGCACGGCTTTCGCTTCTTTCTGCGCTGCTGAACAAGAAATCTGCCTTCGTTCAAGCAGGCTCACTCAGGGCAGCTTTTCCCCGCAAACGGGGCAGAATCTGTAATTCTGCTGATCGACCGGCGCGCCGCAGTATGGGCAATAACCGGCAGCCGGCTGTTTCCTTTCTTCCGGCAGTACACTTCCTCCAAACTGCATATTCAGAGGGTCAGGCTCTTCCCGGCTGTCTGTTATATCAAAGCTGGAGTATCTGCTTTTTCCTGTTGCATTTCGAAAATTATAAACAGCCTGCACAATGGCCATCACAACAAACAGAATGCCGAACACAGCCATGAAAGGCACGCCCATCCGCAAGGTCATCACCGTCCAAAACACGCCAAACAGAGCCGCAATAACACTTCCGATGCCGCCCATCATGGAAGGGCCGCGTCCCGGCTTTATACTTTTCATTCCAGTTCTACCTCCGAACATATTTATTTAAATTTTAAGCGAAAAATATCCGCCCGTCAATTTCCAGCATAAACGGGCAGCGAACACGAATAATAAGTTTGAAAGCAAATCAAAAAAAGGAGACGGCCGCTTCGGCACAGCTTTCATTTCACGCCGCGGCCACAATCTGGAATATGAAACTCACACCACAGGAAAAAATGTTTTTAACCAACCTTCAGACACAGGAAGAGATGTGCGTAGAGAAGTACCGTTACTATGCCGGTCAGGCCAAGGACGAGGATCTGAAGGATCTTTTTACCCGCATCGGTAAAAACGAGAAAAAGCATTACGACGCACTCGGCCAGCTGATGCAGGGAAAAATCCCCTCTGTCAGCGCACAGGATACCGCCGCGGACACCTATGAATCCGTCGGCAAGTACGCAAAAGGCGGCAGAGCAGCCGACAAGAAGCATGACGCGTTTCTGTGCACCGACAGTATCACGACCGAAAAATATGTCGCATCCGCCTATAACAACGACCTGTTTCATTTTGCTTCGCCTGAGCTGCGCAGCGTGCTGAACAGCATCCAGACCGAAGAGCAGAATCACGCTGAACTGATCTATAAGTACAAGACAGCCAACGAGATGTGCTAAGCTGCCCAATGCTGCACGAAAAGGGTTGCGGTAAATCAGCTTGCGGATAAAACTTGAACCTTTGGGATTTCTGCAATCCGAAATCCGTTTTTCCTTATCAACCGTCGGCTTCCTTCACCTTTTGAACAAACTTTCAAACCCTTAATAAAATCGCAATAAAAAGCCCCGCTGGATCCGGAAATGACAGGATTTCCGCCACGCGGGGCTTTTTTGTTGTAACAAAGATAGCGAAAACAGTTTTTTTCAGCAGCAAACCTTTTTTGCGCTTTTTCCGGTCTTTTGCGCTATATACAAAAGGGCCGCCGTTACAATCGTGAAGCCTGCCACAGTGACAAGATAGGCAAGCGAAGCAAAAAGCCAAAGCGGAATGCTTTTCAAAAACGGGCGATCAGTCATGTAGAAATAATTGCCGCCTGTCAGCGCGTTTGCGACAAGTGCAGCCGGAAAGTATACAGTAAAGGCGATGATTGCTCTGCGGCAGCCTGCCCAGGAGGGGCGCCAGCCATAGGCCACAAATCCGAAAATCGGAATCAGCACCGTGATCAAATGGTTTATCATGTAAGACAGACCGCTGACATGCGCGAAGTGGTAGACATTCATCGGATAGAAAAGTGAAATCAAAGCAAATATACTGAAATAGAAGACAACATCCAGCACTTTTGTGTTTTCGGTCAGCAGAAATACAATGGTCAGCAAACTTGCTACGCGGCACAGGTGAAGCGGCAGGCCCTCCGACCAGAAAACATCGGTTGCCAAAGCGTACCAGCCATAAAGTAAAAACACCTGCTGAAAAGCCATCACGCCCAGAAAGATTTTTGCGGTGCGTCTGCGATGCGCACAAATATGATTCCTGCTGCGGATAAACCAGAATACTGCCGCCGCGCAAAATACGAGATAGGCAACATGCTCCGCCGAATACATTTTGACAAACGGCGCCTGCGTGGAGTAAAAAAAGCTCCAGTCCATTTTCAGCACCTCACAAAAAACTGCCTTTACTATATCAAACGATTATTCCTGCGTCCAGCATTCAAAATTTAAATTTGTGTGAGACGCAGGTAAACCCATTCAAGCATGGTAGCAGCATTAAAGGTTCTGAAACGCTTCACATTTGCTGCGCAATACACGGGTGCAGACCGATTCGCCTTCACGTGCCAGCTTTTCTTCGTCCACACCAATCAGCTCACCGTCGCGGAAGACAACCTTTCCGCCGATCATGGTCATCGCTACCTCTCCGGTCAAACCGACCCGTACAAGCAGGTTTTTGGGGTCATGCAGCGCGCCGCTCAGTTCCAGTTTCGCGGCGTCGATCATAAACAGGTCCGCAGCTTTTCCCTCTTCCAGCGTACCAAGATCCGGACGTCCGAGCGTTTTCGCGCCGGCCACCGTGCCAATCTTGAGCATTTCATAAGGGGAAATGCACCCGCCGCGCTGTTTGCTGTGGAAAGCCTGCATCATCCAGCCGGTGCGCAGCGCATCCAGCAGATTAGAACTGTCATTGGTCGCAGAGCCATCGCAGCCAAGTGAAACACAGACGCCAGCGTTCTGCATACTGCGAATATTGAGAATCGGAAAACCGCCCAGAATTGCCGGAGCCGGACAATGCGATACGCCGGTTCCCGTTTCAGCCATAACGCCGATTTCCTGCTCGTTGAGCTCCCAACCATGCGCTATCCACACGTCCGGGCCGACAAAGCCAATATCGCGGCACCAGTCCAGCGTCCGTTTTCCCCAACGCTCAACCATGATGTCGTTTTCGCCCTCGCCGAGATGGGTATGCATGTGCAATCCCCTCGCACGGCAAAATTCAACCGTCCGCTCGAAGGTCTCTTTCCAGCTGTTGATCGGCTGACAGGGAGAGGGCACGATCTGTGCCATCGAGAAAGGCGCGGGATCATGATATCTCTGCACCAGCCGCTCGCAGTCTGCCAGATATTCGTCCGTATCTTCCAGCATATTATCCGGAATCGTGCTTCCCTTCTCGCGCGGCAGGCTGTTGACCCCTCTGCCTGCATGATAGCGAATACCCAGTTCTCCCGCTGCCTGCATCTGCCGGTCCACCGGCGCTTTTCCGGTCGCTTTTGTAAAGCAGTACTGGTGATCGAACGCACAGGTGCATCCGTGTTTAATTAAATCCGCAAAGGCGGTCAGACTGGAATAGTAGATCACTTCATCGTCAATGATCTGGAATATGCGATATATTTTATCCAGCCACTGCGGAACCGTCATATTCGGGTAATCCACTGTCCGCAGATTGCGAACAAAGGTCTGGAAAAAATGATGGTGCGTATTGATAAGACCAGGGTAAACGATATGATCGGTTGCATCAATCAGTTCGTCGTAAGGTTCATTGATATTTTTGCCTATTTTGAGGATTTGCTGCCCCTCAATCAGCATGTCCGCGCCGTAATAAACTGAGTCTTTTTCATCACAGGATACGATTGCCAATGCGTTTTTTAGCAGTTTTCGATTATTCATGGCAGTTTTCCTCTCCTTTAATCGGATTTTCCTGTCTGTGGTAAAAATACTTGCTGTAGTTTTCATATTTTCACCATTATACAACAAAAACCGCGCCAAACAAAGTTGTTGGACGCGGTTAAATCGTTGAACCATGATTTTCATTGTCAATCGAGTCGAGAATAAATTCTATTGCATTGCCAAAATAAAAGCAAAGCTTCTTCTATTCTCGTAAACCTTTAAAGCTTGATTTACCATAATCGCAATATAATGATGCTATATAAGAATATGAAAAATATACAGGGCCATATATGATTATTGCCTGCACAGAATCATCGCGTACATTTGCAAAATTAAATAAAAAATCGGAGTGTCCAATTTGAACACTCCGATGGTCCGAGTGACAGGAGTCGAACCTGCGGCCTCTTGAACCCCATTCAAGCGCGCTACCAAACTGCGCTACACCCGGTCGCTGAACCGAATAATATAGTAGCACAATTTTGCCTATATTGCAAGACCTATTTTTCGAAAATAGAGATGGGATTCTGCCGCCGCATTACTTTTTTATTTCCGGCCAGAAGCTGGTGCCATCCAGCTGCGCCGCAACGCCGAGGTAATCGCAGGTTGTCGCAGCGATATCGGCAAAAGTAGCCCGTGTATGCAGGTTTACGCCTTCACGAACAGGCGCGCCGTACGCAATCATCGGCGTATATTCTCTGGAGTGATCGGTGGACTGCGTAAATCCCGGATCACAGCCGTGATCCGCTGTAATGATCAGCAAATCGTCCGGGCGCATCTTCTTAACAAACTGCGAAAGCTGACCGTCAAATTCGCTCATCGCTGCCGCATAGCCGTCCACGTTATTCCGGTGTCCATACAGCATGTCAAAATCAACGAGGTTAACAAAGGCCAGGCCCTCGAAATCACGATCAGCGAGTTCCAGGGTAATTTCCATGCCATTGTAATTACCCTTACTTTTGATCTGTTCGCTTACGCCGACGCCGGCAAAAATATCATAAATTTTTCCAACGCCGATCGTCTGCATACCCGCACTGCCGATAAAATCCAGCATTGTCTTTTTAGGGGGATTAAGTGAAAAATCATGCCGGTTGGTCGTGCGTTTAAAATCCGTTTTATCGTGACCGATAAACGGACGTGCAATGACTCTGCCCACAGCATGTTTCCCACTTGCCGTCATCATATCGCGCGCGATTTGGCAAATCCGGTACTGCTCTTGGAGCGGAATAATCTCTTCGTGTGCGGCGACCTGAAACACGCTGTCCGCCGATGTGTAAAGAATAAGTTTTCCGGTTTTCATGTGCTCTTCGCCATAATCCACCAGAGCCTGTGTACCGGAATAGGGTTTGTTGCACAGCACCTTGCGGCCAACCGCTTTTTCGAAAGGCTCGACAACCTCAGGCGGGAAACCGTCCGGATAGGTGGGCATCGGTCTCGGGGAAATAATGCCGGCAATCTCCCAATGTCCGATTGTGGTGTCCTTGCCCATAGACTGCTCCACCATTCGCGCAAAGCTAGCCGTCGGTTTTTCCACCTCCTGAGCACAATCTACACCGTCTATATTAAACAGGCCCATCTGCCGCAATAAGGGCGTGTTAAACTGCGATGAGCCAGCAATGCTGCGCAATGTGTTTGCCCCTACATCTCCAAACTTATCCGCGTCAGGCAACGCCCCAATTCCGAAACTGTCCAGCACAATGATAAAGACACGCTTTGCCATAGCTTAACGCTCCTTTCCTTTTTCATTTAGTTTACCACGTTTATCCCGTAAATCCAACCTGTCTGTGTCCAAATCACCTGTTTTGAAATTTGATTGACACCCTAAATCCCTTCGTTTATAATAGAAACGCATTCATTTGCCGCTATGGTGGAATAGGCAGACACAAAGGACTTAAAATCCTTCGGAAGAGATTCCGTACCGGTTCGACCCCGGTTAGCGGCACCAAGATAAGTTGACAAATTTCGATGAGAAATTTGTCAACTTTCTTTTTATCTTTAAGTGTATAACTAATTGAGCTGCAACGATTTCCGTTGCGGCTATTTTCATTTCGAGGAGGAAGTATCATGAATTACTTTCAGAAGAGTGAGTCTATTAAGGCAGGACTGCGGAAAAGATTTCAGGATGGCAGTTCCAAAATTGCAAAACGTAGATGCTATGGCTATAATGTTGATAGCCATGGTGATTTGATCATTGATCCTGCGGAAGCAGGGGTAGTTCAATGGATTTTTAAAGAGTACGCAGATGGAAAGAGTTTGGGTAAAATTGCTGCTGGTTTGGAAGAACAGGGGATTCCTTCCCCAACCGGCAAACCCAAATGGAACAGGGAAGCAATTGACAAGCTGCTCTCCAATGAAAAATATACCGGATGCGTGCTTCTCCAGAAAACAGTTAGCATTGGTACTGTCCAAATTGAAAATGATGGTCTTATAGACCGGTATCTCTATACCGGTTCTCATGAGGCCATTATTTCTGACCAATTATTCCGCGTGGTACAGCAGGAAAAGCAGTCCCGGTCTAAAGTCCAATTATAAACTCTTTCCATCCTACCGGCATTCTGATACAATAATATCGAAAACTTAAAAAGGTGAAGGATGGATGAATGGCACATGTATCAGAAGTACCGGCTGGGCGAATATTCAGACCTGATGAGCAGCAGGTCCTGCGTGTAGCAGCATATTGTCGGGTGAGTACGGAACATGAGGAGCAGGAAACTAGTCTGGAGATGCAGGAGGCACACTTCCGTGCCATAATCGAGAAAAATCCAAACTGGAAAAGTGCAGGTATTTTTTCTGAAAAAGCAAGTGGCCTGAATTTAAAAGAGCGCCCCATGTTTTGTGCCCTTATGAGAAAGTGCCGCAAAAAGCAGGTTGACTTGATCCTCATAAAATCCATCAGTCGGCTTGCCCGTAACACTTTGGATTTTCTCAAAACGCTTCGTGAATTACAGAGCCTAAATATTGACATCTATTTCGAATTAGAAAATCTGTGGCTTCATGAACAGACAATCCAATTGGCAATTATCATATACGGCGCAATGGCACAGGCTGAGAGTGAGGATATGAGCCGCAGCATCAAATGGGGAATCAAACAAGGATTTACAAGTGGGAAATCAGGGTATGCAGACTTTGTGTGCTTTGGCTATAAGCGAGGCATCAATGGCGGGTTAATCGTTGATGCGCCGAATGCAGAGATTGTCCATAAAATGTTTGAGCTGCGGGCGGGCGGAGCGAGCTTCGGAACAATATCTGACTGGCTATATGGACAGGGTATACCCACTCCAACAGGCAGGAGCCGCTGGAGCCGGGAGACGATCTCTAAACTTCTGAAAAATGAGAAATATGTGGGAGATGTTTTGCTCCAGAAGACCTATGTAAAAGATCTGCTTTCCGGGAAGCAGATTAAAAATACTGGGGAGAAGGAACGATATCTGTACCAGTATCACCACCCAGCGATTGTTCGCAGGGAGTTGTTTGAAAAAGTGAACCCGGACAGAATTCTAGAGGAGTAAACCGTGAAAAAACCACAGCGTTTCATTGGATTTGCAGAATTTAAAAATATTTCTTTCCCTTTTGAATTTGATGAGGAACATTTTTTATTAAATCTCTACCCTCCAAATCAGAAGATACAAGAGGAGTATTCTTCCATTTTGCATACGCTGGAAAAGCTGACCAAATTTACGGAATCAGTCAATGCCTGGATTCCTTTTGAGGATATCTTAGGTACAACGAGTGAAGGACATAATATCCGGTTTCATGTTTCCAGCGACTATGCCACCTACCATGGATTTTTGAGCTTCCGCGTTGCGTGGTACTTTGTTTGTGAGAAGGAGTATTCAGAAGACTCCATTTATGGCCTGCGCCTTCAGGGGCCGGAAATTGATGCCTTTTTTCCTCCGGATTCCGTCTTTAAGTATGATATTGAACCAGCCGGCGGGTTTCTTGGGGCCAAGAAGCTTACAGTTTCAGCAGAAAAGCAAAATGAAGTGACTGGAAGAAGCTATCAAATTTCAGATGACCTTGTTGCAAATATCTATTTTTATTCCTATGCAACTTTGATGCGTTCCCAAAATCCTGTAACATCCCAGAGCAGGATGACAGTTGTATTTTCCAAAGCTGTTGATCTTCCAACTTTGATCCGGGTTCAAGAACATTTACAGCACTTTTTCATGTATGTGACGAATCGGGCAAATGTATCCTTGAACAAAAATGAAATTTTTACATTAAATCAGGACGGTAAACGATATTTTTACGGTTGGCTTGGCTTCCCGGAACGTTTTTCCGAGGAAACCAGTCCAAAGGCAACAGAACAAATCATTGATTTTACCATTCTGGGAGAAAAAACTGCAGATCTGATGCAGATCATCTCAACTGAACAAATTGGATATGAATATCTCCCCCACTCTGTAGATGACAAAAAGCATTACTCGGTCAGTCGGTTTATTTTAACCCTGGCGGCTTTTGAAAGAGAGTGTCGAAATATCTATGGAACGGATATAGGCAGATCGGAACGGTTTATCAATGTTAAAATGGATATTGTACGGTTAGCAGAGGAGTATCGCGCAAAGCAAACCGGAAAAAGCAAAGAATATGCAGCGGATCTTATAAAGGCAATCCAGAATTTTAATTTAGGATACTGGTTCAATGTTCAATATGCATTGAAAGACTGCCGGGATATTATGGAGGTATTCACAGTACGGAAATATGGAACGTCGCCGAAACCCTATGAGAAATTAGCTGAAGAAATCAGCCGTCGTGTCGGCGAATTGAGAAACAATCTTGCCCATGATAAATTGGATTGGTCTTTTGAAGCAATTCAAATCAGCGATATTAAAGTAGTGGAGGAACTGCTTTATGCAATCCGATTGAAACAAATCGGGTTGGAACGGGACAAAATCCAAAAAGCAATGAAAAAGTTATTTCAGGAAATATAGATTATGGCAGAGCAGGACCTTCTGGATTACTGGGCAAAATCAAATGCTTAACTCCAAATGTCATGCCTACCTGCCGATCTAAACTGACCGCCCTTGCCATGTCGGAGCAAGGC
Organism: uncultured Clostridia bacterium; assembly: GCA_944385925.1. Lineage (GTDB taxonomy): Bacteria > Bacillota > Clostridia > Oscillospirales > Ruminococcaceae > CALWZE01. The sequence continues at coordinate 9,020 of CALWZE010000030.1, forward strand.
GAGCCTTGCTCCGGCTTTTTTATTTACACTAAAAAGACCTTACCGCGCGCTATGTTTTCTCTCGCTTTCAAAATAAAAATTTGATTTTCTTGAAGTCTTACTTTGTTTTATTAACTTTTCCAGCGTTAAGGTTGTCATTTTCTGATCAAAAGAACAACATGTTTGCGTCTTATCTATGCGCTTAATTCTATAATTCAAAAGCGTTCCTGTCCATCTGGACAGGAACGCTTTTTACTGATCTTTAGTATTCAGGCAAATCAAACCAGCTCGATGATCGCCATCTCCGCAGCATCGCCGCGGCGCGGTCCGATCTTGGTGATGCGGGTATAACCGCCGTTCCGTTCGCTGTACTGCGGCGCGATCTCGTCAAAAAGCTTCTTTGCGACCGCTTCTTTGGTCACATAAGCATAAACCTGACGTTTCGCGTGCAGCGAGCTGTTTTTGCCGATCGTGATCATTTTTTCGGCAACCGAGCGGACTTCTTTTGCTCTCGTCACGGTCGTCTCGATTTTACCGTTCTCGAGCAGATAAGTCACCATCGCGCGCAGCATAGCTCTGCGCTGGTCGCTCGTTCTGCCAAGCTTTCTTGTGCCAGCCATAGCAATTACTCCTTAAACGTTAGTCTTCCGAGGAGGAATTGAGGTCGAAGCCCAGAGATTTGAGCTTGCCGATGACCTCTTCCAGCGATTTGATGCCGAGGTTCCGGACCTTCATCATCTCTTCCTCGGACTTGTTAATCAAGTCTTCGACCGTGTTAATGCCCGCTCTCTTGAGGCAGTTGAAGCTGCGAACCGAAAGATCCAGCTCCTCAATGGTCATCTCAAGAACCTTTTCCTTGTTCTTTTCATCCTTCTCGACAAGGATCTCTGTGTCCAGAATATCCTCCGAAAGGTTCATGAACAGATTGAGGTGCTCGCACAGAACCTTTGCCGCCAGGGAAACCGCTTCCTTGGCAGAGATGGTCTTATCGGTCTTGACCTCAAGCGTAAGCTTATCATAGTCCGTGATCTGGCCGACACGGGTATTTTCAACCGTATAGTTAGCCTTCAGCACGGGGGTATAGATACTGTCGACGGGGATCACCCCGATTGCACCAGCGATATTCTGCTTGTTGCGCTCGGACGAAATATAGCCGCGGCCCTTATCGAAGGTCAGCTCCATTGCGAGCTTCGCGCCTTTTCCAAGGGTTGCAATGTGCCAATCCGGCTCAAGCACCTCAAACTCCGCGTCAGCCTTGATGCTGCCGGCGGTGACTTCGCATTCCCCTTCAGCTTCGATATACACTGTCTTGGGGCCATCGCAGTGCAGCTTGGCGGTGATGCCCTTCACATTCAAAACGATTTCGGTGACGTCTTCCTTAACGCCTTCGATCGTAGAGAACTCGTGCTGGACGCCCTCGATTTTGATCGAACGCGCAGCCACGCCTGGGAGAGAGGACAGAAGAACTCGCCTAAGACCATTGCCGAGCGTTGTGCCGAAGCCGCGCTCGAGCGGCTCTACGACAAATTTGCCGTAGGAGCCGTCATTGGTCAATTCGACAGTTTCAATTTTGGGCTTTTCTATTTCGATCATGCTAAAACCCTCCTAATGACGGACGATATGCCGCCGAATGTTCGCTTTCCCAATAACCCTACTTCTCTTGTGAAGCTTTCTATTATTTCGAATAGAGCTCGACGATGAAGTGCTCTTCGATCTCGAAGTCGATCTCGGAACGCTCGGGCAGGTGATTAATGGTAGCGGTCATCTCGTTGACATCCATCCAGACAGGCTTCGGGCGAGCGCTGTTGGCCTCGATCGCAAGCTTGATCTTCTCGCAGTCAGAGGTCTTGACAGCGACCTTGTCGCCGGCCTTTACCAGATAAGAGGGGATGTTAACAGTCTTTCCGTTGACTGTGAAGTGGCGGTGCAGCACAAGCTGACGCGCCTCCTTGCGGGAGTTTGCATAGCCGGCACGATAGACGATGTTGTCCAATCTGCTCTCAAGGATCCGAAGCAGATTCTCACCGGTAATTCCCTGCTGACGCTCGGCCATCTCGAAGTATTTCGCGAACTGGCTCTCGAGCACGCCATAATATCTCTTGGCTTTCTGCTTTGTACGAAGCTGGATGCCATACTCCGAAGCCTTCTTGCGGCCCTGACCATGCTGGCCGGGCGCATAGCTGCGGCGCGCAAAGGCGCACTTGTCGGAATAGCAGCGCTCGCCTTTCAGAAAGAGCTTTTCACCTTCTCTGCGGCAGTTTCTGCACACAGCACCGGTATATCTTGCCATTGAGTAAATCCTCCTCGTAAATTATACGCGACGTCTTTTCGGCGGGCGGCATCCGTTGTGGGGAATGGGGGTAACGTCCTTGATCATGTTTACCTCCAGGCCGGTCGCCTGAAGCGCACGGATCGCGGCTTCACGGCCCGAGCCCGGTCCCTTGACATAGACCTCAACGGTCTTCATGCCATGTTCCATGGCGGCCTTTGCGGCGACCTCAGCGGCCATCTGCGCCGCGAACGGGGTCGATTTGCGGGAACCACGGAAACCAAGTCCGCCGGCGCTCGCCCAGGAAATGGCGTTGCCCGCGATGTCGGTGATTGTTACGATCGTGTTGTTAAAGGTGGACTGAATGTGGGCCGCACCGCGCTCGATATTTTTCTTCTCGCGGCGTTTACGGGTACCCGCGACAGCCTTGCCCTTGGTTTGTTTCACTGCCATTTTACTCGAACTGCCTCCTTATTTCTTCTTGTTGGCGATCGTTCTCTTCGGACCCTTACGGGTACGGGCGTTGGTCTTGGAACGCTGGCCGCGAACAGGCAGGCCCTTGCGGTGACGAACGCCGCGATAGCAGCCGATCTCGACAAGGCGCTTGATATCCAGCGCAACGTTGCGGCGAAGGTCGCCTTCAACAGTGAGGTTCTTGTCGATATACTCACGCAGCAGCTTTTCCTCATCATCGCTCAGGTCCTTGACCCGGGTGTCCGGATTGATTCCGGTGTCAGCGAGGATTTTCTTCGCCGTGCTCTGGCCGATACCGTAGATATAGGTAAGTCCAATTTCGACCCGCTTCTCCTTCGGCAGGTCGATACCAGCAATACGCGCCATTTAAAATTCCTCCGGTTGTTCGTTATGCGTCCTGGTTAACCCTGACGCTGCTTGTGCTTGGGATTCTGGCAGATAATCATCACCTTACCGTGACGTTTGATTACCTTGCACTTCTCACAAATGGGTTTAACGGAAGGTCTGACCTTCATAATAATTACCTCCTGAGGTTGATCTGCGCTCTTATTTGGAGCGCCAGGTGATGCGGCCCTTGGTGAGGTCGTACGGCGACATTTCCACCGTCACCTTGTCTCCGGCAAGAATGCGGATAAAGTTCATGCGCAGCTTGCCCGAGATGTGGGCGTTGATTTTGTGGCCATTGGGGAGTTCGACCAGAAAGGTTGCGTTAGGCAGCACTTCCTTTACGACGCCCTCTAATTCCAAAACATCGTCTTTTGACAAAGTCTCTAACCCTCCCTTGACGGTGTACCAGTGTAAAAGCGCGCGCAAATCGCGCCGTACAGTGATTTGTCGCTTTGCAGCTCCTCTTCCGAAAAACGATGAAGTGTCCCGGCGAGGTGCCGCAGATTTTTGCGTTTTGGTTTATCGAGCTTTCTCAGGTTTCCGTCCGCAACGTACGCAAACCCGTCGTCCAGTTCAAGCACCGCAAAAAAGCGGTTTTTGTCCCGTCCGGCGCGCGAACGCACGGCGCATCCCTTTACAATCTCCATTCCTGCCCCCTTACTCGGCGGTGAGGATCACGGGACCGTCATCCGTAATGGCGATTGTGTTCTCAAAGTGCGCCGAGAGCTTGCCGTCTGCGGTAACGACCGTCCAGTCATTATCCAGAACTTCAACCTCAAAGACGCCTTCGTTGATCATCGGCTCGATGGCGATGGTCATACCGGGCACCAGACGAACGCCGTGCCCTGCTTTTCCGTAGTTCGGCACTTCCGGCGCCTCATGCAGTTCGTGGCCAACGCCGTGCCCAACAAAGTCGCGCACAACCGAGAAGCCATTTGCCTCTGCGTAGCTTTGCACTGCAAAGCCGATATCGCCCAGCCGGTTGCCTTTTACCGCGGCGGCAATGCCTCGTCTGAGACACTCGCGCGTTACATCCATCAGCTTCTGCGCCGCAGGGGACACAGCGCCGACCGGAAAAGTAGCCGCATTGTCGCCGTGAAAACCCTTATAGTATGCGCCGACGTCGACGCTCACAATGTCGCCCTCTCTGACGACGGTCTGGTCGTCCGGGATTCCGTGAATGACCTGATCGTTGATCGATATGCAGGCACTTTTAGGGAACCCGCCATAATTCAGAAAGGACGGGGTCGCACCCTGTGAAAGGATGAATTTGCGCACCTCATTATCAACATGCGCGGTGGTGACGCCGGGTTTCAGCGCCTCCTTTGCGACCCGCAGCGCGGCGGCCGAGATCCGGCACGCGTCTCGCATGGTCTGGATCTCTTTCGCCGTTTTCAGTACAATCATCTGCTCACTCCTCCAACGCGGCGAGGACGGCGCGGGTGGTATCCGCGATATCATCCTGCCCGTCGACGACACGGAGCTTGCCTTTCGCTCTGTAATAATCCTTAAGCTGCTCTGTGGTCTCATGGTAGACCTTCAAGCGCGTGACAACTGTCGATTCCTCGTCGTCCGAACGGACAGTCAACGGCTCGCCGCACTTGTCGCAAATTCCCTCCGAAGCGGGCGCCTTATGCAGAATATGATAAGACGCACCGCATTTCGGACAGGTTCTGCGTCCGGTAAGACGCTGGATAATCATATCGTCCGGCACTTCGAGGCTGACCACTTTGTCGATCTTTACGCCCATTTCTTCCAGTGCATCCGCCTGCGCGATGGTCCTGGGCACGCCATCCAGAATAAATCCGTCGGCACAGTCCTCGCGTCCGAGCCGTTCCTTAACGATACCAATAATGACATCGTCAGGAACAAGATTGCCGCAGTCCATATAGCTCTTCGCCTGCATACCAAGCTCGGTTTCCTTGCGGATAGCTTCTTTCAGAATGTTGCCCGTGCTGATGATGGGGATGGACAGGCGCTCAGCAATAATCTCGGCCTGCGTTCCCTTACCCGCACCGGGCGCTCCCAATAGGATCAGCTTCATCGCAATGCCCTCTTATTCCAGGAATCCTTTGTGGTGACGCATCAGCATGTAGGATTCGAGCGTGTTAGAAATTTCAAGCGCAACACCGACCAGAATCAGGACCGACGTACCGCCCAGCGAGATCTGGATGCCGGTCAGCTTGGTGATGACGATCGGAAGGGTTGCAACAATGACAAGGAAAATACCGCCGATCAGCGTTATCTTGGAAACCACACGCGCAATAAAGTCCGATGTCGGTTTTCCGGGACGGATGCCCGGAATCGTGCCGGAATTCTTGCGCAGGTCGTTTGCGATCTGAACAGGATTGTACTGAACAGCAACATAGAAGAAGTTGAAGCCCAGAATCAAAATCGCGTAAATGATCGCGTAGCCCCAGTTGTTGGTGTTAAACCAACCCAAAAACGCTCCCAACCAACCATCTGTCCAACCAACCAAGTCCCTGAGTGTGCCCGGCAACGAAAGGAAAGCCGAAGCAAAGATGACAGGCAGAACGCCGGTCATGTTGACCTTGATGGGGATGTTGGTCGACTGGCCACCGTACATCTTGCGTCCAACAACGCGTTTGGCGTACTGGACCGGGATACGGCGCTCAGCCGAAGTCACGACGACAATCAGCACGAACATCGCCGCAAACATCAGAATGATCAGCGGAACCAGCACATAGTAGGCCGGCTGCGCAGCATAAGCCACGCCGCTTGCATCGGTATAGTTGCCGGCCGCGACCTTGAAGTAGGTCAGGACCTGCGGGAACACCGTTGCAAGGTTGGAAAGGATACCGGCGAAAATAATCAGCGAAATACCGTTGCCGATACCTTTGACATCAATCTGTTCGCCCAGCCACATCAGCAGCACCGAGCCCGCAGTAAACGAGCAGATAATCACCGCGGCCGAGAAATACTTCGCAAAGCCCTCGGTGTAGTACAGTGCACCCTGACGGCTGACCATCAGATAGTAGACCCAGGACAGCACCAGCGAAATACCGATCGAGGTATAGCGGGTAACCATGTTCGCTTTGCGGTGTCCTTCCTCACCCTCTTTGGACCAACGCTCCAGCGCCGGGATAACAACCTGAAGCAGCTGGATGATGATCGAAGCGTTAATGTAGGGAGTGACGCCGAGCGCAAACAGGGTCGCATTGCTGAAACTGCCGCCGGTCATCAGGTTGAAGAAACCGAAAATGGTTCCTTCGGTGTTTAACGTCGCCTGCAGCGTTTCGCCGTTGATAAACGGAACAACCACCGCGGCGCCGAAGCGGAAGATCACGAGAATCAGGATGGTAAACAGAATCTTCTTGCGAAGATCATCGATTTTCCAAGCGTTTTTAAAGGTTTGGAACATCCTTACATCACCTCGGCCTTCCCGCCGGCCGATTCAATTTTGCTCTTGGCGCTCTCGGAATAAGCGGTCAGCTTAACCGTGAGCTTTTTGGTCAGCTCTCCGTTGCCGAGAACCTTAATACCGTCCAAGGGCTTTTTGACCAGGCCCGATTCCAGAACGGCCTTAACATCAACAACAGCGCCGTCCTCAAACTTGTTCAGATCGCAGACATTGATCGTCGCGAATTTCGTGCCGAAAATGTTGTGGAAGCCGCGTTTCGGGATGCGGCGAACAAGCGGGAGCTGGCCGCCCTCGAAATATGCGGGCTTGTGACCCGAACGGGCGAGCTGACCCTTGTGGCCCTTGCCGGCAGTTTTGCCGTTGCCAGAGCCAGCGCCGCGGCCTTTGCGCTTTGCCTCAGTGGTTGCGCCCGCAGCGGGTTGCAGTTCGTGGAGCTTCATGTGGAATGCACCTCCTTGCTTTATGCTTCGGTCACTTCGACCATGTGGCTGATCTTGGCGATCTTGCCGCGGGTAGCCGCATTATCCGGCTGCACGGTTACATCGCCGATCTTGCGCAGGCCGAGCGAACGGCAGGTCGCGATCTGGGCATCCAGACGGCCCGCCAGGCTTTTGACCAGACGGACTTTAACGCCCGCGGCCACTTTCTTCTTTGCGGGCGCCTTCTTGGCAGGCGCCTCCGCCTTCACTTCCGCAGCTTCAGCAGGAGCGGCCTGTGCTTTTTTGGCGGTCGTTTTCTTGGGCGCATCCGTTGCAGAAGCGGACTTCTTGGCAGGCGCCTTCTTTTCGGCAGCGGGTTTCGCAGCCGTCTTCTTCGCGGTCGTGGAGGCTGTCTTTTTGGCAGCCGGTTTCTTTTCCTCTACCGCCTCGTTCGCGGCAGCCGTTTTCTCTGTTGCCATTTTGACTCTCCTCCTTAACCGAATAATTCTTTCACGCTCTTACCGCGCATTGCAGCAACCTGCTCAGCATTGCGCAGAGCCTTGAGGCCGCAGATCGTCGCAGAAACGACGTTGTTCGGGTTGTTCGAGCGCAGGGACTTGGTACGGATATCGCTGATGCCCGCAACCTCCATCACCGCACGGACAGGACCGCCCGCGATGATTCCGGTACCGGGACCGGCCGGCATGAGCAGAACGCGGCCCGCGCCGAACTCGCCGATAACCTCATGGGGGATGGTGGTGCCCTTCAGAGCAATTCTTGTGATGTTCTTTTTCGCATCCTCGAGGCCCTTGCGGATAGCTTCGGGAACCTCGCCGGCCTTTCCAAGGCCCACGCCAACGATGCCGTTGCCGTCGCCGACGACGACCAGCGCGGAGAACTTGAAGATGCGGCCGCCCTTAACGGTCTTGGATACGCGGTTTATCGTAACAACCTTTTCTTTAAGGTCGAGCGTTGAAGCGTCAAGTCTTTCCAAAATCTTTCTCCTCCCTTAAAATTTCAGGCCGCCTTCACGTGCGCCTTCGGCAAGAGCCTTGACGCGGCCGTGATAGATGAAACCGCCGCGGTCGAAGACCACTTCGGTGATGCCCAGCTTGACAGCCTTTTCGGCAACAGCCTTACCGACCTTGCCAGCCTCCTCGATGTTGCCCTTGGCGGGGCCGAAGCCCTTATCCAGAGACGAAGCCGAGCAAAGCGTAACACCCGCAACATCGTCGATGATCTGTGCGTAGATGTGCTTGGCGGAGCGGAAAACATTAAGGCGCGGACGCTCTTTGGTGCCGCTGATCTTGCCGCGGACGCGTTTATGTCTTTGCAGACGCTGCTTGTTACTGTCGCGTTTTGTAACCATAATTCTTCAACACTCCTTTCTTTATTTACCTTTGCCAGCTTTGCCTTCCTTGCGAGCAACATACTCGCCGGCATAGCGGATACCCTTGCCCTTGTAAGGCTCGGGAGGACGTTTCTCGCGAACGTTGGCCGCGAACTGACCAACCTTCTGCTTATCGATACCGTGGATGATGATCTTGTTGGGCGCGGGGACCTCAATGGTGATGTCCTCGTTGTCGCTCATGATCACCTGGTGGGAGTAGCCCAGGTTCATCACAAGGTCCTTGCCCTGCTTGGCGGCACGATAGCCGACGCCCTGGATTTCGAGCTCTTTCTGGAAGCCCTCGGTGACTCCCGTCACCATGTTGTGGATAAGGGTCCGCGTCAGACCGTGAAGCGAACGGTATTCCTTATCGTCAGACGGACGCGAGACGGTGATCTCGTTGTTCTCAAGCTTCAGCGCCATGCTCGGGTTGAAGCTCTGGGTCAGGGAGCCCTTCGGACCCTTCACCGTCACGGTATTTCCCTCGATTTTAACATCGACACCGGCGGGAACGGATATCGCTTTTCTACCAATTCTCGACATTCTTTAATACCCTCCTTACCAAACGAAGGCGAGCACTTCGCCGCCGACATTCAGAGCGCGGGCCTGTTTATCGGTCATAACGCCCTGGGGAGTGGAAACGATCGCAATGCCGAGGCCCTTGAGGACCTTGGGCATTTTTTCGCAGCTTGTATAGATGCGAAGGCCGGGTTTGCTCACGCGGCGCAGACCCTGGATAGCCGGGGTCTTGTTCTCGCCGTATTTCAAAGTGAGTCGAATCATGCCCTGTTTGTTGTCTTCGGTCACCTGCATGCTCTTGACATAGCCCTCGTCCACAAGAATCTTGGCGATAGCCTTCTTCGTGTTGGAAGCGGGAACGTCAACAGTCTCGTGCTTCGCACTGCTGGCGTTGCGGATGCGAGTCAACAAATCGGCAATCGGGTCTGTGATGTGCATACTGTCAACCTCCTCTTACCAGCTTGCTTTCTTCACGCCGGGAATCTGGCCCTTGTAAGCCAGCTCACGGAAGCAGATACGGCAGATGCCGTATTTGCGCAGATACGCATGCGGACGGCCGCAGATCTTGCATCTGTTGTACTGACGTGTCGAAAACTTTGCAGGCGCCTGCTGTTTGTTTTTCAGTGATGTTTTAGCCATTGCAATTCTCCCCCCGTTATTCCGCGAACGGAGCGCCGAGCGCTTTAAGCAGCTCTTTCGCTTCCTCGTCGGTGCGTGCGGTCGTGACGAAGGCAATATCCATGCCGCGTACCGCGTCGATCTTGTCATACTCGATTTCGGGGAAGATCAGCTGCTCCTTCAGGCCGAGCGCGTAGTTGCCGCGGCCGTCAAAGCTGTTGCCGTTGATGCCGCGGAAGTCGCGGACACGCGGAAGCGAAACATTGAACAGACGATCCATGAACTCATACATGGTCTCGCCGCGCAGGGTGACCTTCGCGCCGATCGGCATGCCTTCACGGAGTTTGAAGTTTGCAACCGATTTCTTCGCATTGCAGATCACGGGAGCCTGGCCGGTAATCTTCTTCAGATCGCCCAGGATTGCCTCCATGACCTTGGGATTGTCGCGGGCTTCGCCGCAGCCGACGTTGACAACGATTTTGTCAAGCTTCGGAATCTGCATGGTGCTCTTGTAGGAAAATTTCTTCATAAGAGCGGGCGCAACCTCATTGACATAAAGCTCTTTCAGTCTTGCTGCCATTTGTCTCTTACTCCTTTCCTACTCAAAATTCCGCGCCGCATTTTTTGCAGACGCGCACCTTTTTGCCTTCGTTCACGGCATGACCAACGCGGGTCGCCTTGCCGCACTTGGGGCAAACAGGCATAACCTTGCAGGCATAAAGCGGGGCCTCAGCCTTTACCAGGCCGCCGGCCTCGCCCTGACGGCGGGGTTTAACGTGCTTGGTCACAATGTTCTGGCCCTCAACGATGACCTTGCGCTCATCGCGGGAAACCTCGAGCACCTTGCCCTTGTTGCCGCGGTCGCGGCCGGTCATGATCATGACCGTGTCGCCGGTTTTGACGTGAAGTTTATTCATATCAATTCCTCCTTACAGCACTTCGGGCGCAAGGGAGAGGATCTTGAGGTATTCCTTCTCACGAAGCTCTCTCGCAACCGGTCCAAAAATACGGGTTCCAACGGGGTTCTTGTCTTCCTTGATGATGACAGCCGCGTTCTCGTCGAAGCGGATATAGCTGCCGTCGTCGCGGCGCACGCCCTTCTTGCTGCGGACCACGACGGCCTTTACGACGTCGCCCTTCTTCACCGAACCGCCCGGAGCGGCCTTTTTGACCGACGCCACGATCACATCGCCAATGTTGGCGTACCTCTTACGGGAGCCGCCCAACACACGAATGCACATAATTTCTTTTGCACCGGTGTTATCGGCAACCTTGAGGTAAGTCTGCATTTGTACCACAGTACTTTCCTCCTTATTTCGCCTTTTCCATAATCTGTACGAGGCGCCATCTCTTGTCCTTGGACAGCGGACGGCACTCCATAATCATAACACGGTCACCGATGCCGCATTCGTTGTTCTCATCATGCGCCTTAAACTTCACGGTGCGTTTGATAATCTTTTTGTAGAGAGGGTGCTGTACGCTGTCCTCAATGGCGACGACGATGGTCTTGTCCATCTTATCGCTCACAACTTTGCCCACGCGGGTTTTTCTAAGATTGCGTTCGCTCATTTACCTATCCTCCCTCTCTTATTTGGCAGCCTCGAGTTCCATGCTGCGCATCACGGTCTTGACGCGGGCGATGTCCCTCTTGACTTCCTTGATTCTGTTGGGATTGTCGAGCTGATTGATGGCGTGCTGAAAGCGAAGGTTGAACAGCTCGCCCTTCAGGTCAACAAGCTTTTCCTGCAGCTCTTTGGCTGACATTTTGCTCAGATCTGCTGCTTTCATTTCTGCTCACCATCCTCTTTCTTGACAAATTTGCACTTGATGGGCAGCTTGTGCATGGCAAGACGCATCGCCTCGCGCGCAACCGCCTCATCAATGCCGCCGATCTCGAACATAACGCGACCGGGCTTAACAACGGCCACCCAGTACTCGGGGCTGCCTTTACCGGAACCCATGCGGGTCTCTGCCGGTTTCTCGGTAACGGGCTTGTCAGGGAAGATCTTGATCCAAACCTGACCGCCACGCTTGATATAACGGGTCATTGCGATACGAGCCGCCTCGATCTGGTTGGACTTGATCCAGCCCGGCTCGAGCGCCTGCAGGCCAAACTGGCCGTAAGTGACCTTATTGCCACGCATCGCTTTGCCCTTCATCCGGCCTCTGTGGACGCGGCGATACTTTACTCTTTTCGGTAAAAGCATTACTTGTTGCCTCCTTCCTTAGAGGTCTTCTTGACGGTGCTGAGGATCTCGCCCTTGTACAGCCAGGTCTTGACGCCGATGATTCCGTAGGTGGTCTTCGCTTCCGCGAAACCGTAATCGATGTCAGCACGCAGGGTCTGCAGGGGGATGGTGCCCTCATGATAGCTTTCAGAACGCGCGATGTCCGCGCCGTTGAGACGGCCGCTGACCTGGACCTTGATGCCCTTGGCGCCCAGACGCATGGCGCGCTGGATGCTCTGCTTCATGGCACGGCGGAAAGCGATGCGGCGCTCGAGCTGGGAAGCGATATTCTCAGCAACCAGCTGTGCGTCGACATCCGCGTTGCGGACAGCCTCGATGCCGACCTTGACGGTCTTGCCGGTCATCTTGCTCAGCGCAGCCTCGAGCTTAACGATCTCGTCGCCGCCGCGGCCGATTACCATGCCGGGCTTCGCGCAGTGGATGGTCACGCGGACGTTGTCCGCGGTGCGTTCAATCTCAATCTTGGAAACGCCCGCAGCGTACAGGTTTTTCTTCAGGTACTCGCGGAGCTTGTAGTCTTCCAGAATCAGGTCGCCAATTTCGCTCTTTTTGACAAACCAGTTGGAATCCCACTTTTTGATCACGCCGACGCGAAGGCCGTGCGGATTAACTTTTTGTCCCATACTTTCCTCCCCCTTTAAGCTTCGCGCTCTTTGAGAACAACCGTGATGTGGCAGGTTCTCTTCAGCACACGGTAGGCTCTGCCCTGCGCTCTCGGACGGATGCGCTTGAGGGTCGGGCCAGGCGTCACGAAACATTCGGCCACATAAAGGGAGTTCTTATCCATGTTAAAGTTGTTCTCCGCGTTTGCGGCAGCCGAGTTAACGAGCTTCAGAAGGGGCTCGCAGGCAGCCTTCGGAGTATACTTTAATATCGCCACAGCCTTGGCAAGATCCTGATTGCGGATCATGTCGAGCACGATCTGGACCTTACGAGGGGTGATGCGGCAATATCTCAAAAATGCCTTAGCTTCCATTTGTCTCTCTCCCCTTCTCTTACTTGGATGTCTTGGAACCGGCATGGCCGCGGAACAATCTGGTCGGGGCGAACTCGCCGAGCTTGTGGCCGACCATGTCCTCAGTGACATAAACCGGAACATGCTTGCGTCCATCGTGAACCGCGAAGGTGTGACCGACGAAATCCGGGAAGATCGTCGAGGAGCGGCTCCAAGTTTTCAGGACGCGCTTTTCACCCGTCGCGTTCATCTCCTTGACTCTCTTGAGGAGAACAGGCTGCACGAAGGGTCCTTTTTTTACGCTTCTGCCCATTGTTTAGCTCCTTTCTTAACCGTTGCGGCGTTTGACAATGAACTTGTCAGAACGGTGATGTTTCTTGCGGGTCTTGTAACCGAGGGTCGGCTTGCCCCACGGAGTGACAGGGCCGGGACGTCCGACAGGGGACTTGCCCTCGCCGCCGCCGTGCGGGTGGTCGCAGGGGTTCATGACCGAGCCGCGGACGGCGGGCCTCCAGCCCATGTGGCGCTTGCGGCCGGCTTTTCCGAGGTTGACGTTGGCATAGTCGGTGTTGCCGACCTGGCCAATCGAAGCATAGCAGTTAGCCGGAACGTTGCGGAGCTCGCCGCTGGGCAGACGCACCAGCGCGTAGCCGTTTTCCTTCGCCATCAGCTGAGCCATGTTGCCGGCCGAGCGAACGAGCTGCGCGCCCTTGCCGGGATAGATCTCGATGTTGTGGATGAAGGTACCGACCGGGATATTGGTGAACGGCAGCGCATTACCCGGTTTGATATCGGCATTCGGGCCCGCGACGACGGTGTCGCCAACCTTCAGGTCAACCGGAGCAATGATGTAGCGCTTCTCGCCGTCCTCATACTGCACCAGCGCGATGTGCGCGCTGCGGTTCGGATCGTACTCCAGGGTCAGAACGGTGGCCGGCATGTCACGCTTGTCGCGCTTAAAGTCGATCACACGATATTTCTGACGGTTACCGCCGCCGTGATGACGGACGGTGATGCGGCCGGTATTGTTGCGGCCGCTGTTCTTTTTCAGCGGTTCGAGCAGGCTCTTTTCAGGCTCGACCTTGGACAGCACCGAATAGTCGGTCACGGTCATGCCGCGGCGGCCAGGTGTTGTCGGCTTGAACTTTTTAATAGCCATCTTTCCTTATTCTCCTTATGAGCTTTGCGGGAGCGCGGTCTTTGCGCATCTCCCATACTTTGCCCGCGCCTTAAAGCCGGGACAGTTCTGAAAGTCTTACCTGACCCTTAGGTCATGCTTTCAAAGAACGCGATTCCCTTGCTGTCGGGCTTCAGGGTGACAATCGCCTTTTTCCATGCGGCGGTGTAACCCGATTTGAGACCCTGACGGCGCATCTGGCCGGGAACGTTCATGGTGTTGACCTTCGCGACCTTGACGTCGAACAGCTTCTCAACCGCCTGCGCGATCTCGATCTTGTTGGAGTCTTTCGCGACCTTGAAGGTGTACTTCTTCATCGCCGTCGCCGCCATGCTCTTTTCGGTGATGATGGGGGCGAGGATAATATCCTGCGGAGCTTTCATTATGCGTAAACCTCCTCGATCTTCTTGACGGCGTCGAGCGACATGACGCATTTGCCGCAGTTGAGAATGTCATACACGCTGAAGGTGTTGCACAGCGCGGTCTTGCAGCCTGCGATATTCGCAGCGCTCTTGACGACATACTCGTTTTTCTCGGGCATAACGATCATCGGCTTGCGGTCCGCGCCAAGCGCGCCCAGCATTGCGACCATCGTCTTGGTCTTGTACTCGTTCATCTCGATTTTGTCGACGATCACCAGCTCGCCGGCCGCAACCTTAGCGGAGAGCGCGGAGAGCATCGCCAGACGGCGAACCTTCTTGTTCATCGACATGCGGTAGTCACGGGGCTTCGGGCCAAGAGCCACGCCGCCGTGCGTCCACTGGGGTGCGCGGGTCGAGCCCTGACGTGCACGGCCGGTGCCCTTCTGACGATAGGGCTTCTTGCCGCCGCCGCTGACCTCGCTGCGGGTCTTGGTGCTCTGTGTGCCCTGGCGCTGGTTGGCGAGATAAGCGACAACCGCCGCGTGCATGACGACCTTGTTCGGTTCGATGCCGAACACCGCGTCCGAAAGCTCAACGGTGGATACCTCTTTGCCCGCCATATCAAATACTTTCAGCTTAGCCATTGATCGATCCTCCTTTAAGCCTTCTTAACGGCGTCGGTGATGCAGACAATGCCGCCCTTGGGGCCGGGAACGGCGCCCTTGATAGCGATCAGATTGTTCTCCGCGTCAACCTTGACAACCGTCAGGTTCTGTACCGTTACGCGCTCGCTGCCGAGGTGACCAGGCAGCTTCTTGCCCTTCATAACCCGGGAGGGGTTGGACGCCGCGCCGTTGGAACCGGCATGACGATGCACCGGGCCGGTGCCGTGGGTCTCTTTGAGGCGGCCGTGATTCCAGCGCTTGACAACGCCGGCGGTTCCCTTACCCTTGCTGGTGCCGACAACGTCGATCACGTCGCCGCTCGCAAACGCATCCGCTTTGACAACGTCGCCGACATTGTAAGCGTCGATGTCGCTGAGGCGGAACTCGCGCAGGAACTTCTTGTAGGCGACGTCCGCCTTCTTGAAGTGACCCTGCAGGGGCTTGTTGGTGCTCTTCGCGGTCGCGTCGCCGAAGCCGAGCTGAACGGCCTGATAGCCGTCGTTTTCAACCGTCTTCTTCTGGACGACCACGCAGGGGCCAGCCTCGATGATGGTGACCGGCACAACCTTCGCGTTCTCGTCGAAGATCTGAGTCATGCCGATTTTCTTTCCGATAATACCTTTTTGCACTTGGATGTTCCTCCTTCTAGGTTATTGGTTGATCCGTCTTTCGGACCAACTTGACCCGTTGCGGTGTTTGTGCGTGAGATCAGAGCTTGATTTCGATCTCAACACCGGCGGGGAGCTGCAGGCTTGTCAGAGCCTCGACCGTCTTGTTGGACGGCTTGAGGATGTCAATCAGCCGCTTGTGGGTCCGCGTCTCAAACTGCTCACGGCTGTCCTTGTACTTGTGCACAGCGCGCAGGATGGTGACGACTTCCTTGTCGGTCGGAAGGGGGATCGGGCCGCTCACGCGAGCGCCTGTACGCTTCGCGGTTTCAACGATCGTCTCTGCCGCCTTGTCGACCTGCTCGTGGTCGTAACCTTTGATGCGGATCCGGATTTTGGTCTTGACTGCCATTTGTACGCCTCCTGTTTTTTCATTTTGGCGAACGATATACAACACTGTGCCGTGCGTATCTTGCTCTCTCATTTTAAAATCCGGCAAAACCTTCCCGTTTGAAAGTTTTATCCGGCGGTGGCGCGCCCTCATGAACGCACCGGCTGTTTTAAAACGCGACAGCGGATGAATTGCTCCATCATGTCCATACAGCTCAAATATTGTATTTTCGCCCGTGTTCTCAAGACTCGGACATACTCAGCGGAAAAACCCGTATGTAGTTTACGGCAACCTCCCGCTTCAACGCATATCGTCGCAGTCACTTAAGTATTATACAAAAAAGGTCCTGCAAATGCAAGACCTTTTCAAAATAAATTTAAACTTTTTTTCCTCTCTATTAATATTGTATTATTAATAGGCGGAATTCAAAAAATCGGGACAACCGGAAATTATTCGTTGGCCTCAATATATTTCACGAGATCGCCGACCAGTTTGATATTTTCAATCTCTTCGTCCGGAATTTCAATCTCAAACTCTTCTTCAAGCGACATAACCAGGTCGACAACGTCCAGGGAATCTGCGCCGAGATCGTCCACAATGCTGGACTCCATCGTTACCTTGTCTTCATCAAGATCAAGCTGATCGCAGAGGATCGCTCTGACTTTTTCAAAAACCATGATATACACTCCTTATTTGTGCGTGTTGCCACATATCAATTACTGCAATATTATATACAGGTTTTGCGCGAGGTTGTCAACTCCTTCCTGAAAAGATACAAAATTTAGTTTGGAATCGCCCGCACTTTCTCTTTCCTGCATTGCATTCTCAAAATATATGTGATACAGTTTCCCTGTTAAGCGCCCGCCCAAAATCACGCTTATATACTATAAATAACCGGAGTTTGACCAGGATGTATAAACTATGCGCTTTTGATCTTGACGGAACCCTTGTCAACACGATCAATGATATCGCAGACGCCGTCAACCGCTCGCTTCTTTCCCTCGGATGTCCCACCCACAGCGAAAGCGAATATTTAAAGATGGTTGGAGACGGGATGCGGATGCTCTGTGTTCGCGCTCTGCCGGAAAATAAAAAAGATCTGACCGATGAGCTGGTGCGGCGCTACGCTTCCAGCTATATAGAGAACTGCTGTGTGCGCAGCGAGCTTTATCCCGGCGTTGCCCGGATGCTGAATGCACTGCATGCTGCCGGCATACGCTGCGCAGTTGCCTCCAACAAACCTGATCCCCAGACCCGCCGGGTAGTGCAGCATTATCTCGCTGACTTCTCCTTTGCACAGGTTTTGGGCCAGCGTGATGAAATCCCCCGCAAACCCGCTCCGGACATGCTGGTTCGGGTAATGGATGCCTGCGGTGTTCTACCGCAGGAGACAATTTATATAGGAGACTCCAACGTCGATGTGCGCTTCGCCCACGCCGCCGGCGTAAAATGCATTGGCGCCGCATGGGGCTTTCGCGGACGTGCTGAATTGGAAGCGGAGGGCGCTGATCTGATCGCAGAAACACCGGACGAAATCGAGAAACTGCTTGTTTAATCTTCAAGCGCTGCGCAGCTTGCGCAGCGCTTTTTTGCCTTTTTCGTATGCAATTCAGCCGGTTTCAGCCCTTGTATCAAGCTCAAAAAGCCTGTATAATCACTAAGGTGTCGTTTTATGAGTCTTTGCTCAATATGCGGCGACGGCACATATGCTTAAATCAAGTTAATAAAGGGGGAAGATTCAATGGGGAAAAGCAAACGCCGGTTCGGCGACCGCAAGGATGGCCGCCTGCTTCGTGAACTGGACGCCATGCATTACATTGTCCCGATCATTTATCCAAACCGCTGCGATAATGAAGCCTATCTTTCCGAGCGGATCGACCTGACCAACATCAATGCGTACCTTGAAAAGTTTAATGCCGATCAGCCCGAATTTCCCTGCACCATGTTTCATCTGATCGTCGTGGCCATGATTAAGACGATCACACTGCGCCCCAAGATGAACCGTTTCATCGCAAACGAAAACGTCTATCAGCGCAACAGCATCTCCGCGGCATTTATCGTCAAAAAGCTTTTTGCAGACGACGGTGCCGAAGGGCTGGCGTTTTTGCGCAGCGAGGACAATGATACTCTGTTTACACTGCGTGAAAAGCTTTATAAGCAGATTTCAAGTGCACGCAAAGATGGAGAAAGTGACAGCACTTCGGACAGCATGGAAATTCTGAACAAGATGCCCCGTTTCCTGTCCAAGTTCCTGATTCACATCATCCGCTTTTTGGACCGTCATGGCTGGTGCCCCGAATTTCTGATTGCAAATGACCCCTACTATTCGTCGGTGCTGCTGTCCAACATCGGTTCAATCAAACTGAAATGCGGCTACCACCACCTTACCAACTGGGGTACCAACTCTGTATTCTGCATCATCGGCGAAAAGAAGAAAAGGCCCATATTTGACGACGAGGGCAACGTAACCATGCGGGAGACAGTGGATCTGGGTCTGACAATAGACGAGCGTCTGGCGGATGGCTATTACTATTCGAAATCTATCCGGCTTTTGAAAAAGCTGCTTGAGAATCCCGAGCTGCTCGAAAAGCCGATGATTGAGGAGGTCGATTATTGATGGATAAGAAGAAAAGTGCAAAAGAAGCGCAGACAGTCAAAGCGCCGTGGATAAAAAGTCTGGGCGACATTCCTGCGCATCTGGATTATTTTGAAGGTTCCATGTATGAAGCAGTCAATAAGATTGCGCAGAAATACCCGGATCAGGTCGCGTTTGACTTCATGGGCCGTCCGACAACCTATCGGCAGATGATGCGCAAGATTGAGCAATGCGCTAAATCCCTCAAAACAATCGGTGTACGTGAGGGCGATTGTGTCACGATTGCCATGCCCAACTGCCCGCAGGCGATTTTTCTGTTCTACGCGGTCAACCTGGTCGGCGGTATCGCCAATATGATCCACCCCCTGTCCAGCGAAAAGGAAATCGAGTTCTATCTCAACGTATCCAACAGCGTTACTGCGATCACGCTGGACCAGATGTACCATAAATTTGAGGCAATCCGTCAAAATACCAAGGTTGTGAACATCATCCTGGCCTCTATCCGGGACGAGCTTTCCCAGCCTGTTCGGGTGGGTTATATGCTGACCGAGGGTCGAAAGATCAAAAAGATCCCGGCAGACGCGCCTGTAATTCGCTGGGAGCGCTTCATGAGCCTTGGCAACGCCTGCTTCTGGAACTATAAGGTTGAGCGGAAATCCACCGATCCCGCGGTTATCCTTTATTCCGGCGGCACGACAGGCACCACCAAGGGCATTGTGCTGACCAACCGCAACTTCAACGCGCTTGCCGCCCAGATTGTTGCGACAAACCCGATGTTCCGGCCGGGCGACAAAATGCTCGCCGCCATGCCGATTTTCCATGGGTTCGGTTTGGGTGTCTGCATTCATTCCATGCTTGCAAACGGCGGACGCTGTGTTTTGGTACCGCGTTTTACCGCCAAGAGTTACGCGGGTCTTATCACCAAGTATCGCTGCAACTTCATCGCCGGCGTACCGACCCTGTACGAAGCCTTGCTTCGGCAGCACTCGATGGACAAGGCAGATCTCTCCTGTCTGAAGGGAGTTTTCTCGGGCGGTGATTCGCTCTCGGTCGAGCTGAAGAAGAAGTTCGACACCTTCCTTTATGACCACAAGGCAACCATCCAGGTCCGCGAAGGATACGGAACAACCGAGTGCGTCACCGCAAGCTGCCTGACCCCGGTTCACATGTTCAAGGAAGGCAGTATCGGTCTGCCCTTCCCGGATACTTATTACAAGATCGTCAAGCCCGGCACCGACGAAGAAGTTCCCTACGGCACCGAAGGCGAGATTCTGCTCGCAGGACCCACCGTGATGCAGGGCTACCTCAACCGTCCGGAAGAAACCGCCCAAACGCTGCGCCAGCACAAGGATGGCCTGACCTGGGTTTATACCGGCGACCTCGGCATGATGGACAGCGAAGGCTTTGTCTATTTTAAAGGCCGCATCAAGCGGATGATTATTACTTCCGGTTACAACGTTTATCCCGGTCAGTTGGAAAATATTCTGGACGCGCACGAAGATGTGCAGATGAGCTGCGTCATCGGCGTGCCTGATTCCTATAAAATGCAGAAGGTTAAGGCATTTGTTACCCTGAAGGAAGGCGTCCTTGCCGGCGAAGAGGAAAAGCAGAAGCTTCTCGCCTACTGCGCCAAACATATCGCAAAGTATGCTATGCCTTACGATATTGAATTCCGCTCCACACTGCCGACCACGCTGGTCGGTAAGGTAGCTTACCGCAAGCTGGAAGAAGAGGAGCTTGCGAAACTGGCGGCACAGGAAGCGTAAAGGGCTGTAAATCCAGTTCCCTGTGCATCGTGAAGCTGCCAATGGGCGATCATCTTACTGCGGCACAGTCCGGAGGTTTTCACGTCGTTTGCATCCAGTTAAAATGCCCAGTAGATAAACAAAGGGTATAATTTATAGCAATATTACAGGAGGAAGATGCTGTGAAACAACGTGAACGTTTCGGTTCTCGTCTTGGATTCATCCTTGTTTCCGCCGGCTGTGCAGTCGGTCTCGGAAACGTCTACAAATTTCCCTATATGTGCGGCCAATATGGCGGCGCGGCCTTTATCGTAATTTACCTTGCTTTCCTTGTCCTGCTTGGTATTCCCATCATGGTCTGCGAGTTTGCCATCGGACGCGGCAGCCAAAAAAGCGCCATCCGAAGCTTCCACGTCCTTGAGCCTGCCGGGAGCAAGTGGCACCGGCTTCGTTGGATCGGCGTGTTGGGCTGCTACCTGCTTATGATGAGCTACACCATGATCGCCGGCTGGATGCTTTATTATTGCTATCGCACCGCTACAGGGGCATTTGTCGGCGCGTCGCCCGAGCAGATCAACACCGCTTTTACCGACATGCTTGCCAACCCCGGGGTGATGATGTTCTGGACCCTGGTTGTCATTGTCGGCTGCTTTGCCGCCTGCCTGGTCGGTTTCCAAAAGGGCGTGGAGCGTGTCAGCAAATTCATGATGGTTTGCCTTTTCCTGCTCATGGGCGCTCTGATCATCCACACCGTCCAGCTCCCGGGCGCCATTGAAGGCATTAAGTTCTACCTGATTCCAAATCTTGATCTGGTTAAACAGAATGGTCTTGGCAACATTGTATTTGGCGCCATGAACCAGGCCTTCTTTACCTTAAGTCTCGGCATCGGCGCTATGGTTATTTTCGGCAGCTATCTGGACAAAAAGCGTTCTCTTGCCGGTGAAGCAATCAGCATCTGCGCCCTGGATACCCTGGTCGCGCTCATGGCTGGCTTCATTGTAATTCCTTCCTGCTTTGCCTTTGGGATTGAGCCGAATTCCGGCGCAAGCCTTGTTCTGATCACCCTGCCCAATGTTTTCGCAAATATCGCCGGCGGGCAGTTCTGGGGCGCGCTTTTCTTCCTCTTCCTCTCCTTTGCCGCACTCACAACAATTATCGCGGTTTTCGAGAACATCGTATCCTTTGCGGTCGATCAGCTCGGCTGGAGCCGTAAAAAATCAGTGTATGTCAACATGATTGCATTGATAATCCTCACCATTCCCGCCGTGCTTGGTTATAACCTTCTTTCCGGCTTCCAGCCGCTTGGCGCCGGTTCGACTATCGCAGACCTGGAAGACTTCCTGGTTTCCAACAACCTTCTGCCGCTTGGCAGCGTTGTATACCTCCTTTTCTGCGTTCGCCGCAACGGCTGGGGTTGGGACAACTTCATCCGTGAAGCCAACGCCGGCGAAGGGGCAAAACTGCCGAACGCCCGTTTTTACATGAGTTGGATTCTTCCCATCGCGGTCGTAATTATTTATATCAAGGGTTATTACGATCTGTTTAAGCCGAAGGGAACCTCGCTGCTCGTCACCTGGATGTGTCTTGCCGTTGTTTTCCTCATTTGGATCGGCAGTATCGTTTTCTATCGTCAAAAGCAAAAATAAACCGCTAACCTTACCGGAGCCTTTTCATACTCCGGTATTTTCTTATCATTTTTCCTCTGGAAATGCCTACCCGTTAAAAAATATTCGCTTGACCGCAGGATCGTCTGTTTTCCTGTCTGGTTTAGCCATTCCAATGCATATTTTAAAGCGCCTTTCTCCAGCGCCGTATAAATTACTAAAAGTATAAATTTAAAAATTTATTATAATATTCAAATGCTTATTAGATGAAGCGTCAATTTTTTTATAATTTTTTTGTGCATTCAGTTGACAAAGCACATTATTAGTCAGTATAATATGTAGCGCGCTACATTAAATATCTGTCATTTGGAGCGTGACTATATGGAGCATCCAAAAGATGCCGGCTTTTTAATTAAAGTCATCCACGATACAATTGCAACCAAGGCAAATGCCTGTTTTCGGGAATATGATTTAACGCTTGCGCAAGCACGCGTTCTCGGTTATCTCGCCAAGTCCGGCGGCCAGGTGCCTCTGGGAGAATTGGAGAGATATTTCCGGGTAAAACACCCGACCATGATCGGCATTCTCCGCCGGTTGGAAACAAAGGAATTTGTCAGTACCAGCATCAATGCCCATGATAAAAGGGCGCGCGATATCTGTTTGCTGCCCAAAGGTGCCGAACTGCATGATCAATTGCGCGAGATGATTCGTGCGGAAGAGGCAAAATTGACCGAAGGATTTTCTGAACAGGAAAAATCCACACTTCTTCTATATCTTGTCCGCGCTTATAAAAACATCGCCCCTTAAGTTTTTAATTAAATTTAAATAAATAGAGAAGTTAAGAAAGGAGTTCCCTTTATGCTCAAGAGAATGGCGAAAAGCATACGGGAATACAAACGCGACGCACTGCTCACCCCGCTTTTTGTCGCGTTTGAGGTTATTCTTGAAACGACAATTCCCCTGCTTATGGCTGACCTGATCGATTTTGGTATCGATAACGGCGACATGAACTACATATTGAAGATGGGGCTTGCGCTGGTCATCTGCGCGATGATTTCGCTGGCATTCGGTGTTCTTGCCGGCCGTACCGCTGCCAATGCTTCCGCCGGATTTGCACGCAACCTCCGGCAGGATATGTATCACAACGTACAGGGCTTTTCTTTCTCCAGCATCGACCGTTTTTCGACGGCAAGTCTGGTCACCAGACTGACAACCGACGTCACCAATGTGCAGAACGCCTTCCAGATGACCATCCGCATGGCGTTTCGTGCGCCGATGATGCTGTTTTTCTCGATGTTTATGTCCTTCCGCATCAGCCCGAGCTTGTCCATGATTTTCCTGTGCTGTGCGCCTGTGCTCGGCGTCGGCCTGTTTTTGATTATGAACAAAGCGCATCCGATTTTCGAGCGCGTATTTCACACCTATGATCGCCTGAACAACATAGTTCAGGAAAATGTTCGCGGCATGCGCGTTGTAAAATCTTACGTTCGTGAAGCGCATGAAGAGGAAAAGTTCGACAAGGTCTCCGGAGAAATCTACTCCGACTTTTCCAAAGCCGAGCGCACCCTCGCATTCAATATGCCGCTTATGCAGCTGTGTATGTATGTCTGCATGCTGCTCATCTCCTGGTTTGGCGCCCGCGCCATTGTCGCAAGCGGCAACAACCCGGCGGTCGGCATGACTACCGGACAGCTCATGAGTCTGCTGACCTACATTATGCAGATCCTGATGAGCCTGATGATGCTCTCTATGGTCTTCGTCATGATCACAATTTCCCGCGCCTCCTGCGAGCGTATTGTTGAGGTCCTGGATGAAAAAAGCGACATCACCAATCCTGTCGAGCCGCTTGAAACCGTTCCGAACGGGGACATTGACTTTGATAACGTCAGCTTTTCTTATGGCAAGGGCAAAAAAGTCTGCCTGAAAGATATCAACCTCCACATTCATTCCGGCGAAACGATCGGCATCCTTGGCGGAACCGGAACCGGAAAATCCAGTCTGGTTCAGCTTATTCCCCGCCTTTACGATGTTCTGGAGGGCAGTGTAAAGGTTGGCGGCCACGATGTACGCGAATATGATCTGGAAGCGCTGCGCGGCGCGGTTGCGATGGTGCTTCAGAAAAACGTTCTTTTCTCCGGTACCATTAAGGAGAATCTGCGTTGGGGCGACGCCAACGCCAGTGATGAGGAACTGGTCAGAGTTTGCAAGCTTGCACAGGCTGACGAGTTTATCTCCACTTTCCCGGACGGCTATGATACCTATATCGAGCAGGGCGGTTCCAATGTTTCCGGCGGACAGAAGCAGCGTCTTTGCATTGCGCGCGCGCTGCTGAAGAAGCCGAAAATTCTTATTCTGGACGACTCTACCAGCGCAGTCGACACCAAGACCGACGCGCTAATCCGCCGGGCTTTCCGTGAAGAGATTCCCGATACGACCAAGATCATTATTGCGCAGCGGGTCTCCTCTGTAATGGACGCGGATAAGATCGTGGTTATGGGCGGCGGAACCATCGTCGATTTCGGCACCCATGATGAACTGATGAAATCCAGCGACATTTACCGGGAAGTTTATGAATCCCAGACGAAAGGAGCTGAGGAAGCATGAGCGCCAAAAGAGAAAAAGTAAAACGTGTGCCGCTCGATAAGAGCGCCATGAAAAGGCTGATGCAGTATATCCTGCGTTACAAAGGACGCGTGGTGCTGGTTCTTATCTGCATCATCTTGAGTTCAGCTGCAAGCGTTGCGTCCTCTTTGTTTATCGAAACCCTCATTGACGATTATATTTCGCCGCTGCTTCTGGACGCGAACCCGGTCTTTACCGGGCTGCTCAAAGCCCTCGCCATGATGGCCTGCATCTACATGTGCGGCGTGGCGGCTTCTCTGATTTATACCAGAACCATGGCTGTTATCGCGCAGGGGACACTTAAAGATATCCGTGACGATATGTTCAAGCACATGCAGACCTTGCCGATCAAGTACTTTGACACCCATACCCACGGCGACGTTATGAGCCGTTATACCAACGATACCGACTCGCTGCGGCAGATGATTGCGCAGAGCATGCCGCAGATGTTCGATTCTCTCGTGACGATTGTCATGGTATTTCTGGCAATGCTTCTGACCAGCATCCCGCTGACACTGTTTGTCATTGTGTTCATTTTCCTCATGACGAGGGTGACCGAACAGATCGCCGGTAAGAGCAGCCATTACTTTATTCGCCAGCAGCGTTCGCTCGGCGACGTGAACGGCTACATTGAGGAAATGATCAACGGTCAAAAGGTAGTTAAGGTTTTCTGTCACGAAGAGGCTGCCAAAGAAGTCTTTGACCGCAAAAATGAAGAGCTTCGCGATTGCTCGGCAACCGCCAACGGTTTTTCCAATATTCTGATGCCGATTATGGGCAACATGGGCTACCTCATGTATGTGCTGATCGCGATTGTCGGCGGCGCGCTGGCAATCTGGCAGGTAGGCAACCTCACGCTGACCGGCGTTGATGTCCTGACGCTCGGCGCGATTGGGTCCTTTTTGCAGCTTTCCCGCAGCTTCATGCGGCCAATCAGCCAGGTATCGCAGCAGCTGAATTCGGTTGCAATGGCGCTTGCCGGCGCCGGCCGAATCTTCGAGCTGATGGATGAGCCCAGTGAGTCGGATGACGGCTATGTAACGCTGGTTAACGCCAAACGCACCAGGGACGGTCAATTGATCGAATCCAGCCACCGCACCGGCCTTTGGGCCTGGAGACATCCGCACCAGGCGGACGGCACAGTCACCTATACCGAACTTAAAGGGCAGATCAATATGTATAATGTTGACTTTGCCTATGAAGAAGGCAAAGACGTTCTGCACGACATTACCCTTTACGCAGAGCCCGGCCAAAAGATCGCCTTCGTCGGTGCAACCGGCGCAGGCAAAACTACGATCACCAACCTGATCAACCGTTTTTACGACATTGCTGACGGCAAAATCCGGTATGACAACATCAACATAAATAAAATCAAGAAAGCAGACCTTCGCCGTTCTCTCGGCATTGTTTTGCAGGATGTCAACCTCTTTACCGGAACCGTAATGGAAAATATTCGATACGGCAAGCTGGACGCGACCGACGAAGAATGCATTGCCGCCGCGAAACTTGCAAACGCCGACGACTTTATTTCCAGGCTTCCGGACGGCTATAATACCATGCTTTCCGGCGACGGCTCCGGCCTGTCCCAGGGACAGCGCCAGCTGATCTCCATTGCCCGCGCGGCGGTTGCTGATCCGCCGGTCATGATTCTTGATGAAGCGACCAGCTCTATCGACACAAGAACAGAATCGATCGTGCAGCGCGGTATGGACTCCCTGATGCAGGGACGCACCGTTTTTGTGATTGCGCACCGCTTGTCCACCATTAAAAACTCGGATGTTATTATGGTGCTTGATCACGGCCGAATTATCGAGCGCGGCAGCCACGAAAGCCTGCTCGCTGAAAAAGGCAAGTACTATCAGCTGTATACCGGTGCATTTGAGCTGGAATAACCAGCGCGCCTAAAAAATTCAATTTCCAGTACATCCTTGTAATTTCATTTTAGATTCCAACTTAAAACAGCCAAGGCCACGGCAAAAGCCGTGGCCTTGGCTGTTTTAAAAGCAATTGTCAAACACGTCTAACGCCTGATTTTTCAGCAAAATACCGCTCAAACGAAGCTTTTCATAAAGGTATTGGCAAAGAATTTTAAATGCCCGGGTGTTCTCTGTCTGATTCAAACATAATTCGTGCAACGCAATACACTGCTTTTCCAACCTTTTGCGAGGCGCGCCCGACGCCATACTTGTGCTGCATTACCCCTTGACAGCCTAACATTGCGCAGTTTTTTCTGTAGCTGCCGTGAGACCTGGAACACTCTCCTAAAAAATACAAATTCTGCTCTGCACGAGATCATACTTTATCGCAATGCAGTTACACACCGCTGAAAAGTCAGGGCCTTTGAGAATAAAAAGCTTAAATCAGCCGCAAATCTTTTGGCGGATATTGGATTGCAAGTTGGTCTGCTGGAAAGTCCACGCATTTTGAAGCACACCTCTGTTTCAACCAAAACCTCCTGATTGCACAGAATAAACAAGTACACCCAAAAGCGCCTCATCCACGCATCGTTTTGGCAACACCTACAGTCTTCGGCGCATTCAATCGTTTCATGCCGGCAAGTTTCTAAAGAAATATTGATCTTCCTTCTTGCACCATTTTCACATCAGACTGGATTTGGGCGATTTGTTCGGCAGAAAATATTGGCGAATTCCAGAGTTATTCTTTGCTCATTACTCTTCGCTCGTTCCTTGCAATGACAGGTTCTTGCGTTTGTGGTGGGTTTATCTGTAAGTTAGGTATTATCGCGCACTGCAAAACGTCTTTGCGGTTACACTTTCATTCACCCAAGCGCGCTTTTTCGTGTCTTTGCCCTTTTGTGAAATTCGTTGATATAAGAAAAAGAGCTTAAAATATTTCCTGCACAACGCCCCCCTTTAAGAAGCCACAAAAACAGCCCGTCTCCATTAAATACGGAAACGGGCTGCTAAAAATAGTATTTGTTTTTTTATTCTGACTGTGCGGCAAGCTCGGTGCTGCGTGTGGAAGTTCCAAAGTGCCGGATCGGTTTCCACTCCACCTTGCGAACCAGTGCAACAATGGCGATCGGTACATAGGTTGCCATAAACACCGGGAAGAGCGCGAGGTACGCAATTTTCTTGCGGCTGGACTCATGAATGCGCTTCCATTCGCAGGCAACTGTCAGTGCGCCATAAGCGAACAGGCCGATATAGAAGTTAACAACCGCAAACAGCAGATAGCGCAGCGCTTTCGCCAACAGAACGGGCGCAATGAACCAAGGCTGCGTGAAGCAGGAAACAGCCACATAGACATTGATTACGATTCCCAGAATCGTCAGAAGCGTGCCGGGTGCAACCGTCATGAACATGTCATAACAGGACATTCTGCGTCCTTTGCCGCCGCGAATGGCGCCGGCCGCAAGCGGCAGCAGGTATCTTGCATCGATCTGATAAAATCCCTTCGACCAGCGGAGTCGCTGATCCCAGGACTGTTTGAAGTTTGTGGGCTGTTCATCATAGATAATTGCGCTGTCGCAATAACCGATCTTGCGTCCGGTCAGCGCGCAATCAACCGAGAACTGAATGTCTTCGGTCAAAAGGTGGAAGGGCCAGCCGCCATTTTCCTTAATGATTTTGTCGGCGACCAAAAATCCCGTGCCGGAAACCGCACAGCTGTTGCCCATGAGCATACGGGGATAATTCAGGAACCGCGCTTCACGCAGGAACCAGATAGAGTAACCTGCAGAAATCCAGTTAGCGCCAAAGTTCTTGGAGTTGCGATAGCAGGTGATCACGTCATAGCCCCTGCTGTAGGTCTTGTTCATTTCCCGCACAAAGGACGGATCAACGATATTATCGGCATCGAAAATAAAATAGCCGTCATAGCCGTGATCTTCGCGGATGCTGATACGCTGGAAAAGATAGTCCAGCGCATATCCTTTGCCCACCAGCTCTGTGTTGAAGCGCTCGTAGACAATGGCTCCGGCGCGGCGTGCTACCTGCGCCGTATTATCGGTGCAGTTGTCTGCCAGCACATATACGTCCAGCAATTCTTTCGGATAGTCCTGATCTTTCAGACTTTTTACCAGTGCTGCAATGACATTTGCTTCATTGCGTGCACTTATAACAGCGGCAAACCGGTGCAGCTTGTCAGGTTCCGGTTCCGGACTTGCTTTTCTTTTAACGAATCCGACTACCGTATAGATCAATTGATAAAAATAGGCTGCCGTCATCACAATGACGATCGTCAGATTGATGTACGTCAGCGTTTGCAGAGCGCGCATAATCTCACCTGTCCTTTTCTGGTTAGTTTCGCACAATCTTTGCGATAGTTGTTGTTTTTAAACTGTTAAGTCCATAATGTTAACGAATTGGCATAGACGGTTTCCTCATTGATCATACCGTCTGCCTTAATATATTAGCATTCTCAACAAAGAATTCAAGCGTAAATTGTAAAAAATACACATTACAAATGGTAACAAACATGTTTGATGCCCCTCAAATGCCCATGGCACCGGTATTTTTTTGTCATTTTGATCCCTTTGTTGCCGTTATCTGTTCCGCTTATCCTCCCCCTCCGTTTTGCCCGCTCACAATATGAATGAAGCATCTTAAAGGTGAAACACTAAAAATACTCATATTAAGAAAGGACCGATTTTTTGGCTTTACGTTTCACCTTGCGCAATATTTTTCATCTTTTGCTGATTTTTCTTTTCGGTGCTGTTTGTTACAGTCTTCTGGAAATACTCTGGCGCGGCTTCACCCATTGGTCGATGGCGGTGACAGGCGGAGTCTGTCTGTGCAGCGTATATGGAGTCGAGCAGCATTTGCATCACCTAGCACTTCGATACAAAGCCGTTATTGGCTGCATGATCATTACGACTGCTGAATTTGCAGTCGGATGCGTCGTTAATCTTGTCCTAAGATGGAACGTATGGGATTATTCAGACCGTTTCGGCAATCTGCTCGGCCAGATATGCCCGTTGTTCTGTATAATCTGGTATCTGCTTTGCCTTGCAGCATTTCCGCTTTGCTCCCTCTTCATCCGCTTCTGGACAGCAGATAAAACGCCCCCGCAGCCTTCGACCTGAATAATTTTCACCCTTTTGTCTGCCGTGCCATTTATTGTATAATAAAATAAAACAATAAATGACTGCGGAGGTGTCTTATGTACCCTGCGTTTGATTTGAGCGGAAAAATTGCCATCGTAACCGGAGCTTCCTCAGGACTTGGTGTCGGAATCGCTGAGGCGCTCGCGCTGGCGGGTGCGGATGTCGCATGCGTCGCGAGGCATGAATGTATACAGGCAAAAGAAAAAATACAAAATGCCGGACGGCGCTTTCTCGGCATTCAGGCCGATCTTGGAAACATGGAAGCTATTACGCAAATTGTATCCGACGTCCTGAAAGCCTTTGGAAAGATAGATATCCTCGTCAACAATGCCGGAATTGTCGCGCACAGTGATTGCCTGCACTGTTCCGAACAGGACTGGGATTCAACGATGGACGTAAACATGAAATCAATCTTTTTTCTGACCCAGGCCGTCGGACGGACGATGATCGACAGAGGACAGGGTGGAAAAATCATCAACATCGCCTCCATGCTCAGCTTTCAAGGCGGCTTAAATGTTCCGGCCTATGCCGCTTCCAAAGGCGCCGTATACACGATGACACAGTCTTTCTGCAATGAATGGGCGCGTTTCGGCATCAATGTCAATGCAATCGCTCCGGGTTATATGGATACACGCGTAAACACAGCTTTAAAAAGCGACCCTGTGCGCGGACCGCAGATTCTGGCGCGCATCCCCGCCGGTCGATGGGGAACGCCTGAAGATCTGGGCGGCGCAGCGGTATTTCTGGCAAGCGACGCTTCCAACTATGTCAATGGCTTCACATTGGCAGTTGACGGCGGCTGGCTGGCCCGTTAAGTTTTAATTTTCTTTTGAATTTTCCAATTTTTTTGAAAAAAGCTCTTTACAAAAATAATAATGAGTGCTATTATTATTTTGCAAGGAGAAAAACAATGGAAAATCAGCAAATGTCCCCTATGCGGAAACATTCCAAAAAGCGCGACGCGATTCTGCGCTGTGTTCGATCTACGACTATTCACCCAAGTGCGGAATGGGTTTACCAGCAGCTGAAGCCGGATTATCCTCAGCTTAGTCTGGGCACGGTTTATCGAAACCTGAATCTGTTTCGTGAAGAAGGAGCAATTGCTTCCCTTGGTGTTGTAGGCGGCCTTGAACGCTTTGACGGAAATCCGAATCCCCACGTTCATTTTGTTTGTCTTCGCTGCGGTGCCGTACAGGATGTGGGCGAACTACAGCTCCCTGTCGAACTGATGCAGCAGGCGGAGCATTATATCAGTGGGGAAATTGAGCAGTGCACACTGTCTTTCTCTGGTCTTTGTTCTCAATGCAAGTCCGGTGATTCTTCACCTCACTGTTAAATTAACTTATTATTCACGGAGGTTCTTACATTATGAAAAAGTTTGTTTGTTCGGTTTGCGGTTATGTTCACGAGGGAGACAATCCTCCCGAGAAGTGCCCGATCTGCGGCGTTCCTGCGGACAAGTTTGTGGAGCAGAGCGGCGAGATGACCTGGGCTTCCGAGCATGTTGTCGGCGTTGCGGCTGATGTTCCCGAAGAAATCAAGGCGGGTCTGCGCGCAAACTTTGAGGGTGAGTGCTGCGAAGTCGGCATGTATCTCGCCATGGCGCGTGTTGCCCATCGCGAAGGTTATCCGGAAATCGGCCTGTACTGGGAAAAAGCGGCTTATGAAGAGGCGGAGCATGCTGCAAAATTCGCCGAGCTGCTGGGTGAGGTCGTGACCAGCTCCACCAAAAAGAACCTCGAGATGCGCGTTGAGGCCGAAAACGGTGCGACCCAGGGCAAAACCGATCTGGCCAAGATGGCGAAAGCTGCCAACCTGGATGCTATTCACGACACCGTTCATGAAATGGCTCGTGATGAGGCTCGTCACGGCAAGGCGTTTGCCGGACTGCTCAAGCGTTATTTCGGCTAATTGATTGGATTCGCTCCGGAACACGGGTCGAAACAAACAACGCTTAAATAATTGTCTTTTCCACAAGCTGCTTTGAAGGCCGTCTCGGGCATTTAAAGCAGCTTGTTCTGAAACAGCGTAATATTTTCTTTTATGCAGCGAGCAGACTGGAAAGCACCCGCATCCGGGAAGAAATTACCGTTATTTTGTCCAGATGTTTTGCGGCATCGTGGACACATCAATCATTATTTCGCCCCAGATCCGCTTTCTTTGCTTTTGCAAAACTCGCTTAAAGAGCTTACGCATTGATTAAAGGCGCCTTCGGCCATTGCCGGCGCCGATCACCAAGCGCCCCTCCCACTATATTTAAGTATCTTTTTTCTTCTTTTTGAGTATTTTATTTGAGGTTTATTTATGAAAATCAAACTGCACAAAGCAATAGCAGAGTTTATTCCGGAGAACGAACTGGAAACCGCTGAACTGGAAGCCCTTTGGGTTCGTATGGGCAACTGTATCGGCGACAATAAGCATCTTGACCCGATCGGCGTTTACGAGCCGAAGGGCGGCGAAAATATCGCCCGGTTTCATATAGGCGGTCTCAGCGAAGCGGAGACAAATGCCGTCCCGGTCATGATTGCGCCCTATGACACCGATGTTTACTGCGTAACCTGCAACAAAACACAGCATGTAAAAAAAGGCGAGGAAATCCCTTTCTGCTGCGGCAAACTGATGGAGATTCTGGACTAACCGGAATAAAAAAGAACGGCTGACGCCGTTCTTTTTTCATTTTCTTCCGCTACATGTTCTGATTGTTCAATGTATAAGACCTTCTTCTTTGAGCGGCATATCAGGCGTCCATCAATAGCAAAAGTCATATAGCCAAAACCCTTGAAAAGATGCGCAGACCGGACAAGAGGTACTGCATCGACCCTTTCCAGAACGATTAATGCTCCGGTTATGCCATAGATGCTGCACCGCCGATCAAATCCGGCCATATAAACCTTTCTTAACACCTGCGGCTTTCGCACTTTTTCGGGTCGATTAATTTTTAATCTACAAAATTCTTTCCCAAACACGCTGCCGGCAATTAAAAGGCGCTTATATTCCGGCAAATTTTGCTTTTTCCTTGATCTGCTTTACCTTTAAGAAATCTTACAAAGATTTTTTAATAAAAATATTTTCTGAGCAGCTCTTGACTTTAGCGGTTTAAAGCTGTATACTGTGAAAAAATCAAAGTTCGCACCGGCGGCGGAAAGGAGCAATTATGAAACGGATGTCTTGTCTGAATTCTTTTTATGCTCCTGTGTACGCTTCGTATACGGGCCGATTTAGCGTGTATAAAAACGGCTGTACGGATTGAAGCCTGGGCGGAAAGGCATGTATTGGCTTCGTCCTTGCGGCGAGGCCTTTTATTTTTTCAAACACAGCGTTGCTGTTTTGACAGATAACCCAGATTAAAGGAGAGACAGAGAATGAACAAAAAACTGATCGCCCTGCTGCTTGCGCTGGTGCTTGTGCTTGGACTGGCAGCTTGCGGCGGCACAACCTCGAACGAAGGCCAGTCAGATTCGGAGCAGAACTCCGATGATGCATCGCAGAGCTATACTGTCGGCGTCTGCCAATTGGTGCAGCATCCCGCGCTGGATGCCGCCACCGAGGGCTTTAAAGCCGCACTGGAAGAGAAGCTCGGCAGCGCAGTGACCGTTGAGATACAGAATGCGGCCGGCGATTCCCCGACCTGCTCGACGATCTGCAATACTTTTGTTTCTAACGGCTATGATCTCATCATGGCGAACGCGACCGCTTCGGTTCAGGCAGCAGCCTCCGCCACTGCCGACATTCCGATTCTCGGCACCTCGGTAACCGATTACGCAACCGCGCTGGACATCGACAACTGGACCGGCACGGTCGGCAACAACATCTCCGGAACTTCCGATCTTGCGCCCCTTGATCAGCAGGCTGCGATGATCCAGGAGCTTTTCCCCGACGCAAAAACCGTTGGTCTGCTCTACTGCTCCGGTGAGCCGAACTCTGCCTATCAGGCAGAAGTGATTACCGGTTATCTGGAAGATGCCGGTTACACGGTCAAGGTTTTCACCTTCTCCGATTCCAACGACGTGGCCGCTGTTACAACCTCTGCCTGCGCCGAGTCGGATGTAATTTATATTCCTACTGACAATACTGCCGCTTCCTGCACCGAGGCGATTAATAACGTCGCCATCGTCGAAAAGGTTCCGATTGTCGCGGGCGAAGAGGGCATCTGCAAAGGCTGCGGCGTTGTCACCCTTTCCATCGACTATTATGATCTGGGCTATGCCACCGGCGAAATGGCCTATGAAATCCTTGTGAACGGCGCTGATCCTGCAACGATGCCGATCGAATTCGCGCCCGAAGCGACGAAAAAGTATAACGCTTCTATCTGTGAGACGCTTGGCATTACGCCGCCGGAAGGTTACGTCGCCATTGAAGAAAGCTGAAAATTTTAAAACCAACTGAATGGATAAAATCAAGGCTACGGCAATGCCCAATATGGGCATTGCCGCCCCTTGCTGTTCACAGCCGAATACGCTGTGCTTTTAAAACAGGCACATCCTGCTGTGAAAATATAATAAGACACGAGGGAACGAAATGGAACAGCTTTTCGCTTACTTTTCTTCACTGAACCCGCTCAATCTGCTCAAGAGCTTGCCGGGCGGCGTAGCGCAGGGCATATTGTGGGGAATCATGGCTCTTGGCGTTTACGTCACTTTTCGCCTTCTGGATTTTGCCGACCTGACGGTTGACGGTTCTTTTACCACAGGCGGCGCATGCACCGTCATGCTGATTACCGCCGGTACCCCTGCATGGCTCTCCAATCTTCTGGGAATTGAAGTCGGCACGCCTTTTCCCGCTTGGCTTGCCCTGCTTATCGCAATGCTCGCAGGACTTCTGGCCGGCCTGTGTACCGGCCTGCTGCATACCCGCCTTGGTATACCGGCAATTCTTTCCGGCATCCTGACACAGATTGCGCTTTACTCCATCAATCTGCGCATCATGGGCATGGCCTCCAACAAGGCGGTCAGCGTGGATAAATATAATCTGATTCTCTCCTCTCGCAGCGTGACACCCGCCATCTTTATCGGTCTTGCCTGGGCTGTTGTGCTTATCTGCATCATGTACTGGTATTTCGGCACCGAGCAAGGCTCCGCAATCCGCGCGACCGGTAGCAACCCGGCCATGAGCCGTGCGCAGGGCATCAATATCGACACGATGAAGGTCATCGGCCTTGCCATCTCCAACGCAATCGTGGCGCTCGCAGGCGGTCTGCTTGCACAGTATCAGGGCTTTGCGGATATAAAAATGGGACAGGGCGCAATCGTGATCGGACTGGCTGCCGTGATTATCGGCGAAGTTCTCGGCGAAGCCCTTTTCAAAAAGCATCTCAACTTCCTCGGCCGGCTTGCTTTTATTATTCTCGGCGGCGTAATCTACTATATGGTTGTAGTACTGGTGCTTTGGCTTAAGCTGAACAGCAACGACCTTAAGCTCTTTACGGCCGTTATTGTCGCTATCTTCCTCGCCGTTCCCTATCTGCGCGGAAAAGCAAAAAATTCCTTCGCTTCTGCCGGCAAGAAAGGAGCTAAAACCGATGCTTGACCTGAACCATATTTACAAAACCTTTAATCTTGGAACTATAAATGAAAAAAAAGCGCTTGTTGACCTCAATCTGCACTTGAAACAGGGCGATTTTCTGACCGTAATCGGCGGAAACGGCGCTGGAAAATCCACCATGCTCAATGCGGTTGCAGGCGTCTGGCCGATTGACGCGGGGCAGATTCTGATCGACGGACAGGACGTTACAGCACTGCCGGAATATAAGCGGGCAGCTTTTATCGGACGTGTTTTCCAGGACCCGATGATGGGAACCGCTCCTAACATGCAGCTGGAAGAAAACCTTGCACTTGCTTATCGTCGAGGCAAAAAGCGCGGCCTTCGCTGGGGCGTCACCCGCGCTGAGCGGGAAATGTTTCGTGAAAAGCTGCATTCCCTTGGTCTTGGGCTGGAAGATCGCATGACCGTCAAGGTCGGTTTGCTCTCCGGTGGACAGCGGCAGGCGCTGACCCTTCTCATGGCCGCGCTTCAGCAGCCAAAGCTTCTGCTGCTTGATGAGCACACCGCTGCGCTGGACCCCGCCACCGCGGCCAAAGTGTTGGAGCTTTCCGACCGGATCGTGAAGGAAAACGGTTTGACCGCCATGATGATCACCCACAACATGAAGGACGCCATACAGCACGGTAATCGTCTGATCATGATGAACGAGGGCAAGATCATTCTGGATATTTCCGGCGAGGAAAAGTCCAAGTTGACAAAAGCGGATCTGCTGCAAAAATTTGCGGAAGTTTCCGGCGTACAGGAAGAAACCGACCAGGTGTTATTATCCTGAGCTTCATTTTCAGGCCCCGGCTTTGTTGCCGGGGCCTGAATTTATTCGTATGTTTCAGCGATGTAAAACCTTGAGAGTTTGCTTATGTGCGATAAAGAAGTAATAGAAGTGTAAAAAATTTTGCCGTTCCTATCCGGCACTTGGCCATTGTGTCGGATAGGTCGGGCGTTAGGCTTCGGGCAAGTCAATCTTGCCGACAAA
>CALWZE010000031.1 GCA_944385925.1 uncultured Clostridia bacterium
TATCGAGTGGCGTAATACTGCCGTTCTCAACATAGTTTCCCACTTGCCAGCAGATGCTTCCGTTATCTTTGAGCCGAGGATATATCTTTTCAATGATTCTTTTCTGCCAATCGTAATAATCAGAAAGCGGCACCTGATTCTCATATTCTTTGCCAATGTTGTATGGCGGCGATGTAACAACCAGATCAAAAATTGGTTGCATGGGTAACGCATCCAAAAATTTCTCGACATCCATCAAGAATAATTGCGTAGTAGCGGTATCTGGCAAAACACCTTTTTCAATGTTTTGAATTATATCTATAGGCATCTTCATACCTCCAAATGGTACACATTATTTTCAATATCAATATTGGTTATAGTTTGCCGAATGGACGAATCTGGATGTGTTATAGATCAAGGAACAAGTGCGCCCATTCGAACCCGCGAGGGGTAAGGTGCGTGATATTTTCGAGTCAGAGTCGCTGCCTGTTGCTCTGATGTGACATCATGCCGCACCTGTTCAGATGCACCAAGCAATACAAAACCGACCCTATTTTTTATCATCTGTTTTGGGCTTGATATACTTGCCCGATTTAATTCTTGCATCTGCTGGCTTAGGCTCATCGTCGGGAATCGCCCATGAGCGTCCGATCCGCACTGCGCCCGGTATGCGTTCTTCGTTACACAAAATCTGTATTCGCCGCGTGGAAATGCTCCAGCGTTCCGCAGTCTGAGCAACGGATAAATATTTCATTTTCAAGCCTCCCGGTTGTTTCACTAACGGTTAGACAATTACACTAAATTACAATTAATCATTATATATTATACTCGCTAAAGCGAATAAAATCAAGTAATCTGTCGAAATAGTCATAAAAAGTTTTCATAAAGGCGAATCAGGGTTTGGGACTATCCCAACAAGCAGATTTCGCCGTGTGTACGGACACCGGCTGTGCTTGCTATTCTCTCAAATCCCATATCCGCAGATAGTCCTGCGCCCCAGATCAACAACGATCCGGGGCGTTTTCTTTTGAACTTTTTAAGGGGACACCCCCTAATTCATCAAAAAAATGTCCGTTGTAAAGTGAGGAGGATTTTTAATGGCAGACCGTACAAGACCAATCCGTATTGAAATACGCGTCACCGAACAGGAACGCCAGCTCATCAGGCACAAGATGGCGCAGCTCGGCACCAAGAACACGGGCGCATACATCCGAAAAATGGCGATCGACGGCTACATCATCAAGGTTGATTACACTGAGCAGAAGAAGCTGGCTGCCGCCGTCAGCCGGGTAGCCAGCAACATCAACCAAATCTGCCGCCGCATCAACCAGACCGGGCATTTCTACGATGACGACATCGCCGATCTGAAAGCAAAGCAAAACGAGATTTGGGAACTGCTGAAACAATCCCAGAAGAACGAACTATGACCGCAGCGGGATTATCCGTATACGGATTTTCCGTACATGGTTTTTTAGATCGTGGATATCCTGACATTCCGGAACGTACCGCAGCCGGATTTCAAGCCCGTGGATTTCCGAACGGTCATAGAGGATGAAATTCATCACCTAATCAATAAGAAACAAATTAACCCTCAACAAAATCATCCATCAATCCAATCAATACTCCTGATGGGATGGATGGGACAGGAGGTCACATGAAGCAGGTTTTTTGTAAATTCACCGTTGAAAGCCTTTCGGCATCGTACATACCTTTTCCTCGTTTTCTCATGGAAGACTGCTTTGCAGAGCTTACCAACGATGCAAAGGTACTGTATGCGCTCATGCTGGACAGAGCTAGCATTTCCAAGGTTAACGGGTACATCGAAAAGGACGGTACAATCCGTCTCTATTTCACTGTGGAACAGGCACAGAAGAAGCTGCACCGCAGTCGACAAAGTGTCACGCGGATATTTCAGCAGCTGGAATCCAGCGGCCTGATCTGCCGTCGAAAACAGGGACTTGGCAAACCCGCCCTCATTACCCTGAACTACCCGGCAGATGCAAAGCTGATACAGCCGAAGGAAGGCGGCGAAATACTGTCGGGATAAAGGTCGAAAATCGGGCAATTTATGCCCCGCAAACGCAGCAAACGATGCGGGGTATATCTTTACTCATCCGCACCACAAGGTGCATCTATACGTCGCGAAGGGAGGAACAGGATGAAGGAAAAGAACGACCATGATATAAATGATGTCGGCTTCGGTGAAATCCCGGAGTTTGTGTATGAGTCTTTGGCAAGGAGCCTGCTGCCGGTGATTCAGAAGTATTATGAAAGCGATGAGGGCAAGCGGGCATTTGCCGAATGGAAAAAGCAAAAGGAGACTGCGGAGAAAAATTCTACATAATGCAAAGCGGGAGGATTTCCATGTTCGGAAGTCCTCCCGCTTTTTGCGTCTACCAATCTTCAATTTCCCGGACATAAACAATAAATCCGAACCCATTTCCGACTGGATAAAGGTTCGGATTATATTGATTTGGTGGAGATGAGGGGGATCGAACCCCTTACCTCTTGAATGCCATTCAAGCGCTCTCCCAAGTGAGCTACACCCCCACATGGCGTCCGTTCAAAGTGCTTAATCATTATAACTGATCGAGCGCCATGTGTCAACAGTTTTTTCTCACTTTTTTCTTCGATTTCCAATAAAACAGGCAAATGCTCACCAAAGGCCGGTCATTCCCAACGCAATCAGAAGCTGCGCCGGCGCGTAGGTTGCCATGATTATAAAATCAATTTTGGGCGGTGCAATATCCTTTCGGAAGGTGCGAACACAGACAGAAAAATCCGATATCATAAACAACACACTTCCCGCAAAGACAAGGCCCGCTCCCAAAGTACCCATAGACCACCAGCGCAGCAGTGCGGAAAGGCTCATCGCACCAAGCCCAAGCATATATCCAACCGCCAGCATTCTCGAGCGGAAATCTTTTCGCTTACCGATAAAAAGCCTGCCGCCTATGAGAATCAGCAAATAAATCGCCCCGGCAGCTGAAATATGTCCAACATCAAGCGCCTTCAAATCTGTCTGCTGCAAAAACGCTGCGATATAGCAGACATGCGCGCCAAAAAAAGCCAGGCCGCCAATCTTAAACAACTTTTTGAAAAGAAGCAAAACATCGCCTGCCAGACTGAACCAGAGCGCAGCTATAATCAGCGGATTGACGTTTTTGGCAGCTGCCAGATAAAATCCAATCAGTGTAAGCAGTACGAAGGGTTTGTTGAATCTCCGCCATGTTGTGATTTGAAAAAAGCAGGCGGTCATCTGCCCAGCTGCCGCGAGCCCAAACAGGCAAAGGAATACGATCGCCGTTGTATTCATAATAAAACCTCATTCTCCCCGGCAGCCGAATGCCGCCTTTTGAAATGATTTCGAGGTGTGTTCAAAAGCCTATGGACTAAAATTCCCGCAAGGTGGAGCCTTACGGGAATTTAATAACGATCAG
Source organism: uncultured Clostridia bacterium (assembly GCA_944385925.1). GTDB lineage: Bacteria > Bacillota > Clostridia > Oscillospirales > Ruminococcaceae > CALWZE01. The sequence goes on from CALWZE010000031.1 coordinate 3,420, forward strand.
GAATTATCTAACGATATTATTATTTGCAAAACGCGCGAAACGCCTCGTACATTGCGTAAATATCCAGCTTGCTTGCAACCTCATAGGGCGCATGCATTGACAACAGCGGCACGCCGATATCGACAACTTCCATTCCAAGGGAAGCAAGGAACATCGCGACCGTTCCGCCGCCGCCTTCATCCACCTTTCCAAGCTCGCCGGTCTGCCAGGGAAGGTCATGCGCGTCGAACAAGCGGCGAACATGGCCCACAAACTCTGCAGAAGCGTCATTTGTGCCGCTCTTGCCGCGTGCGCCGGTATACTTGGTCAATACCGGACCGCGATTTAGATAGGCGCAATTGCGGCGGTCGTTGACCTCTGCAAAGGAAGGATCAAATCCCGCATTGACGTCTGCGCTCAGCGCGCGGGTGTTATACAGGGTCAGTTCCAGATCCTGACCGCAGCCGCGGCAGAGCAGAGCCAGGAAATTACGCAGGAAATCCGACGCAAGGCCGGTATTGCCATCACTTCCGGTCTCCTCTTTGTCCGCAAGCACCAGCAGCGCCGTGCGTTCCGGGCGGTTTACTTCTGCAAATGCGGTCAATGAAGTGTATGCGCACACCCTGTCATCATGCGCATAAGCGCCGATCAGGCTGCGGTCCAGCCCAAGCCACCGCGCCTTGAGTGCAGGCACCACTTCCAGCTCGGCGGAAACAAAGTCCGCCTCGACCATCCCGTACTTTTCGTTAAGGAGCCGCATCAAGTTGAGTTTGACCGGGTCGGAAATCTTGTCATCCTCCACCGGCTCGCTGCCCAGCAGAATGTTCAGTTCCTCACCGCGGATGACCTCCCGCGCCTTGCGGTCATCCTGCACCTTTGCGGAAAGATGCGGCAAAATATCCGTCACACAGAAAACCGGATCTTTGTCGTCCTCGCCGATCACTACCTCCACCAGTTTCCCATCTGCGCGCATTACCGCGCCGTGGATCGCAAGCGGCATCGCCACCCATTGATATTTCTTGATGCCGCCGTAGTAATGGGTCTTAAAATAGCCGAGCCCGCTTTCCTCATACAGGGGATTCGGCTTCAAATCCAGCCGCGGGCTGTCCACATGCGCGGCCATAAGGTTTATACCCTCGCTGAGCGGCGCGCTGCCGATAACCGCGGCCGCCAGGCTTTTTCCGCGGTTATTAAAATACAGCTTTTCGCCCGCACTGTAAGCGCGGCCCGGTTCAAACGGCTTGAACCCCGCTTTTTCCAGCAGCTTCACCGATTCGCGCACAAACTCGCGCTCGGTCTTCGCCGCGTTCATGAAAGCCATATACTTCTCACCGTAAGCAGTCGCTTTTTTTCCGGCGCGCTGTGCATACCCGTCATACACTGTTTTTTTCTTCAGCAGCAGCTGATCCTGAAGCAGCTCTGCCTGCGTTTTTTTGTCTTCTTTTTTCTTCTTGTCTGCCATTATAATCACTCCAATCATTCTGAAAACCATTCTTCCAGCTGAACGGCAAGCGAATCCAGTTTTTTATTAAAATCTTCAATTGAGCCATCATTGACGATCACGACATCACAGAGCCGGCGCAATTCATCTTCCCGAATCTGGGCGTCGATACGGGTCTGCGCCTGCTCTCTGCTCAGCTGATCCCTGCGCATGATCCGCGCAATTTGCGATTCCCGGTCCGAGGTGATCATGATCAGCTTGTCGCATACCGCATAAAGCCCGCTTTCAATCACCGCCGCCGCCTCGACCAGGCTGTAGCGGTATCCCTGCTTTCGCAGCTGCTCGAACAGCTCCAGCATCCGCTCAATGATGCAGGGATGGGTTATCTCATCCAGCTTTTCCTTTTTCTTCGGATCGGAAAAACACAGATCCCCCAGCATCCGCCGGTTCAGCGTGCCGTCGGGAAACAAAATTTCTTCTCCAAAAGCCCGCACCAGTTCACGCAGGCATTTTTCTCCGGGCTTCACGACCTCCCGCGCGACGAGGTCCCCGTCTACAGTCGGTATGCCCTTCGTGCGAAGATATTCGCTGGCATAGCTTTTGCCGGAACCGGAACGGCCCGTCAGCGCCGCGACATAGAACCGTTTCATACCTCCACCACCTTGTTCGCTGCGGAGCGGATAAGCCGGTTATACACAGCGCTGGCAGGATCGGTGTCCGGTTCCAGCCGTACAAATACCGACGAAGCATTGAACCGGTCGACAGCACGCAGTACCGAAAACAGTCTGCGCGCCTGGGCGTTCAGATCTCCCTTTGCACCATAGGAAATACAGGGGATTTCTATGCTCTCCTCTTCTCCGTCAAAGCACATGGCGTAAGCGTCACAGGCCGCGACCTGCTTGACATACTGCGCGAAGTGTTCCAGTGAACCGCGCACCAGCGTCACGTCCGCTTTCGGAGAATAGTGTTTGTATTTCATGCCGGGCGACTCGGCTTTTTCTCCCGGCGCAAGCTCGTGGGTAGCCGCTTCGGAAATCACCGCGTCCGGCAGCACCTCGCGAATTTGCTCAAGCGTAATGATGCCCGGCCGCAGAATGACGGGACGTTCCCCCGTCAGGGAAATTACCGTGCTCTCCACGCCGACGTCGCAGGGACCGCCATCCAGAATCATCGGGATTTTCCCTTTTAAATCGTCGTATACATGCTGCGCGGTGGTCGTGCTCGGAAGGCCGGAAAGATTGGCCGACGGCGCGGCCACCGGCACGCCCGCCTTTCTGATCAGGGCGCTTGCAACCGGATGCACCGGCATACGCACCGCAACGGTCGGAAGGCCGCAGCTTATAACATCCGGAATCCGCTCGGTTTTATGCAGTACAATGGTCAGCGGCCCCGGCCAGAAACGCCTGGCAAGCGCAGCCGCTTCCGGCGTGATTTCCTTTACAATCGAATTGAGCATCATCAGGTCGCTGATATGCACAATCAGCGGATTGTCCTGCGGACGTCCCTTGACATTGAAAATCTCCCGCACAGCCGCCGCATCATAGGCGTTTGCGCCGAGACCATAAACCGTTTCGGTCGGAATGCCGACGATTTTCCCTTCAAGAAGAAGCTTGGCTGCCTGCGCGATGGCTTCTTCACTGTTTTCCTCTGTCAGTTTTATTAACTGCGTTTCCATAGCTTTACTCCTGCGCCTTAAGCTTTTCGGCCTGATCGGCGGTGATCAGCGCATCAATAATTTCGTCCAAATCCCCATTGAGCACCGGCTCCAGGCGATAGAGGGTCAGGCCGATCCGATGATCGGTAACACGCCCCTGCGGATAATTGTAGGTCCGTATGCGCTCGCTCCGATCCCCTGTTCCAACCTGGACGCGACGTGCCGCGGCAATTTCATCATCCTGCGCGCGCTGTTTTTGCTCAAGCAGCCGCGAACGCAGGATTTTCAACGCCCTGTCCTTGTTCTTATACTGGCTCCTCTCATCCTGACACTCCACAACCATACCGGTTGGCAAGTGGGTGACACGGATGGCGGATGAAGTTTTGTTAACATGCTGGCCGCCCGCGCCGGAAGAGCGGAAGGTGTCGATCTGCAAATCTTTGGGATCAAGTTCCAGCTCGACCTCTTCTGCCTCAGGCAAAACCGCTACCGTGACGGTAGAAGTGTGGATGCGCCCCTGCGTCTCGGTCTCGGGAACCCGTTGTACGCGATGCACCCCGCTTTCAAATTTCAGCCTGCTGTAAGCCCCTTCGCCGTCGATCAGGAAGCTTATTTCCTTAAAGCCGCCGAGTTCGGTTTCGTTCGCGCCCAGAATCTCGCTTTTCCAACGCCTGCTTTCCGCATACATGGAATACATACGATAAAGTACGGCCGCAAAAAGCGCCGCCTCTTCACCGCCGGCGCCGCCGCGAATCTCGACGATCACGTTCTTGCTGTCGTTTTCATCTTTGGGCAAAAGCAGCAATTTGAGCTGCTGCGCGAGTTCTTCGGCGTGTGCGCGGGATTCCTCCAGCTGCATCTGCGCCATCTCCCGCAGCTCACGGTCGGCGCCGGATTCCTCCAGAATACCGGCCGCTTCCCGCTGTGCCGCCTGCGTTTTTTCATATTCCCGAAAGGTCTCGATCAGCGGGCCAAGCTCCTTATATTCCCGGCTCAGCGCGCGATAACGGGCATTGTCCGCAAGCACCTGCGGATCTGCAAGAAGATTGCCGACCTCCTCATAGCGTTTATCGACATCCCTGAGTTTTTCAAACATTTATTCTTCCCTGTTCGAAATGACTTTCTTAATATTCTTTTCTATTTTTGCCCGCGGAATCATGATCTCATGCCCGCATCCGGTACATTTGATCTTGAAATCCATCCCAACGCGCAGCACCTCGAACTCGCGGCTGCCGCATGGGTGCGGTTTCTTTACCAGTATGTGATCCCTGACCTGAATATCCATCCGGTCCGGCTCCTCTCCGGCGCTTCATCCGCAAGCGCCCACTTTGCTGTATTATATATCATTTTCCCCAACTGCGCAACGAAATTACGCAAAGGCGGCTGCATATAGATTAGAGAGTACAAATGGAAAGGAACGCAGCAATGGACAGATTCTTCTGTGAAGGCTCTCTGATCGATACCAAAGCAAACCGCGAATGGCTCAGCTCCCCCGCTTCGCTTGAGCGTGCGATGGCCTGCGGCGCTGTTTTGGAACAGCGCGCCGTCGTCTTCGACAACAACAAAAACCTGATCGTCAATCTTGGCTGTATGCGGGGGATAATCCCCTTTTCTGAATGCGCGCTCAGTCCGCCGCAAAGCGCCGCGCGGGATATTACGGCGATTTCCCGTGTCGGCAAACCGGTCTGCTTTATTATTACCGGTTTTTCCCGTGACGAACAGGGAAAGCCGATTGCCCTGCTGAGCCGCCGCGCCGTGCAGGCCTCCTGCCAGGACGCCTACCTTTCCCGGCTGGTTCCCGGCGACGTCATCGACTGCCGCGTGACGCATCTTGAATCTTTCGGCTGCTTTTGCGACGTCGGGTGCGGAATCAGCGCGCTGCTGCCCATCGACTTTATCTCGGTTTCCCGCATCGGTCACCCGTCCGAACGGATCTTTTCCGGTATGGATCTGCGCTGCGCGGTAAAATCGATCGACAATATGGGCCGGCTGCTGCTTACGCATAAGGAGCTGCTGGGCAGCTGGGAACAGAACGCCTCCCTGTTCAGCGCAGGAGAGACCGTCTACGGCACGGTGCGCTCGGTGGAGAATTACGGGGTTTTTGTCGAGCTTACCCCGAATCTTGCGGGGCTTGCGGAGCCTTGCGGAAAAGCCAGGCCCGGGTTGGGCGCCAGCGTCTACATCAAGAGTATTCTGCCCGACCGCATGAAAATCAAGCTCATTATTGTGGACTGTTTTGAACGCGACCCCGGATCGATCGCCAACTTCTCCTATTTCTTTACCGGCAATCACATTGACGCTTTCCGCTATTCTCCCGGCGGGTGTGCAAAAAAAATTGAGACCATCTTTGAGCAATGAACCGATCCGTCCCCAAAATCCTGTTTTAAATCCCGGACATTTTGCATCCGAACGCAAAATATGGTATAATCCAAACTAAAGTAGTTATTATAAATGACGCAGTTTTGCGTTTGAGGTTTCGTTCCGGCGCATCCGGCTGGTGCGCCGGATATTTTTGCAAAGGAGATGAAGAATATGGCGCAGGATACCTTCACCGCCGGCGTTGTTCCCGGCGGATTAACCGCCAATTCCGAGATAAAAATTCTGATTTGCCATGTGCTTTGCGAGATCGAACTTCCCATTGCGCGGGAGGATCTTCTCGAGTCGCTGTCCGGCCGCGGATACGCCAATTATTTCGAGTGCGCCGATGCGCTTTCCGATTTGCTGAGCACCGGTCATATCGCGCAGGACGAGCGCGGCATGTTCATCATAACTCCCCGCGGGCGGGAGACCGCCGCGCTGCTCGCCTCCGACGTCGCGCTGACCGTGCGGGAGCGGGTGGTTCGCCAGGCGCTCGTCTATGCCCGCCGCAGCTCTAACAAAAACGCAAACCGGGCCGAAATTTTCAAGTTGGATAACGGCAGCTACAAGCTGCGCTGTTCGATAAGCGACAAAGACGGTGAGATTTTCTCCCTTGAACTGCTCGCACCCACCATGGCGGACGCGCAGAAAATGCGGGATGGCTTTGCGGATAACGCCGAGGCGATTGTCCGGCAGAGCTATGCGCTTCTGACAGGCGGTCCGCTTTAAGCTGTGGGGAGGAAACTGCTTTGATCTGTGAACTATGCCCGCGGCGCTGCCGTGCTGAACGCACAGCGGACAAGCCCGGCGGTGCCTGCGGCTGTGAGACGACGGCGCGCATCGCCCGGGCCGCGCTGCATTTTGGAGAAGAGCCCTGCATCAGCGGCACGCGCGGCAGCGGCACAATCTTTTTCTGCGGCTGTTCGCTTGGATGTGTATTTTGTCAAAATGCGGACATAAGCCGCGGCATGACAGGAAAAGTCGTTGATTCGCAGCGTCTCCAGGCGATTTTCGGCGAGCTCGCCGCGCAGGGCGCACACAACCTGAACCTTGTCACGCCTACTCATTATACCGAGGCTATCCTGTCCGCGTTTTCGCTGGGCAAACCGCGAATTCCTGTCGTTTGGAATTCCAGCGGCTACGAACGGCCGCAGACGCTGCGACGTCTGGAAGGCGCGGTGCAGGTTTTCTTGCCTGATTTAAAATACAGCGATCCGGCCGCGGCTGCCCGCTATTCCCATTCGCCGGACTATTTTGAAGCCGCCAAGGCGGCAATTCTCGAAATGTACCGGCAAACCGGTCCTGTACAGCTGGATGCGGACGGCCTGCTCAAGCGCGGCGTCCTCATCCGCCACCTCATTTTGCCCGGAAACCTGCAAAACACTTTTGGTGTGATCGACTGGATTCGCAATACCTTTCAAGACGGCGAAGTCCTGTTCAGTCTGATGGCCCAATACACGCCGATCGGCGATCTTTCAGCCTATCCCGAGATCAGCCGCCCTCTTTCGCCGCAGGAATATGAAGCGGCGCAGGACTATCTGTTTGGCTCCGGTTGGGAAGACGGGTTTATTCAGGACCTTGAGGCAGCCGGTCCGGATTTTATCCCTGATTTTGATATGACCGGCGTTTGATAAATTTAAGGCAACACGAACAAAAAAAGTCTTCTGTTTTTGTTCGTGTTGTTTGTTTTTATGAAAAGCCGAAAATATCTTGCATGTAAAAATGTTTTAACTTAAAATCATTTTAAGTGAAAAGGAGATGCCGGGATGACAGAGCAACAGAGCAAACGTCTGAACACTTTTTTTGTACGGACCTATAACACAATTCAAACCCTGGAGGAGCGCGCGCTGCTTCAATCGGGGATTGGAAATCTGTCGGTCAAAGAGCTTCATATACTGGAAGCAGTCACCGAGCTTCTCCGGGACGGTCGAAACACCATGTCGCACATTGCGGCGCGGCTGTGCATTTCGGTCGGCGCGCTCACAACAGCGGTTAACACGATGGTTCGAAAGGGGTATCTCGTCCGGCGTGGGAAAGAGGGCGACCGCCGTGTCGTCCTGATTGAACCGACCGAGACCGGACGGCTTGCAAACGAACAGCACGAACGTTTTCATCAGGACATGATCGAACGTGCCGGCGAGCAGCTGGACGAGGCCAGTCTTGAAACTTTGTGCGAATCGCTGGACAAATTAGCGGCTTTCTTTGAACAGTACGCAAAATAACAAAGGGGTATAACCATGGCGGTAATTATTACGGACAGCACCTGCGATCTGCCGTTGCAGGAACTTGAAAAACTGGGCGTGGACATGATCTCGCTGCGGGTAAATTTCGGCGATGAAAGTTTTGCGGATAAGCGCGAGATCACGGATGAGGAGTTTTACGCGCGGCTTGAAAAAAGCGAGGCCCTGCCGACGACCACTCTTCTGAGCATCGGCGAATACATGGAGCGGTTTGAACGGTATCCCGATGAGGAAATCGTCGTACTCACCATTTCCTCAAAACTCAGCGGCACCTGCCAGTCGGCACTCGCGGCCGCTGAAATGTCCAAGCGCAGCGATATTTATGTTGTCGATTCTCTTAACGTGACCGGCGGTCTTGCGCTGCTGGTACGGCTGGCAGTCTCAATGCGGGACGCCGGAAAATCCGGTCAGGAGATTGCCCAAAGTCTGGACGCAATCAAGGGCCGTGTGCGCATTTTTGCGATGATCGATACGCTGAAGTATCTTGTTAAAGGCGGCCGGCTTTCCGGCGTGTCCGGCGCAATCGGCAGCGTTCTCGGAATCAAGCCGATCATTTCGGTGCAGGATGGCGTTGTGCACAATCTTTCCAAAACCCGCGGCGTACCCGCTGCCATTGCGGAGCTCAAACGCTTGATTCTGGAAGAGCATCCGTTTGATCCTTCCCTTCCTTTCCAGTTTGTGCACACCAACAACGCAGCCGCGCTTGACCAGTTGGCTGCGGCGCTTGGTCTGGAGGACAGCGGCGCAGGCCGCTATATGATCGGCAGCACGGTCGGCACCCATGCGGGTCCCGGCGCAATCGGTTTCTGTTATTTTGAAAAAGAGTAAAAGAAACTTATTTTTTGAAAACAAGCTGTGCGGCTAAAAGCGCATACAAACGCTTTTTGTCGGAAGCTTTACCGGGCTTGAAAGCTTCCGATTATATGCCTCGGAAAACAGAGACTTCTGCCTGTTTTCCGCATGGGGGTATGGTTTTGAGTTCCCATAACTTCAAAAAGTATTGACTTTATCGTTTGCGTTTATAAAACAAATAAATTTGCTGCACAAAATATTTTGCAGCACTGAACCCGACAGGCAGCTGGATCAAACATTCCAGCCGCCTGTCGGGTTTATTCGGGCGTCAAATTGTGCAACTGTGTCTGCGCGCATTCTGCGTTTTTGCCGGAATGCGCCTTTTTCGCTGATGCTTTTGCTTATTCACGGACAGCTTCGTCCAAAGCTTCAAATATCAGCCGTCCGACTACCGAACCGCCATCCAGCAAACCGATACTTTTTTCGCCATAGTAGGCAGCGCGGCCCCAGACCGCTTTCATACTCCTGGTGGCTTCTGATCCGTCCGCAGCCGCCTTCGCTGCCTGAGAAAACGCAGCCGCATCGTCCTCAGTCTGTTTGGCCAGCGCCTGAACCGCCGGGCAAAGCGCGTCCAAAACCGTTTTTTCTCCCGGTTTTGATCCGGCCTTGTTCATCACGTTTTCTATTCCCGCCTGCATCGCACCTGCAAGCTCAGGCAGCGCAAAGCTTTCCGTTCCCTTCAGCCGCCGTGCCATGCCTTTCATAAAAAATGCCAGAATTGTGCCCAAACTGCTCGGCGCTTCACGGTTAAAAGCATCGGCCGCGGCATTGAGAAGGCGGCCTGCATCTTTTTCCTCGCTGCCCGCTACAAATCGGGACGCTGCTTCAAATCCGTTTTTCATCGAAACGCCAAGATCGCCGTCTCCGCTTTTCTGGTCCAGTTCGGTCAGAAGATCAACGTTTCGCGCGATCTTTTTGCTAATTGCATCAAAAGCAACTTTTACAGATCCTGCATCCATTTTCTGCCCTCCGGTTATTTGTTTAAGTTGGTGTAAAACGGCGTGATTGCAGGCTCTCGCAGCAGCTCTTCCAGTTCTTCATCCAGCAGACAAACCGTAACGGAAAACCCCGCCATCTCCATAGAAGTCGCAAACTCTCCGATATGGGGCATTACAATCGAAACACCCTGTTGGTCCAGTATTCCAGCGACCTTGCGATAAACGATGAACAGTTCCTCCAAAGGAGTCGCTCCCAAGCCGTTTATCATCACCGATACCTTCTGACCGCAGGCAAGCGGCATATCTGCCAGGATTCGATCCATTACCAGCTGTGCCGTTTCATCTGCGGACATCATTTTACGAACTTCAATTCCCGGCTCTCCATGAATACCCATACCGATTTCCATCTCGTCATCGGCAATGGAAAAGGTCGGCTTTCCTACCTCCGGGACAATGCATGCAGAGGTCGCCACGCCCATCGTCCTGGTGTTTTCCACCGTTTTTTGCGCAACGCGGGCGACTTCATCCAGATCCATTCCCCGCTTTGCCGCAGCGCCCGCTGTTTTATAGGCATATACAATTCCTGCGACGCCGCGTCTTTTTTCTTCCTCACCCTTCGGCGCCGACGCAACATCGTCGCAGCCGCGGACACTCCGGGTGGGAATATCGTCAAATTCCACGTCCTCGCATGCCTGATTGAAATTCATTTTATCGCCGCCATAATTGCCATAAAGGCAAAGAACACCGGCCCCATCGTCGCAGGCACGGATAGTTTCCGCCATTGTCTGATAGGATGGTGAAGCAAAGACATTCCCCACCGCGCAGCCATCCACCATTCCATCTCCGACATAGCCCAGAAACACCGGCAGATGCCCGGAGCCGCCGCCGGTCACTATACCGACCTTTCCCGGTTTCCTTGGATAATTGGAAAGCAGGACCCGCCCGTCCTTTTCTGAAAGCCGCAGCTTATCCGGATAGGCGGCCACAATTCCCTGCAAGGTTTCCTGCACAAAGTCCGCCGCCTGATTCATAATTTTTTTCATCAGATTTTCCTCCCTTATTTCTGGCCGAGGTAAGCTTTGCGGACCCGCTCATCGTTTCGAAGTTCTGCTGCCGGCCCTTCCAAAATGATATTTCCGGTTTCCAGCACATAAGCATATCATCATGCTGGCTCCGATTTTCTCCGGCGAGTATGAAGGAGTTGACAATATCATATTGACAAGCAAGTACGGCAAAACAAAATGCGCTGCCGCAAAAGTGGTCGCAGGTATTATCACTGCCATTCTCGCTGCCACGCTGACAGCGGCTTTTAATCTGCTTCTTGCTCTTGTCTTTTACGGAACAGAAGGATTGGATTGCAGTATTCTATTTGCCCCCAGTGGCTATGTGGAAGCGTTTATTCCTTTTAATATCACCTGCGGTACGCTGCTCAAATATCAAATTCTGCTGGCGTTTACCTGTACGCTTAGCGTTACTGGAATTACACTGTTCCTATCTGCAATCAGTAAAAATCAGATCATAGCTTTGGTTGCGGCGATGGCAATTTTTCTCTTTCCCGTTCTGCTGCCGATCACAGAAGTAAATCCATTGTTCCGATTGGTCGGGCTTCTTCCTGTCTATCACGCGCTGGCCGTTTCACTTTTGTCAGTGGAACAAATGAGCAACGGTATGTTATATGCGATATGGGCAATCCCGGCAGCACTGTCTTTTCTGGGAATTGGAGCAGGTGTCTCTCGCCGCGCATTTGCTAAGCATCAGGTTTCATAAGTCTTTGGTGCCAAACTGTTAAGATCTGGGGGGATGCCAAGCGTTATTATAAGATCAAGGAGAGCTGGACTTATCATCTTAATACAATCTTAATGCCGCAGACGCCTTCTTTGCATCACAAAAACTCTGAAAATGGTATAATGAAAAAGAGTAGAGAAATAGGGTGATGCAATATTGGAAAATATGGAAGTTGCTTATAAAGAGCATATGGATAATCAAAGGCAAGGAAGTTTGAAGATTTTCTTTGGGTATGCAGCAGGCGTCGGCAAAACCTATGCTATGCTTGAAGCGGCACATCAGGCACAAAAGCAAGGAATCGATATCATAGTTGGATACATTGAGCGTCACACCAGACCCGATACGCTTGCACTGCTTGAAGGACTCGAACAGCTGCCCAACAAAGAAATTGATTATAAAGGGATCACACTCAAAGAATTCGATTTGGATGCCGCACTCAAACGTCATCCCCAAATAGTACTTGTGGATGAGTTAGCACACAGCAATGCGGCAGGTTGTCGTCATGCAAAACGTTATCAAGACGTGGAAGAACTTTTGCGGGCAGGCATCGATGTCTATACAACGGTTAATGTTCAGCATTTGGAATCCCTGAATGATCTGGTGGCCTCCATTACCCAGGTCGCAGTCAGCGAACGAATTCCCGATTCTGTGTTTGACTCTGCAGATCAAGTGGAACTGGTTGATATTGAACCGGATGATTTAATCGCTCGATTACAATCTGGAAAAGTATATCGCAAAAATCAGGCTTCTCGTGCACTCAATCATTTTTTTACAAGAGATAATCTGGCAGCACTTCGTGAAATTGCATTGCGCCGTACCGCTGATCGATTAAGCCGAAATGCTCAAAAAAGCGGAAATGAAACGGTCGCCAAAGCAGGAGAGCATATTTTAATTTGTCTTTCCAGTTCCCCCTCCAATGCCAAAGTAATCCGAACTGCCGCCCGCATGGCCGAGGCTTTTCACAGCGGATTTACGGCTTTATTTGTTGAAACTCCCGAAACAAAGGAATTGAAGGGGGAAAGCTTGAAAAGGTTGCGGGATAACCTTCGTCTTGCAGAACAATTAGGCGCTCAGATTTCCACTGTTTATGGTGAAGACCCGGCAGTACAGATTGCGGAATATGCAAAGGTAAGCGGAATAACTAAAATTGTTCTGGGAAGAACGAATCACAAATCAACAATATTTTTACGCAGTAAAACATTAGCCGACAAATTGACGAAATTGGCTGGGGATATTGATATTTATATCATTCCGGACGCTCAGCCGCTTTACAAGAAAAAATTTAATTTGCTCCGAAAAGAGGAACCAAAATTCAGATGGATTGATCTGATGAAAGTTGTGCTGATTACACTTTGTGCAACAATCATTAGTTTTGGGTTTTACACCGCGGGTCTTCGGGAAGCGAATATTATCACTGTGTATGTCTTGGGCGTTTTGCTGACCGCAATTTGGACGCATGGTCAATTGTATGGAGCGCTGGCCTCCTTAATTAGCGTTGTCTCATTTAATTTCTTTTTTACCGTTCCAAGATTTACATTGCATGCTACCGATCCTGATTATCCGGTTACCTTCTTAATTATGCTGACAGCAAGTATCATTTCAAGCTCGTTGGCAACTCGTGTAAAAAAACAAGCTCGTCAATCTGCTCAAAAAGCTTACTATATGGAACTTCTGATGAACAGCAGTCAAAAGATGCAGCAAGGGAGGGATGAGCAGGAAATTATTGCTCTTGCAGCAGAACAGATAAGAGCGCTTTTGGATAGGCCGATTTTGTATTCGTTAGCAGTTAAGGGAAAAGAACCGGAATTTCAGGTTTGTCCTCAGTCAGAAGCAAATAAATTAATTGGAGCAATGACTGCCGAAGAAGTCGGCGTCGCTGACTGGGTTGTAAAAAACAACAAGCACGCCGGAGCCACCACAAACACATTATCCCATGCGCAAAATTTATATTTGTCTGTCCGCGGCAATCAGGAAGTCATGGGCGTGATTGGAATTCCATCAAAATACTATCCGCCATTGGATGTATTTGAGAAAAACCTGCTGATTTCCCTTTTAAACGAATGTGGATTAATTCTGGAACGCCGAAGACTTCGGGCTGAGAAACAAGCGATTGAAATGGAAACCCAGAGAGAACGTCTTCGTTCCAACTTGTTGCGGGCGATTTCTCACGACCTTCGCACACCGCTTACCAGTATTAGCGGAAATGCGGGCGTTTTAATGGAAAAAAGCATTTTGTTGGATGAAAGCAAAAAACAGGAGATATATAGCTCTATCTATGATGACTCGATGTGGCTTGTAAACCTTACAGAAAATCTTTTGTCCATTACCCGAATCGATAATGGTACGATGCATCTTCAGATGAATGCGGAACTGATCGACGATGTATTTCGTGAGGCAATCTCGCATGTAGATCGAAAAGCATCCGAGCATGAGATATCTGTAGATCTTGCGGACGATCTTTTGATGGCGAAAATGGATGCACGTTTGATTGTTCAAGTGATTATCAATATTGTAAATAATGCCATCAAGTATACACCGAAAGGCTCTCATATCCGTTTATCAGCTCAAAAGGACAATAAAATGGTTCGCGTCTGTATTGCAGACGACGGACCAGGCATTTCAGATGAAGCGAAGCTGCATTTATTTGATATGTTTTATACTGCGGATATCGGCAAAGCGGACAGCCGCAGAGGGTTAGGTCTGGGATTGAGTTTATGCAAATCTATTGTAGACGCGCATGGCGGAGAAATTTCTGTCAGCGACAATAATCCCCATGGTGCGGTATTCTCCTTTACATTACCTTTAGAGGAAGTGAATTTCGATCATGTATAAGCCAAAGATCCTTGTGATAGAGGACGATCCTGCTATTACAAACCTGATAAGAACGACTTTAGATACACAGGATTATCAGTATCATACTGCGAAAACCGGAACAGGTGCGCTTTTGGACGCAGTTTCCTATAACGCGGATGTGATTATTTTGGATTTGGGATTGCCCGATATGGACGGCGTTGAAATTATCCAAAAAGTTCGCGGTTGGAGTAATGTGCCCATTATCGTAGTAAGCGCCCGAAGTGAGGATCAGGACAAGGTAGAAGCGTTGGATGCCGGGGCGGATGATTATTTGACAAAGCCATTCAGTATTGACGAACTTTTGGCCCGCCTTCGCGTGGCTTTACGCAGAAGCAGAACAGATGAAACTTCTTCCCAGGTACAAACCAGTGTGTACCGCAACGGTGATTTGACCATTGATTTTGCTTCCGGGTGTGCATATATGGATGAAAAAGAAATTCATTTGACGCCTATTGAATACAAACTGCTTTGTGTCCTCGCAAAAAACACCGGGAAGGTTTTGACCCATAATTATATCTTAAAAGAGGTTTGGGGAAGTCCATGCGCATCGGACACGCCTTCTTTGCGGGTATTTATGGCCACCCTGCGTAAAAAGATTGAGCAAAATCCCTCGGCTCCTCAATATATTCAAACCCATATTGGTGTGGGGTATCGAATGATAAGGCAATAAAGAAAGGTATAAACATTAAGATGCTTTAATAACGTTGCCCATTTTATGTAAATGGGCAACGTTATTTTTATTCGTCGAACAACCAATAAAACCAAATACAATCGAAAGCGTCCGGCCCCAGCAGGTCAGACGCTTTCTTAATGCAATCTTTATCTGATGTCAAAAACGCTAAGGCAACTTTCACAGCAAAGCCGCTACAATATCTCGTGTAAAAACAAGGAGGAGGAAATCCTTATGATGGATTTTATCATGATCGCAATTTTGGCAGGTTGTTTTGGGCTTGTTTGGTTATTTGTCCGCTGGTGCCAAAAGCAAGTGGATCGAAATGAATAAGGGGGAAAGAACATGATTGTTCTTGGAATTATTGTTTTACTGCTGGGTGGATATTTAGTCTATGCATTGGTACACCCGGAAAAATTTTAAAACCAGCAGGAGAAAAATATCATGCTACAAATTATATTAACCATTATTCTTTATCTGATAATGGTAGTGCCGGTAGGCATTTATGTTTATCATATTGCTGCCGGAAAACACACGTTTGCCGATCCGGTTTTTGATCGAGTGGATGGCGTCATCTATAAGATCGGCGGTATTAAGCCGCAAAACGGAATGAACTGGAAAAAATACGCTCTGGCGCTGCTTGCAACAAACGGCGTAATGATTCTTCTGGGATACATTCTTTTGAGAGTACAAAGTATCGCCTTTTTCAACCCTAACGGAATCGGCGGGATGGAAGAATCACTCTCCTTCAATACGATTATCAGTTTCATGACCAACACCAACCTTCAGCACTATTCCGGTGAGTCTGGATTATCCTACTTATCTCAGATGTTGGTCATTATATTCATGATGTTTGTTTCCGCGGCAAGCGGATATGCTGCCTGTATCGCATTTATCCGCGGTTTGGCCGGAAAAACAAAAGACAATGTAGGAAACTTTTTTGCGGATTTGGTTCGCATTATAACAAGAGTTCTTCTCCCCTTTTCCATTATAGGCGGACTGCTGCTGGTTTGGCAGGGTGTTCCGCAGAATTTCTCCGGAAATGTTGTGGTTGATACCATTGAAGGTGCAAAACAGGTCATTGCAATGGGTCCTGTTGCAGCATTGGAAATCATCAAGCACTTGGGCACAAACGGCGGTGGATTTTTGGCTGCAAACTCCAGTACTCCTATTGAAAATCCAACCATAATTACGAATCTCATTGAACTTTATTCCATGATGCTGCTGCCGGGCGCCTGTGTTATCACCTTTGGCAAAATGGTGCGTGACCGCAAGCGCGAAAAGACACAGGCAAAAGATGATCTGGATACCGAACAAGCATTTGGTGCTCAGAAAAAGGCCCGCAAAAATTTTACAGTTTGGATGTATGGACGTGAGGGCCGCAGCATTTTCGCTGCTATGGGTATTATTTTCCTGATTGGTCTTTCCGTTTGCTTCTGGGCGGAGAGTCAGGGAAATCCTGCACTTGCGGATGTTGGCTTAAGCCAGTCTATGGGCAATATGGAAGGCAAGGAAGTGCGATTTGGCATTGCCCAATCCACAATGTTTACAACGACTACAACCTCCTTCACAACCGGTACTGTTAATAACATGCATGATGCCTTAACCCCCTTGGGCGGTATGATCCCGATGCTTCACATGATGCTCAACGTTGTGTTTGGCGGCAAAGGCGTTGGACTCATGAACATGATCATGTATGCGATTTTGGCAGTATTTATCTGCGGCCTGATGATCGGTCGAACACCGGAATATCTGGGCAAAAAGATTGAAGGCCGGGAAATGAAATTGACGGCTTTGTGCATCATCATTCATCCGCTGTTGATCCTGGCATTTTCTGCTTTGGCAGTTGGAACCCAGGCCGGAATTGAAGGAATTACAAATCCTGGATTTCACGGACTTTCTCAGGTGCTTTATGAGTACGCTTCTGCTGCCGCAAACAACGGTTCCGGATTTGAAGGCTTAGCTGACAACACAACGTTCTGGAATATCACCACAGGTCTTGCCATGTTTTTCGGCCGTTATCTCACCATTGTAATTCAATTGGCAATTGCAGGATCTTTGATGAAAAAGCGTTTTGTCAACGACTCTGCGGGTACTCTGCATACTGATAATGCAAGTTTTGCAGTGATTTTGGTGTTTGTTGTATACATATTTGCAGCGCTGACATTTTTACCGGCACTCGCGCTTGGCCCGATTGCGGAACATTTAACCCTTTGGGCGTAAGGAGGAACAAATATGCGTAAAAAGAATCAGAAGCTGATTACCCCTGAAATATTTCGTCAGGCAGTTATCGGATCCTTTAAAAAGTTAAATCCCATATACATGATGAAAAATCCTGTCATGTTCGTGGTCGAAATTGGCTGTTTCATTACATTGCTTCTTTCCTTTTTCCCGGGAATGTTTGGTGATGTCAGCGGCGGAACCAATTTGAGAGCTTACAATATCATCGTCTGCGTCGTTTTATTCGTCACAGTTTTGTTTGCTAATTTTGCTGAATCTGTTGCAGAAGGCCGTGGCAAAGCACAGGCAGCAAGCCTCAAAAAAACACAGAGAGATACAAAAGCACGTCTGCTTTTGGCAGACGGCACAGAAAAAATTGTCCTTTCCAGCGAGCTGAAAAAAGGCGATATCGTAATGGTTTCCGCTGGTGAAGTTATCCCCGGTGACGGCGAGGTCATTGAAGGTATCGCTTCTGTAGATGAGTCTGCTATTACGGGTGAATCTGCTCCCGTTGTTCGGGAATCCGGTGGTGACTTCTGCTCCGTTACCGGCGGCACTACGATCGTATCTGACTGGTTGAAAATCCGTATTACTTCCGACGCGGGCAATAGCTTCCTGGATCGTATGATTGCTTTGGTCGAGGGCGCTTCCCGTAAGAAAACGCCGAATGAAATTGCATTGAGTACTCTGCTGGTATCTCTGACCATCATCTTTTTGATTGTAATCGTAACCCTGTACCCCATTGGACTTTATTCCGGCGTACAGCTGCAAACCTCTACTCTGGTCGCCCTGGCTGTCTGCCTGATTCCTACCACCATCGGCGGCTTGCTTTCTGCGATTGGCATTGCAGGCATGGATCGTGTTACCCGTTTTAATGTCATTGCTATGTCCGGTAAGGCTGTGGAAGCCTGCGGCGATGTAGATACCATGATCCTTGATAAAACCGGTACAATCACATATGGCAACCGCCTTGCCGCTGATTTCTTCCCTGTAGGCGGCGCGAACCGCAGCGATCTGATACGCTGCGCAGCACTCACCAGCTTGCATGACGAAACTCCCGAAGGGAAATCCACTCTGGAGCTTGCCCGTCGTTTGGGCGATAACAGTGAAGAGGTTGCCGGTTCGCAATTCATCGAATTTACTGCTCAAACTCGAATGAGCGGCGTGGATCTGCCTGACGGTACAAAAGTTCGGAAAGGTGCTGCGGAAGCTATTGAGCAGTACGTCAAATCCCTGGGCGGTGCAATCCCCGCGGATCTCCATGAACAGGTCGAAAAGATCTCCAGCCTGGGTGGTACTCCCCTGACTGTTTGTGAAAATGACCGCATTCTCGGCGTCATTTATCTTAAGGATACTGTAAAACCCGGTATGGTGGAACGTTTTGAACGTCTTCGTGCCATTGGGATAAAAACAATCATGTGTACCGGTGACAATCCGCTTACTGCTGCTACTATTGCCAAAGAAGCCGGTGTAGACGGATTCATTGCAGAATGCAAACCGGAGGACAAAATCAGCGTAATAAAGAAAGAACAAGCCGAAGGAAAAATTGTGGCCATGACAGGCGACGGTACAAACGATGCTCCTGCCCTGGCTCAGGCAAATGTCGGCCTCGCAATGAACAGCGGTACCACCGCCGCAAAAGAAGCAGCCAACATGGTTGACCTGGATTCTGATCCTACAAAGATTTTGGAAGTTGTGGAAATTGGCAAACAACTGCTGATTACTCGCGGAAGCCTGACAACCTTCTCCATTGCAAACGATATCGCCAAATATTTTGCGATTATTCCTGCCATGTTCATGATGGCGATTCCCCGGCTTCAGGTTTTAAACATTATGCACCTGACTACCCCTTACAGCGCGATTTTGTCCGCATTGATCTTTAACGCCATTATTATCCCATGCCTGATCCCGTTGGCTATGAAGGGTGTTAAATATCGTCCCATGTCTTCCGGAAAGATGTTGGCAAGAAACATGCTTATTTATGGTTTGGGCGGCGTGATCACTCCCTTTATCGGAATAAAAATTATTGATACGCTCATTGCTCCTCTTCTGTCTTCAATTGGTCTTGGACTTTAAGAAAGGATGCTTGTACTATGAAAGAATCATTGAAAAACTTACTGCAAGGTACGCGTCAAGCAGTTGTGGTTACAGTTATTTTAATGTTAATTTGCGGACTCTTGTTTCCGTGCTTATTAACCGGGTTATCGGCGCTGATTTTCCCAAATCAAGCAGGCGGGAATCTCATTACCGTAAACGGCCAAACTGTTGGCGCAAAATATGTAGGGCAGGAATTTACAGAGGATTACTATATGTGGAGTCGTCCGTCTGCCTATCATTACAATGTCTATACTGAGGACGAAAACGGGAATCAATATTATTCGGATGGAACGGAGTTTCCCGGAATCGGTTCCGGTTCCGATAACTATGCTCCCTCCAATCCTGTACTGACCGAACGTGTGGAAGCAGATATTGAAGCATTTTTGGAAAAAAATCCCGACGTGAAACGGGAAGATATTCCTACTGATCTGTTGACTGCTTCTGGTTCTGGCCTGGATCCTCATATTACCCCCGAATCCGCTGAAATTCAGATTCCCAGAATTGTAGAAGCATCCGGATTGAGCGAAGATACGGTTCGAGACATCGTTAAAAACAATACTGACGGAAAATTTCTTGGTGTCTTCGGCGAAGAAACTGTCAACGTCTTGATGGTCAACATTGAAATTGCTCAAAACATGGGCCTTATATAACGGAAAGGAGAAATTGCTATGATGGAGATGCATTCCTTTTTTACAGCCAAACAAACGGAAATTTCATCTCCAAGCCGTGAAGAAACCAAAGCTTCACGAGGCATATTTGAGTTCTTGTTTCAGTTAGGCCAATGGATTCAAACGGTCCCTTTGGCCTACCGCCATGAAGATGCAGAAAACAATACAGTTTACGTCTGGTTTGATGATGTTGCCTTTGCAGAAGATGATTTCTGGCAGGTCTTTGGAGAATATCTTGTCTTGCTTCGCGCAAAATGGAAAATTGATATCTTCGGCACGTCAGGACTGTCACAGGAAACAATATGGCTGACATTGCAGGAAAAAAATCAACACTTTTACGCAATTCAAAAAACACTTTCAGGCCAGCCGGCCGACACCATACAATCGCTATGTTTAAGGATCCAATGCCTTTCCTCCGAGCAGTCAGAAACTCTGTATACCTTGGTTGCTGCAACAGATTGGGAAAATGGTGTGACGGCTTTGGACTGGAAATACGGTGTCTTTCTGATGGAGGAAAATCTTGCAATACCGACACAAAACAGTTGTTTTTGTTATGGCAGCTTGTTTGAAAATATAAAGTGCGAGAATACTCTGCAAATACTTAATTTTCAACAAAAAGTTACTCTTTGGACTGGATTTTTAAAATATGGCTTTGATTACACAGAGTTTAAATGGCTGTTTAATACCATTTCTAAAGATATTATATCGAACAGAATCGAATGGGAACTTTCGCTGCATGCAGCATGCAAATCCTGAAATACACCATACAAGTATCACAAATGACTTTAAACTGTATGACGGGCATGGATATCGGCGTTATTTCAGCTTTAACAGCACAAGTTATGCAGAACGTGCTTTCCTTAAAATTTTATTCCCGCTAAATACATAATGCTTTGGGTTTTCTATGATTTGCTTTCCAATTTTAATTCTGCAATAAAATTATAAATACCCATTTAACCACAACTGAATTTCGCCTTATTTAAAAACGGAAGAGATAACCTCTTCCGTTTTAGTTTTAATAACGCTATTGCATTTATAAATGTTTATTGCAAGTAAAATCATAAGGCAGTTGTGTGCATTTAAACCCATTCGAGCTGTACGCAATAATGAAAAACAAGCACGCAATTGAAACAGCCGCAAGAGCATCGCTTTCAAAAATCCCCAAAACGGTATTTTGCAGTGCGCGTCCCAAAATTGCGGGTAAATAAATTTCTCAAGTATCAATTTATCTCGATTAAACGATACTGCTTAGAATAGAAAGAAGAGAGCGGCAGTTTGCCACTCTCTTCACTTCGTTTTGACATCACAGCCACACCCTTACGGCAAAGCCGCCTTTGAAAAAGCAGGTGTTCATTAATGTCCATCTGGAAAATGGCTCTAATTGTGATACAAATGAACCCCCTTTGGCGTTAGGGGGTTCACTTTGCGCTAAGGGGGTTCAGACCTGGCTTTGCTGCTTTTGCCTGCGGCCCAATATGCCTACCAGAATCA